>NZ_JAINFC010000455.1 GCF_020740835.1 Streptomyces sp. UNOC14_S4
CCCCCGAACCCCCACGGGGGCTCCGCCCCTCGACCCCGTAAGGGGCAGCGCTGCGGTCGGGCGCGCCCCGTCAGGGGCGCGGGGAACTGCGCGACCAGCCGTCGACGGCCCGCAGACGCGCGCCGAGCGCAAGAGGCACCCCGGTGGGCGCACCCCCCCGGACTACGAGTTGTAGAAGGACTGCGCCCGCTCCAGCCCATCCACGATCAAAGACTCAACGGCATCGGCGGCCCGGTCCACCTCGAAGTCGAGGCCCTTCCGCTCCGTCGACGAGAAGTCCTTCAGCACGAAGTCGGCGACCTGCATACGGCCGGGCGGGCGGCCGATGCCGAAGCGGACGCGGCAGTAGTCGGGGCCGAGAGCCTTGGTGATGGACTTCAGACCGTTGTGGCCGTTGTCGCCGCCGCCGAGCTTGAGACGGAGCTGGCCGAAGTCGATGTCGAGCTCGTCGTGGACGGCGACGATCCGCTCGGCGGGGACCTTGTAGAAGTCGCGCAGGGCGACGGTCGGCCCGCCGGACAGGTTCATGAAGGACATCGGCTTGGCGATGACCACCCGGCGGCTCGACGGACCGGGGGCGCCCAGCCGTCCCTCCACCACCTGCGCGCGCGCCTTGTGCGCCTTGAACTTGCCGCCCATGCGCTCCGCGAGCAGGTCGGCGACCATGAAGCCCACGTTGTGCCGGTTGCCCGCGTACTCGGGCCCGGGGTTGCCGAGGCCCACGATGAGCCAGGGGCTGGAGTCGTCCGTCATCCGCATATCTCCTTCATACGCCAACCGCCGTCCCGCTCCGGTGGAGCGGGACGGCGGCGGAGGCGAAAAACCGGCGAGGATCAGGCCTCGGCGCCGACGACCAGCAGGTCGAGGTGGACCAGGAAGCCCTTCAGCGCGTCGCGCTGCACGTCCTTGGGGACGACGATCTCGGTGCGGCCGTCGATGTCCAGGGCGATGCGGACGCCCTGGTTCTTCAGCGCCATCATGGTCTCGTGGCCCGGCAGGGTGACGTGGACCGGCTCGCTGCCCTGGCCGTAGACGACGGCGGGAACCTGGCCGGCGACACGGGCGCGGCGAGCGAAGCCCTTGCCGAAGTCGCTGCGGAGCTGAGCGGGGATCTTGACCTCGGACATCTGCACTCCTCGTAGATGAGAATCGGATCTGACAGCCGTTACCCGGCCTTCTACAGACCTGCTACGAAGAGCGCGTCGATAACGGACCGCCGCACACAAAAGGTGCGGCCTCCCTCGCCGAGCAACTCCAGGAGTCTACCCGGCGGGGAGGCCGCCCAGAAATCGATCAGTCAGCGTGTGGCGTGCTGACTACCGACTGACTGACTTACGCCTGCTCCTCGAAGAGGCTCGTGACCGAGCCGTCCTCGAAGACCTCGCGCACGGCGCGCGCGATCGTCGGGGCGATCGACAGCACCGTGATCTTGTCGAGCTCCAGCTCACCCGGCGTCGGCAGGGTGTTGGTGAACACGAACTCGCTCACCTTGGAGTTCTTCAGGCGGTCCGCGGCCGGGCCGGAGAGCACACCGTGCGTGGCGGTGACGATGACGTCCTCGGCACCGTTCGCGAACAGCGCGTCCGCGGCGGCGCAGATGGTGCCACCGGTGTCGATCATGTCGTCGACCAGGACGCAGACGCGGCCCTTCACGTCACCGACGACCTCGTGCACGGTGACCTGGTTGGCGACGTCCTTGTCACGGCGCTTGTGCACGATCGCCAGCGGCGCGCCCAGACGGTCGCACCAGCGGTCGGCCACGCGCACGCGGCCGGCGTCCGGGGAGACGACGGTGAGCTTGTCGCGGTCGACCTTGGCGCCCACGTAGTCGGCGAGGATCGGCAGCGCGAACAGGTGGTCCACCGGGCCGTCGAAGAAGCCCTGGATCTGGTCCGTGTGCAGGTCGACCGTGAGGATGCGGTCGGCGCCGGCGGTCTTGAACAGGTCCGCGACCAGGCGGGCCGAGATGGGCTCACGGCCGCGGTGCTTCTTGTCCTGGCGGGCGTAGCCGTAGAACGGCACGACCACGGTGATGGAGCGGGCCGACGCGCGCTTCAGCGCGTCGATCATGATCAGCTGCTCCATCACCCACTTGTTGATGGGAGCCGTGTGGCTCTGCATCAGGAAGCAGTCCGCACCGCGGGCCGACTCCTGGAAGCGGACGTAGATCTCACCGTTGGCGAAGTCGAAGGCCTTGGTCGGGACCAGGCCGACGCCCAGCTGGTGCGCGACCTCCTCGGCAAGCTCGGGGTGGGCGCGGCCGGAGAAGAGCATCAGCTTCTTCTCGCCGGTCGTCTTGATCCCGGTCACAGCACATTCTCCTTGGATGTCGCTTTGTGTGCGCTTATCACGGTACGCCCCGCACGACGGACCCGTGTCACGGTCACTGCTCGGCGTCGGCTTCCGGGTGTTCCTGCGAAGCGGCGGCAGCGGCCTGCGCGGCCGCGCTTCCGGGGCGCTTGCGGGCGACCCAGCCCTCGATGTTCCGCTGCTGACCTCTTGCGACGGCCAGCGAACCCGGGGGCACGTCCTTGGTGATGACCGAGCCGGCGGCGGTGTAGGCGCCGTCCCCGATCGTGACCGGCGCCACGAACATATTGTCCGAGCCGGTCCGGCAGTGCGAGCCGATCGTGGTGTGGTGCTTCTTCACACCGTCGTAGTTCACGAAGACGCTCGCGGCGCCGATGTTCGTGTACTCGCCGATCGTGGCGTCGCCGACGTAGGAGAGGTGCGGCACCTTGGTGCCCTCACCGATCACCGCGTTCTTCATCTCGACGTACGCGCCCGCCTTGGACTTGGTGCCCAGGTCGGTGCCGGGCCGCAGATAGGCGAACGGGCCGACGACGGCACCATCGCCGATCCGGGCGCTGACGGCCACGGTGTTGTCCACCCGCGCGCCCGCGCCGACGGTGGTGTCCGTCAGCCGGGAGTTCGGGCCGACCTCGGCGCCGGTGGCCAGGTGGGTCGCGCCCAGCAGCTGGGTGCCCGGGTGCACGATCGCGTCGCGCTCGAAGGTCACGGTCACGTCGACCAGCGTGCTCGCCGGGTCCACGACCGTGACGCCGTCCATCATCGCGGCGTGCAGCAGGCGCTCGTTGAGCAGCTTGCGGGCCTCGGCGAGCTGGACGCGGTTGTTGATGCCGAGGATCTCGCGGTGGTCGCCCGCGACGGCGGCGCCCACCCGGTGCCCGGCCTCGCGCAGGATGCCCAGGACGTCGGTCAGGTATTCCTCGCCCTGGCTGTTGTCCGTACGGACCTTGCCGAGGGCGTCGGTGAGCAGCTGCGCGTCGAACGCGAACACCCCGGAGTTGATCTCCCGGATGGCGCGCTGCTCCTCGGTGGCGTCCTTGTGCTCGACGATCGCGGTGACGGCGCCGGTCGCGGCGTCGCGCACGATGCGGCCGTAGCCGGTGGAGTCGGGCACCTCGGCCGTGAGCACCGTCACGGCGTTGCCGTCGGCGGCGTGGGTGCCCGCGAGGCGCGTGAGGGTCTCACCGGTCAGCAGCGGGGTGTCGCCGCAGACGACCACCACGGTGCCGTCGAGGGTGGTGCCGCTGTTCGACAGCTCCTCCAGACCCATGCGGACGGCGTGGCCGGTGCCGTTCTGCTCGTACTGCACGGCGGTACGGACGGCCGGGTCGATCTCCGCCAGGTGCGCCGAGACCTTCTCGCGCTCGTGCCCGACGATCACGACGAGGTGCTCGGGGTCCAGCTCGCGGGAGGCGGCGACGACGTGTCCGACGAGGGAGCGCCCGCAGAGGGCGTGCAGGACCTTGGGGGTCGCCGACTTCATGCGGGTGCCCTCACCCGCTGCGAGGACGACGACGGCTGCCGGGCGGTTGGCGCTCACGGGTGTGCCCTTCGGCTTCGAGTGGTGGACATCCGAAGGATACCGGTGCGTATGAGGGGTGACATGCGAGCGGGTCCCGACCTGAGGGTCGGGACCCGGAGTATTCGAACTTTGAGCTCCCGGGGAAGGAATCGAACCCTCATTCAATGGACCAAAACCATTTGTCCTGCCTTTAGACGACCCGGGATGGTTCGTCCGCTATGTCCGATTCTCTTGATCGGTCGCGCGTGCAGCACCCACTATGCCGTACCACCAGCCCTCAATGCGACGGTACAAGTCGGCACTGCCCAGAACGCGGACCACCAGACATCCCCGGTAGTTCTCTCCGGTGTTCTTGCGGACAGTCTTCGGGTTGTGTTTCTTGAGCGTGGTTTTACCGAAGGAGCCGACTCCCGGGCCGACGTGTTCGGCCCAGAAGTGCTCGACTGTGGCGACGTCGGCGGACTCGTGGACCATGACGTGAAACTTGAGGCGGCTTGCCTCGACGCCGAGCAGGTGCAGCCAGGCCAGGTAGAGCGTGATCATGTCGGGGTCGCTGTTGATGAAAGTGACGCGTTCGCTGGGCCGGTGTTCCTTGCTCTTGGAGCCCTCGGACCAGTACAGCGCCACTCCGACGAGGAACAATTCCCGATCGGTGAGGCTGCCGATCTCGCGTCGTGCGGCGTTCGTTGTCTTCTCGCGCTCCAGGTCACGCGCCTTGCGGTGCGGCTCCCAGCGGGCCTCGCGCATCGAGTGCATCTGCTCCGCAGTCTTCTGTGGCTTCGGCAAGTCCCTCACCCACAGAGACACCGAGCTCTTCGCCACCCCCAGCTCCGCGACGATCTCGTCGTACGTCCTCCCCGCTCGCCGTAACTCACGGGCGCGGGCCTGGAGCTCCGTCTTTGCCTGAGTCATGGAACACAGCCTTGTCGTACCCACCCGTACATGTGACGAAAATCAGGTCGATTCAACAGTTCAGGGGACATCAGTCCATTTCACCTGCACTCTCCCAGGCATCGTGCTGCCGCACGTACGGGAAAACCGGTGGCGGGCGCCCGTAGTCTGGGTGGTATGACCACAACGGGGGCAATCGCGGAGGCGGGCGCGCGGGGCGCGCCCGCCGGTCCGTGGTGGTGGGAGCGGCGCCGGAGCATGGCGCTGGACGTGGTGCTGGCCCTGCTGTCGGCGCTGGAGTGCTCGGCCGAGGGGACCTCTTTCGCGAGGGACGCCGGGCTGCCGGAGGTCGTCGGCATCCTGCTGGGCTGGGTGGCGGGCAGCACACTGCTGCTGCGGCGGCGCTGGCCGATAGCCGTGGTGCTGGTGTCGGTCGCGATCACGCCGGCCGAGATGGGCATCCTGCTGACCGTCGTCGGCCTCTACACGATGGCCGCGTCCGAGGTGCCGCGCAGGCTGACGGTCGTGCTGGCCGGGGTGTCCGTCCTGGGCACCTTCGTCGTCACGTTCGTGCGCTTCCAGCAGAGCATGACGGAGGGCAATTACCAGCCCGGCGCCGTGGCGGGCGCGGTCTTCTCGGCGCTGATGGCGCTGGGCGTCACCGCGCCGCCGGTGCTGATGGGCCTCTACGTGGGCGCGCGACGCCGTCTCGTCGAGAGCCTGCGGGAGCGGGCCGACGGCCTGGAACGCGAGCTGTCGCTGCTCGCGGACCGCGCCGAGGAGCGCGCCGTCTGGGCGCGCAACGAGGAGCGCACGCGCATCGCGCGCGAGATGCACGACGTGGTGGCGCACCGGGTGTCGCTCATGGTCGTGCACGCGGCCGCCCTCCAGGCGGTGGTGCTCAAGGATCCGGAGAAGGCCGCGAAGAACGCCGCCCTCGTCGGTGACATGGGCCGCCAGGCCCTGACCGAGCTCCGCGAGATGCTCGGCGTGCTGCGTACGTCCTCCGAGAGCGAGGGCCCGGCGGCCGCGCAGCGGCTGGCGGAGGTGGCCGCCGAGGCGTCCGCGCGGGTGTCGGAGAACTCGGGAAGGGCGGAGCGGGCGGCGGCGCCCGTCGTCTCCGCCGTGGACGGCGACGGCCCGCGCCTGGGCGGCCTGGAGGACCTGGTCGGGCAGTCGAGAGCCGCGGGCATGGCCGTGGAGCTGCGGGTCGAGGGCGAGGAGCGCTCGTACGGGTCCCGGGTGGAGAGCACGGCGTACCGCGTGGTGCAGGAGGCCCTGACCAACGTGCACAAGCACGCGCCCGGCGCCGAGGCGGTCGTCCGCCTGGCGCACCGCGACGGCGAGGTGGCCCTCCAGGTCGAGAACGGCCCGTCGGGCGGCGGGACGGACGAGGGGCCGTGCCTGCCGAGCGGGGGGAACGGGCTCGTGGGCATGCGGGAGCGGGTGTCCGCGCTGGGG
>NZ_JAINFC010000456.1 GCF_020740835.1 Streptomyces sp. UNOC14_S4
CCCTGTGGGCGGCCGGGGCGGAGGCCGTGGAGCTGTGCCTCTTCGACGACGGCCCGGAGGCGGAGCCCGACGGCCCCCGGGAACGGGAGACCCGGCTGCGCCTGGAGGAGCTGACGCACGAGATATGGCACGGCTTCGTGCCCGGCGTGCTCCCGGGCCGCCGCTACGGCTACCGCGTCCACGGCCGCTGGGACCCCTGGACGGGCGCCCGCTGGAACCCCGCGAAGCTGCTCCTGGACCCCTACGCGCGCGCCATAGACGGGGACTTCTCCCTGCCGCCCGAGGTGTACGGGCACGTCCGCGACTGGCCGCAGCAGTACGTGGCCGACACCGTGCGCGACGACCGCGACTCCGCCCCCCACGTCCCCAAGGGCGTCGTCGTCGCCGACGGCGACGACTGGTCGGACGACCGCAGGCCCAAGATCCCCTGGGCCGACTCGGTCATCTACGAGCTGCACGTACGCGGCTTCACCATGCGTCACCCCGGCATACCCGAGCGGCTGCGCGGCACCTACGCCGGGCTCGCGCACCCCGCGGCCGTCGAGCACCTCGTCCGCCTCGGGGTCACCGCCGTCGAGCTGCTGCCCGTCCACCACTTCGCGCACGAGGACCACCTGCTGCGGCGCGGGCTGCGCAACTACTGGGGCTACAACTCCATCGGCTATTTCGCGCCGCACGCCGCCTACGCGGCCACCGGCACACGCGGCGGGCAGGTGGGCGAGTTCAAGCGGATGGTGCGGGCCCTGCACGCGGCGGGCATCGAGGTCATCCTCGACGTGGTCTACAACCACACGGCGGAGAGCGGCGAGCTGGGGCCGACCCTCTCCCTGCGCGGCATCGACAACCGCCGCTACTACCGCCTCCAGGGCGACGCCCGCCGCTACGCCGACTACACGGGCTGCGGCAACACCCTCCACGTCGTCCAGCCGAACGTCCTCCGCCTCATCACCGACTCGCTGCGCTACTGGGTGACCGAGATGGGCGTCGACGGCTTCCGCTTCGACCTGGCCGCGGCGCTCGCCCGCTCCCTGCACGACGTCGACATGCTCTCGCCGTTCCTCGCGGTCATCGCCCAGGACCCCGTGCTGCGCCGGGTCAAGCTCATCGCCGAACCATGGGACGTGGGCTCCGGCGGCTACCAGGTCGGTGCCTTCCCGCCCCTCTGGACGGAGTGGAACGACCGCTACCGCGACGCAGTGCGCGACTTCTGGCGGGGCGCCCTGCCGGACGTACGCGACCTCGGTTACCGCCTCTCCGGCTCCAGCGACCTCTACGCGTGGGGCGGCCGCAGGCCGTACGCCTCCGTCAACTTCGTCACCGCGCACGACGGCTTCACCCTGCGCGACCTCGTCAGCCACAACCAGAAGCACAACGAGGCCAACGGCGAGGGCAACCGCGACGGCACCTCCGACAACCGCTCCTGGAACTGCGGCGCCGAGGGCGACACCGACGACCCCGCCGTCCTCGCCCTGCGGCGGCGGCAGTTACGGAACCTGCTGGGCACCCTGCTGCTGTCCACCGGCGTGCCCATGCTGGTGGCCGGGGACGAGATGGGCCGCACCCAGGGCGGCAACAACAACGCCTACTGCCAGGACGACGAGACCAGCTGGATCGACTGGTCCCTGCTGGAGGACCCCGCCTGGCGGGACCTCGCCGAGCTGACCGCCCGGCTGCTCGCCCTGCGCCGCGCCCATCCGGTCCTGCGCAGCCACTCCTTCTTCTCCGGGCGCCCGCGGGCGGCGGACGGGGTACGGGACCTCGCGTGGTTCACGCCCGCCGGGACGGAGATGACGGAGGCGGACTGGTACGCGCCCTCCGCGACGCTCGGCATGTATCTCTCGGGACGCGACATCCCCCGCCGCGGCCCGCGGGGCGAGCCGGTCACGGACGACAGCTTCCTGACGGTGCTGCACGCGGGGGCGGGGCCGGTCCCGTTCGTCCTGCCGGGGCCGCCGTGGGCGTCGGCGTACGAGCTGCTGGTGAACACGGCGCTGGAGGTGCAGGCCGTGCCTCCTGGCACGGTTCGCCCTGCGGGCGGGCCGGTTGCGGTGCGGCCTCGGTCGCTTCTGCTGTGGCGGGTGCGGGCGGCTGTCGCGTCACCGGTGCGCGCCCACCGGGGTGCCTCGTAGGGCCGGTGCGCGACTGCGGCTCGTCCGTGGCTGGTCGCGCCGTTCCTCGCGCCCCTTACGGGTCGCTGCCAAAAATCCCGTGAGCGATGTCAGTGGTCAACCTTACGCTCAGTCATGATGGTTGATAACAGAGAACCGCACTCGCCCGTCCGCTCCCTGCTACGTCTCAGTCCCTACGTCAAGCCGATCCGCGGCAGGCTGGCCGCCGCCGCGGCCGCCGCCGTCCTCGGCTCGTGCGTCGGGCTCGTCATCCCGCTCGTCCTGAAGTGGCTCGTGGACGGTCCCGTCACCGAGCGCGACCCGTCCGGTGTGTGGCTCGGCGGTGCCCTGTTACTGGCACTCGGCGTGGCCGAGGCCACGCTGTTCAGGGCGCGCCGCAGGGTCCTCGCCCAGCCCCTCTCGCGCGTCGAGGCGGACATGCGGGCCGATCTGTACGGTCACCTCCAGCGGCTGCCCGTGTCCTTCCACGACCGCTGGCCCTCGGGGCAGTTGCTGTCGCGGGCCACGGGCGATCTGGTGCTGATCAGGATCTTCCTGACCTTCCCGCTGGTCTTCCTGCTGGTCAACGGCGTGACCATCGTGATCGGCTTCGCCGTGCTGCTGGCGCAGCAGTGGACGCTGGGGCTGGTGCTGCTGGCGCCGGTGGTGCCACTGGTCGTGGTCTGCCACCGGTTCGAGGAGAGCTACGCGCGGACGGCACGCGCCGCGCAGGACCAGGTCGGCGATCTCACGACGGTGTTGGAGGAGAGCGTCCTCGGCATCCGCGTCACCAAGGGCCTCGGGCGCCACCGGCGTCAGGAGCGTGCCTTCGAGGCGCTGGCCGGGCGGCTGCGGTCGACGGAGCTGCGCAAGGCGGCGCTGCTGGGAAGGCTCTGGGCAGTGATCATGGTGCTGCCGGAGCTCGCCATCGGCACGGCGCTGGTGCTCGGCGTGGTGCAGGTCGCCGACGGCGATCTGTCGGCGGGCACTCTGGTGGCGTTCCTGTCGACGGCGCTGGCGCTGCGCTGGCCGGTGGAGTCGATCGGCTTCCTGCTGGCGCTGAGCAACGAGGCGGCGACGGCGGCGGACCGCTTCTTCGAGGTGATGGACGCCCCGGCGGAGGCCGACACGTCTGCCGCGGAACAGGCGGAGCCGTCCGTTCCGCGGCAGGCGCGTCCCGGCCGGCCCGACGGACTGCGGCTGGAGGGCGTGGAGTTCCGCTACCCCGACGCGCCCGCCGGTGCCCCGCCCGTGCTGCGCGGTGTCGACCTGCACATCCGGCCCGGCGAGACCATGGCCCTCGTCGGCGCCACCGGCAGCGGCAAGACCACGCTCACCGCGCTGATCCCCCGCCTCCACGAGCCGACGGCCGGGCGGATCACCCTCGACGGCCAGGACGTCACGGCCCTGCCCCGCGAGCGGCTGCGCGAGCTGGTGTCCGTGGCCTTCGAGGATCCCATGCTGTTCTCCACCACCATCGCCGAGAACGTCCTCATGGGGGCCGCGGACGCCCGCGAGGCCGATCTCGTCCGTGCTCTGTCGGTCGCCCAGGCGGACTTCGTGCACGGCCTCCCCGACGGCCCCGGCACCGAGGTGGGCGAGCAGGGGCTGAGCCTCTCCGGCGGCCAGCGGCAGCGGCTCGCGCTGGCGCGCGCGGTCGTCGGCACGCCCCGGTTCCTCATCCTGGACGACCCGCTCTCGGCGCTCGACGTCCACACCGAGGCCCTGGTCGAGGCGGCGCTGCGGGAGGTGCTGGCGACCACCACCGCTCTCGTGGTCGCCCACCGCCCGTCGACCGTGCTGCTCGCCGACCGGGTCGCACTGCTCTCCGAGGGGCGGATCACGGCGGTCGGCACCCATCACGAACTGCTGCGCACCAGCGAGGAGTACGCGTCGCTCATGTCCGGTCAGGAGAGCCACCTCGCCCAGGGAGGCGCACGATGACGACCGCCTCCGACCGGAGACCCGCGGAGCAGGAGCTCCCCGCGACCGAAGGCCCCGCACCGGACACGGCAGCGGGCACGGCAGCGGGCACAGCACGGGACGCCGCCCAGGAGCCCGACGCCTTCGCCAAGGACGTCCTGCCGGCGCCCAAGGGCGCCTCGTGGGCGCTGCTGCGCTCACTGCTCGCGCCCGCCCGGGGGCGCGTACGCCTCGCCGCGCTGCTGCTGCTCCTCCAGCAGGCCGCCGTCCAGGCGGGGCCCCTGCTCGTCGCGTACGCCATCGACCGCGGTGTGCCCGCCGTGCGCCGGGGCGACCACGGGCCGCTCGTCGCCGTCGCCGTCGCGTACGGGCTGTGCGCGCTGGCCTCGGGCCTGTTCCAGCTGGCGTTCGTGCGGCTGGTGGGCCGCATCGGGCAGGACGTGCTGCTGGAGCTGCGCGGCCGGATCTTCCGGCACGCCCAGTCGCTGAGCGTCGACTTCCACGAGCGCTACACCTCCGGCAGGCTGATCTCCCGCGCGACCACCGACGTCGAGTCGATCCGCGAGCTGCTCGACGACGGCCTCCAGGAGCTGCTGGCCGTCGGCCTGTCGGTGGTGTACATCTCGGTGACGCTGCTCTGGCTGGACTGGGGCATCGGCGCGGCCGCCGTGCTCTCGTTCGCCCCGCTGTACCTGTTCGTGCGCTCCTACCAGCGGCGCGTGCTGTCGGTGTACCGCGAGCGGTCCTCCGGGATCGCCGCCGTCATCGTGAAGTTCACCGAGACGATGAACGGGATCCGGCCGGTGCAGGCGTTCCGCCGCGAGCGCGCCAACGAGGAGCACTTCGCCGGGCTCAACATCCGGCACCAGCAGGCGAACGCGGCGGCCATGCTGGAGATGGCCCGCTACGTCTTCCGGTCCCGGCTGACCGCCAACGCCGCGCTCGCCGCGATCACGCTGTGGGGCGCCTACCGGGTCGCCTCGGACGAGCTGGCGCTCGGCGCGCTGGCCGCCTCGGTGCTCTACCTGCGGCGGCTGTACGACCCGCTGGACCGGCTCGGGATGTTCCTCAACTCCTACCAGTCCGCGGCCGCGTCGCTGGAGAAGATCGCCGGGCTGCTCGCCCAGCGCCCGTCCGTACCCGAACCGGAGCACCCGGTTTCGCTCCCCGAGCGGCCCGCGGGCACCCCCGGGCGCGAGGTCGTCTTCGACGGGGTGCGCTTCGCGTACCGCTCGGGCGCCGAGGTGCTGCCCCGCTTCGACCTGACGCTCGCCGCCGGGCACACGGTGGCCGTCGTCGGCTCGACCGGCGCGGGCAAGTCGACCCTGGCCAAGCTGCTCGCCCGGTTCTACGACCCGGTCGAGGGCGAGGTCCGGATCGACGGCGTCCCCCTGCGCGACCTGGCCGGGCCGGAGCTGCGGCGCGGGGTCGTGATGGTGACCCAGGAGTCGTTCCTCTTCTCCGGCACGGTCGCCGACAACATCGCCGTCGGCCGCCCCGGCGCGTCGCGCGAGGACGTCGAACGGGCCGCGAAGGCCATCGGCGCCCACGCGTTCGTCTCGGCCCTCCCGGACGGCTACGACACGGACGTCCGCAAGCGCGGCGGCCGCATCTCCGCGGGCCAGCGCCAGCTGGTCGCCTTCGCCCGCGTCCTGCTGGCCGACCCCGCGGTGATCGTCCTCGACGAGGCGACGTCCTCGCTGGACATCCCCGGCGAGCGGGCGGTGCAGGAGGCCATGCGCACGGTGCTGCGCGGACGTACGGCCGTGGTCATCGCCCACCGGCTCTCCACGGTCGAGATCGCGGACCGCGTCCTGGTCATGGCCGACGGCCGCGTCGTCGAGGACGGCACCCCCGGGGAACTGACCGAAGGCACGGGCCGCTTCGCGGACCTCCACCGCGCCTGGCGCGAGAGCCTGGTCTGAGCCCGCCGCCGGTCCGGAGCCCGCCTGCCTCCCGGCGGGCTCCGGAGCACGCGGGCGCCGCGAATCTCGGTGCCGCCGACTCCGGTGCCGCCGACTCCGGTTCCGTGGACTCCGGCACCGTGAATCCCGGCACCGCCAGGGCGCCTCGGTGCCGCCGGAGTACCCCTGTGCCGCCGGAGCGCCCCGGGCCCGGCCGCCGTCCGGTTACCCGCCCGTCATTGGAC
>NZ_JAINFC010000457.1 GCF_020740835.1 Streptomyces sp. UNOC14_S4
GTCCGGGCTTGGTGGGGGTGGGCCAGCAGGGGCCGGTGCAGAAGTAGTCCACGCCGGGCTCGGCCAGCGCGGCGTCCACCTCGGCCTCGGCGTGGGTCGAACGGCCGATCAGCACATCGGCGCCCAGGACGGCGCGCGCGGCGGGCACCGGCAGATCGCCCTGGCCCAGGTGCAGCACCTGGGAGCGGGCCGCGTGCGCGACGTCCGCCCGGTCGTTGACCGCGAGGAGCCTGCCGTGACGGCGGGCCGCGTCGGCGAGGACGGCGAGGTGTTCGAGCTCCTCCCCCGCCTCCATGCCCTTGTCGCGCAGCTGCACGATGTCGACGCCGTTGGCGAGGACCGCGTCCAGGAATTCCGGCAGGTCGCCCTGGCGCTTGCGGGCGTCTGTGCACAGGTAGAGCCGGGCGTCGGCGAGGCGCTCGCGTGTGGTGACGGACATCGGGTGTTCCCCCCGTGGTGATACGGCGTGCGCCGGCACTCCGTGCCGGCGCACGCCGGTTGGTGCGGTTCTGTGTGCTTGTTCGGGTGCGGGCCGTGGGGCGACTGCGCCTACCGGGGTGCCACATGCGCTTGGCGCGCGACTGACGGTCGTCCGTGGCTGGTCGCGCAGTTCCCCGCGCCCCTTACAGGGCTTCTCAGACGGCCAGCGCCTGGGCTCGGCGCTTCACCTCCGTGCCGCGATTCTCACGCAGCGCCCGCGCCGGGGTGCCCGGCAGAGTGTCGTCCGCGGTGAACAGCCACTCCAGCATCTCCTCGTCGGTGAAGCCGTCGTCCTTGAGGAGGGTGAGGGTCCCGACGAGGCCCTTGACGACCTTGCCGTCCTGGATGAAATCGGCCGGCACGTGCAGTGCCTTGTTCTCGCCGCGGCGCACCGCGATCAGCTGGCCCTCCTTGACCAGCTGTCGTACACGCGTCACCTCGACGCCGAGCTCTTCGGCGATGTCGGGGAGGGTGAGCCAGGCGGGGACGAGTCCATCGATGTTTGCGTCAATCTCGGTCACAGGACAAGCCTGCCATCCGGGACCGACAGCCGGTAGCCGGGTTGGGCCGACCCGGCGTCAAGGGTCCGCCGAGACGGCCGTACGGCGGTCCACCGGAGCACCGTACGGCGTGCCGTCAGACAGCCGCCGCCTTCAGCTGCACCGACGCGTCGGCGGCCTTCGCCGGGTCGACGGCCGTGCCGCGTTCGATGAGCTTGCGCCCCTGTGCGAGGTCGCGCGGCCGCCCGACGGCCAGCACCGCCACGAGGACGCCGTCGCGCACCCAGCACACCGTCCAGGCCGCGCCCGTGGGGTCGCCCCGCCAGATGAGCTCGTCGTTCTCGCCGTGGTGGCCCGCGTACTGCACGAACCGGCCGAACTGCTCGGACCAGAAGTACGGCACCGGATCGTAGACCGGGCCCTCCGCGGTGCCGTGCACGATGTTCCCGGCGACGGTGCGCGGCCCCTGGAAGGCGTTGTCCCAGTGGTGCACCAGGAGCCGTTCGCCGTAGCGGGCGGACGGGAAGGACGCGCAGTCGCCGACCGCGTAGACGTCGGGCAGCGAGGTGCGCAGCCGATCGTCGGTGAGCACGGAGCGGTCGGCCGCGAGCGCGATGCCGGAGTCCGTGAGCCAGCCGGTCGCGGGCCGGGCGCCGATGCCGACGACGACGGCGTCCGCGGGCAGCCGGGTGCCGTCGTCCAGCAGCACCGCGCCCTCCTCCACGGCGGCCACCCGGGCACCGGTGAGCAGCCGGGCGCCGCTGTCGGCGTACCAGGCGGCCATGTGGCCCGCGACCTCGGCGGGCAGGGCGCCCGCGAGGGGCCGGTCCGCGGCCTCGACGACCGTGACGCGGCAGCCCGCCTCGCGGGCGGCGGTCGCGACCTCGGCACCGATCCAGCCCGCGCCGACGAGCACCACGTCGTGCTGCCCGGCCAGCACCGGACGCAGCCGTTCCGCGTCGTCCAGGGTGCGCAGCAGGTGCACGCCGGGCACGCCCGCGCTGCCGGGCAGCTCGACGGGGTCCGCGCCGGTGGCGACGACCAGCACGTCGTACGGGACGGGGCCCGTGGAGGTCTCCAGCACGTGCTCGTCGGCGCGCAGCCGGGTGGCCTCGCACCCGAGTCGCAGGTCTATGCCGAGGGAGGCGAAGTCCACCTCGAACGCGGAGCCCTCCGCCTTGCCGAGGAGCACGGCCTTGGAGAGCGGTGGCCTGTCGTACGGCTGGTGGGGCTCGGCGCCCAGGAGGGTGATGGTGCCGGTCCAGCCCTGTTCGCGCAGGGCCACGGCGGTCTGCACACCGGCCATGCCCGCGCCGACGATGACGGCGTGCCGGTCACCCGTGGTCTGCGGTTCGTTCCGCTGCTCGCTCACCCGATCAACTGTAGGGCGGTGGCAGGTCCGGACCGGAGCACCGCGGAGGGAGACCTCTGACACAGAGTCATGTGTCGGCACCGCGTTCGGCACGCCCCGGCGTCGCGCGCCCCTCGGCGTGGCGCCCGGCCGCCTCCCGCCGGGCTTCCGGACCGTTCGCGGCGCGTACTAGGGTGGCAAGCTGTAAAGCACTCGCGGGAGCCCGGACGCACCGGGCTGAGAGGGAGGCTGGCCGGCCTCCGACCGTACGAACCTGATCCGGGTCATGCCGGCGAAGGGAGGGGCTGGACGCCCATGCACGCGTCTTCCAGTACATCCAGCAGTACATCCAGCACATCGGGCTCGTACGACGTCCTCGTGATCGGCGGCGGGGTCGTCGGCCTGGCCACGGCGTGGCGCGCGGCGCAGCGCGGCCTGCGCACCGTGGTCGCGGACCCGGCCCCGGGCAGCGGCGCCTCGCAGGTGGCGGCCGGGATGCTGGCCGCGGCGGCCGAGCTGTACTACGGCGAGCAGCGGCTGCTGGCGCTCAACCTGGCGTCCGCGCGACGCTATCCGGAGTTCACGGCGGAGCTGGAGGAGGCGAGCGGCCAGGACACCGGCTACCGCGCGTGCGGCACCCTCGCCGTGGCCCTCGACTCCGACGACCGGGCCCACCTGCGGGAGCTGCACACCCTTCAGGTGGAGTGCGGGCTGGACGCCCAGTGGCTGTCGGGGCGCGAGTGCCGTCGGCTGGAGCCGATGCTCGCGCCGGGCGTGCGCGGCGGCGTACGGGTGGACGGCGACCACCAGACCGATCCGCGACGGCTCGTCGCGGCCCTGCTCACCGCCTGCGAGCGGGCGGGCGTCGCCTTCCGCCGGGCGGCGGCGGTACGGCTGCTGACCGCGCACGACCGGGCCACCGGCGCCGAGCTCTCCGACGGCACCCGCGTCTCCGCCTGGCGGACGGTCCTCGCGGCGGGCAGCCGCAGCGGCTCCCTCGCGGGGGTGCCCGAGCACGTGCTGCCGCCGGTGCGCCCGGTGAAGGGCCAGATCCTGCGGCTGCGGGTGCCCGGCGCGTACGCGCCGTTCCTCTCCCGGACGGTACGGGCGGTGGTGCGCGGCGGCCATGTGTACCTGGTGCCGCGCGAGAACGGCGAGCTCGTCGTCGGCGCGACCACGGAGGAGCTCGGCTGGGACACCACCGTCACGGCGGGCGGCGTCTACGAGCTGCTGCGCGACGCGCACGAGCTGGTGCCCGGCATCACCGAGCTGCCGCTGGTGGAGACCCGTGCCGGGCTGCGCCCCGGCTCCCCCGACAACGCTCCCCTGCTGGGCCCCACGGCCCTTCCCGGCCTGCTCGCCGCCACCGGTCACTACCGCAACGGCGTGCTGCTCGCCCCGCTGACGGGCGACGTGATGGCCGAGGCGCTGGCCACCGGGCGGCTGCCCGAGGAGGCCCGCCCCTTCTCCCCCCTCCGCTTTTCGAACGCGCTCCAGGAGCTGACCGTATGAACCCCACCGACCCCACCGACAGTCCCGAGGCCCACATCGGCATCAGCGTCAACGGCGAGCACCGGGCGGTGCCGAGGGGGCTGACCCTGGACGGTCTGGTGTCCGGCCTGACCACCGCGCACAGCGGGGTCGCGGCCGCCGTCAACGAGTCCGTCGTCCCGCGCGGCCAGTGGCCCGCGACGACGCTCGGCGAGGGCGACCGCGTCGAGGTCCTCACCGCGGTGCAGGGAGGCTGACCCCGATGGCGGACGACCTGCTCACCATCGCGGACACCACCTTCACCTCCCGGCTGATCATGGGCACGGGCGGCGCGCCGAGCCTGGACGCGCTGGAGCGCGCGCTGCTCGCCTCCGGCACCGAGCTGACCACCGTCGCGATGCGGCGGCTGGAGCCGAACGTACGGGGCTCGGTGCTGTCGCTGCTGCGGAAGCACGACATCCGCGTCCTGCCGAACACGGCGGGCTGCTTCACCGCGGGCGAGGCGGTGCTCACCGCCCGGCTGGCCCGGGAGGCGCTGGGCACGGACTGGGTCAAGCTGGAGGTCATCGCCGACGAGCGCACGCTCCTGCCGGACCCGGTGGAACTGCTGGACGCGGCGGAGATCCTGGTGGACGACGGCTTCACCGTGCTGCCCTACACCAACGACGACCCCGTGCTCGCGCGGCGGCTGGAGGACGTGGGCTGCGCCGCGATCATGCCGCTGGGGTCGCCGATCGGCTCCGGGCTCGGCATCCGCAATCCGCACAACTTCCAGCTGATCACCGAGCGGGCCGGGGTACCGGTGATCCTGGACGCGGGCGCCGGCACCGCGTCGGACGCGGCCGTCGCGATGGAGCTGGGGTGCTCGGCGGTGATGCTCGCCTCGGCGGTGACGCGGGCGCAGGAGCCGGTGCTCATGGCGGAGGCGATGCGGCATGCGGTGGAGGCGGGGCGGCTGGCGTTCCGCGCCGGCCGCATCCCGCGACGGCACTTCGCTCTGGCTTCGTCCCCCGTCGACGGCTTGCCCCACTTCGACCCGGAACGTCCGGCTTTCGCTGCCGAGTAGGCGCCTGTTGGGGTGCCTCTTGCCCTGGCAGGCGGCTGCGGGCCGGTGGGGGCGAGCCGCGCAGTTCCCCGCGCCCCTGACGGGGCGCCCCGTCAGGGGCGCGGGGAACTGCGCGACCGGCCACGACGCACCCGCAGCCGCGGACCGGGCTCACGAGGCACCCCAGTGGGCGCGGGGGCCCGGGGGCGGAGCCCCCGGATACTCCGCCTGGGAGGGTTCCCCCGTCCGGCCTCATAGACTCGTGGCGTGGATACGACGCTAGGTGACCCGCTCGTCGGGCAGGTGCTGGACGGGCGCTACCGGATCGAGGCCCGGATCGCCGTCGGCGGCATGGCCACGGTCTACCGCGCCCTGGACATCCGTCTCGACCGGGTCCTGGCGCTGAAGGTCATGCACCCCTCCCTCGCCGCCGACGGGGCCTTCGTGGACCGTTTCATCCGCGAGGCCAAGTCCGTGGCCCGGCTCGACCACCCGAATGTGGTGGGCGTCTTCGACCAGGGCACGGACGGCACGTACGTCTACCTGGCGATGGAGTACGTGGCCGGGTGCACGCTGCGCGACGTGCTGCGCGAGCGCGGCGCCCTGCAGCCGCGGGCGGCCCTCGACATCGCGGAGCCGATGCTGGCGGCGCTCGGCGCGGCGCACCTGGCGGGCCTCGTCCACCGGGACATGAAGCCCGAGAACGTGCTGATCGGCGACGACGGCCGGGTGAAGGTGGCCGACTTCGGGCTCGTCCGGGCCGTGGACACCACGACCACGGCGTCCACGGGCTCGGTCCTGGGCACGGTGTCGTACCTGGCGCCCGAGCAGATGGAGCACGGCACGGCCGACACCCGCGTGGACGTCTACGCCTGCGGTGTCGTCCTCTACGAGATGCTCACGGGCGCCAAGCCGCATGCCGGGAGCACGCCCGCGCAGGTCCTCTACCAGCACCTCCACGAGGACGTGCCCCCGCCGTCGGCGGCGGTGCCGGGGCTCGCGCCGCGGCTGGACGAGCTCGTGGCCGCGGCCACCGCCCGCGACCCGCAGGGCCGCCCCGCCGACGCGGTGGGCCTGCTGGCCCTGGTCCGCGCGGCCCGCGAGGCGCTGTCCGACGAGCAGCTCGACGCCGTGCCGCCGCAGGCGCGGACACCGGAGCAGGGCGGCACGCCCGCCGGTTCCGAGGACCGCACGAGCGTGCTCCCCCGGCCCCGTACGGCACGGCCCCTGCCGCCGTCCGAGGAGGAGGAGCGGCTCAACCGGACGACGCGCCTGGAG
>NZ_JAINFC010000458.1 GCF_020740835.1 Streptomyces sp. UNOC14_S4
GGGCGGGCGGGGCGGCGCCGCGCATCCGGTCCATGACGCGGCTGGCGATGGGCGGGGACAGCGTGGTGCGGCCCTGGGCCGCGGAGCGGATCGCCGCGAAGAGTTCCTCGGGGCGTTCGGCCTTCAGCAGGTAGCCGGTGGCGCCCGCGGCGATGGCCCGGGTGACGTCGGCGTCCGTGTCGTAGGTGGTGAGGACCAGGACGTGAACGCCGGTGGCCGCGATGCGCCGCGTGGCCTCCACCCCGTCGATGCCGGGGCCGAGCTGGAGATCCATCAACACCACGTCCGGCCGGAGCTTCGCGGCCATGGCCACCGCTTCCTCGCCGCTGCCCGCCTCCCCCACCACGTCGATGTCGGGTTCACTGCCGATCAGGGCGAGCAGCCCGGCCCGTACCACCGCGTGGTCGTCGCAGAGCAGGACGCGGACGCAGGGGACGGCAGGGCCAGCAGGGTCGGCAGGGCCGGCCGCCGCGGGGCTTCCGCAGAGGGGATCGTTCGCGGTCATGACAGGACGTCCAAGGGGATCGCGGCGGACAGGACCGTTCCTTCGCCCGGCGCCGACTCCACGGCCAGCGTGCCCCCGAGCTGACGTACCCGGGCCTGCATCGCGGGCAGCCCATGGCCCCGGGTACCCGCCGCGTCCGGCGCGGCGACGGACGCGGCGGACGCCGCGTCGAAGCCCACGCCGTCGTCGGCGACGTCGAGCACCACCTGGTCGCCCAGATGGGTGAGGGTGAGCGTGGCCGTCGTGGCGCGGGCGTGTTCCCGTACGTTCGCCAGCGCGCCCTGCGCGATGCGCAGCAGCGCGGAGGCGACGCGGTCGGGCAGCGGACCGGCCGGTGTCCCCTCGACGTGGCAGCGCACCGTGAGGCCTCCGGACTCGTCCGTCTCGCGCGCGGCCAGGGCACGCAGCGCCTGTTCCAGGGAACCGCCGTCGGCGAGGTCGGCCGGGGCGAGGTCGCGGACGAAGCGCCGCGCCTCGGCCAGGTTCCGCTCGGCGATCGAGGCGGCCGTACGGACGTGGCGGTGGGCGGCTTCCGGATCGGTTCCCCAGACGCGGTCGGCCGCCTGGAGCAGCATCCGCTGGCTGGACAGGCCCTGGGCGAGGGTGTCGTGGATCTCCATCGACAGGCGCTGGCGTTCGGCGAGCGTGCCCTCGCGGCGCTCGGTGGCGGCGAGCTCGCGCCGGGTGCGGATCAGGTCGTCGATCAGCTGCCGCTGCCGGTCGGCCTGGCGCTGCATGTGGACGAAGACGGCGGTGGCGATGGCGGCGACGGCGGGCGGGGCCAGGACCAGGTTCGGGTCGAAACCGCCCGACGACAGCTTCAGCTGGGCGGCGACCACGAAGGCCGTGAGGACCACGACGAGGGCGAGCGCCCTGCGCGGGGACAGCGTGCGCAGCCCCGTGAAGAACAGCGGCACCGCGCACCACGCGAAGCTCGGCGCGAGGACCACCAGCACCATCCAGACGGCGACCACCGCGCCCAGCCAGGCGAACCGGCGCGGCGCGGGGTGCGAGAGCGGCACCGGGCCGAGTACGTACAGCAGCGCGAGAACGGCGGACAGCGCGATGATCCACGGGGTACGCGGCTCACCGGGGTGACGGATCAGGAACCGGACCAGCGAGGCGCCGAGCAGCAGGAAGAACGCGGCGCGCATGACGACGGCCGTCCACCGTTCCCCGGACATTCCAGCCCTCCTCGGCCCTTCCTCAGCCCCCTCGACCTGCGCATTCCCACCCATCCTGACCCGGGTGAGCCACCCTCGCATCATCCGATCGGCCGACACGGGGGTCCGCCATGACGCCGTGAACGAGCAGCCACCGGGGCGAGGCCGGAGGCGCGGGAGCGGCCGGAGGATCGAGCCATGACCAAGTCGAAGAAGCTCCTCGCCGCCACTGCCACCGCCGCCGTCCTCGCCACCGGCGCCATCGGTGCCGTCACCGCCAACGCCGCGAACGCCGCCGGTCCCGCGAACGCCGCCAAGACCGCCGTCAAGGCCGACGCCGCGAACCGGAACCTCACCCAGTCCACGCGCCTGACGATCGCCGCCGCCACCAAGGCCGCCCAGAGCGCGCTCGACGCCGCGGCCGAGGAAGGCCAGAAGGTCTCCGTCGCCGTCGTCGACCGGGACGGCAAAACGGTCGTCACCCTCCGGGGCGACGGCGCGGGCCCGCAGTCCTACGCCAGCGCCGAGAAGAAGGCCTTCACCGCCGTCTCCTGGAACGCGCCGACCTCCGCCCTCATGGACCGTCTCTCCAAGACCCCCAACCTCAAGGAAATCCCGGGCACCCTCTTCCTGCCCGGCGGCGCGCCGGTCCAGGCGAAGGGCGCCCCCATCGCGGCCGTGGGCGTGGCAGGGGCGCCGAGCGGCGACCTCGACGAGAAGTTCGCCCAGGCCGGCGTGGCCGCGCTGAACGGCTGAGAAGTGCCGAACGGCGGGGCTCATCCAGCCGATGCTTCAGCGAGCGCGCCGCGTCGACCGCATCGACCGCATCGACCGCGTCACCAGACCAGCGCGTCCGCCGCCGTCTGCTGCCAGTACGTCACGTACGCCGTCTCGTCGGTCCACGTGCCCTTCGGGAGGGTCAGGTGCACGGGACGGCCGGCGGAGCCTTCGCCGGTGCCGTTGTCGAAGAAGACGGCCAGGGACGTGGCGGTGTGGCCGTACTGGCCGCTGCCGTCGGCGGCGGAGAGGTTGATGCCCGCGTAACCGGACCGGCCCGGAGCCAGCGTCACCACGGCCTGCGGCTTGCTGTCCTCGACCGCCCGGGTCGCCGACTGGGCCTCGCCGAAGCGCAGGTAGGGGTGACCGTAGAGGTTGCAGGCCTTGTTGCCCGCGTTGGTGACGGTGAGCAGCTGGTGGTTGATCGGGCGGGTGACGTTCTGCACGGTCACCTTGGTGTCGGCCGCGGTGCAGGCCGCCGTCACCCGCTTGTCGGACGTGGCCTTCGCCGCCGGGGCGGCGGCCTGGCTCTGACCCGCGGACACCGCGAGGACGGCCGCGGCGAGAACGGCGGAGGTGGTGAGGCTGGCGGTACGCATGGTGTGTCTCCTGAGAAAGTTCTGACTGGCTGTTACCGAATTGCTGAATTACTGAAAGCCCGACATGCGATCTGACGGATCTTCACAACGTCGATCTTCACCGGGCGGTTCCCCGTGAAACCGCCACATCCGGACACATCGGTTCCGGGGAGTTCCGGGGAGTTCCGGGGCGGCTTCACCCGAGGCGGAGCAGAAGGGTCACGACCGTCGCGACGACCGCGGCCGGCCCTTCCGCACGAGTGCGATCAAGGGCCGGCCGCAGTACGCGTACCGATTCGGCAGCAAGATTCGGCAGCAAGAGATGGCAGCCGCTGCCGGACTACGCCCGGCGGCCGTGAGAGCCGGGCTCGGCCAAGAGCCGGGCCCAGTCATCTGTTTTCGGGCTCAGTCACCCGACTTCTTCAACGTGCACGTCGCCTTCGCCACCTTCCCCGGGTCGCTCTCCGAGCGTGCCGTGAGGACGATTTCCCCCTTCTTCGCGGCGTCCGGCTTCGCGTTCACGGCGACGTTCACCGGTACCTTCGTGCCGGAGGCGGCGGTGGTGAGGCGGTTCGGGAGCCAGGCCGACCAGCCGCGGCCCGAGGCCGTGGCGGAGAGCCGGTAGACGTCGGAGTTCAGATAGGGGGTGTCCTGCGCGGCGGCGCCGCCCGTATTGGCGAGTGCGAAGGTGCACATGGCCCGGCCGTCGGCCGGTTTGCCCTTCGCCGTGCCGCGGGCGAGGGCGAGGCCGCGGGTCCGCGGGCCCGCGCCGTCGAGGGACTTGACGCCCACGGTGTAGGAGAGCACTCCGGCGGTGTCGCGCTGGATGTCCAGGACGTAGAAGTGCAGCCGGTTGGCCTCGTCGACGTACTCGTACGAGCTGCCGGAGTCGGCCCCCGCGTGGAAGAGCGCGTCGCTGAGCTGCCGGTAGTCCCCCATGGTGATCTTCTGGGGGGTGCCGTCGGGGCGGACGAAGTCCACCATGCCGATGTCCTCGGGGTGCGCGTCGATCACCCAGGCGAAGGGGGCCCGGTCGGCGTTCTTGGTCTTGCTCAGCAGCACGCCGTGGTCCGGGGTGAAGGAGTCCATGCCCATGCGGTCGACGACCTCGACGGTGTAGTTGTCGTAGCCGCCGCCGTCGCACAGCGGGTCGGTCGCGCGGTCGCAGGCCGGGGAGAGGTCGCGGCTCATGCTGATGTCGACGCCGGTCAGGCCCTTCTCGCCGGGCGGCGCGGAGCGCGCGGTGACGCGGGCGACGACCATGCCGGAATCCTTGAGCGCGTCGCGGTCGAGGCGCAGGACGTTGCCGTCGTCGACCATGCCGAGCTTGATCTTGTCCCGCAGGACGTGCTCGGCGCCCATCGAGCCGCCGCTGGTCGCGGGTATCCGCCAGCGGGTGTGCGGGCCGCCCGGCCCGTTGAACGAGCCGCGGGAGAGCATGCCCCAGATGCCGGTGTAGCTGCGGCTCAGCGGGGTGCCGTAAGGGTTGTTGTAGTTGTCCCCGATGCCCAGGATGTGGCTGAGTTCATGGGCGAACGTGGCCATGCCGGAGCTCTCGGCCTGCGTGGACGAGCCGTCCGCCGCGTTGGGCCAGATACGGGCGGCCGCCTGCCAGGAGGTCCAGGGGACGTAGCGGGTCCTGGCCGCGTTGCCGCCGTCGGCCAACGGTGCCGGCGGGCCCCACGCGGCCGGAACATCCTTTGCCGTGGCGAATTTCATCGGGCCGAATTCCTGCCAGGTGGAGGACTCGTCCTCACCGGCGGTGAGGTAGAAGACGAAGTCGAACTCCCCTGTCTTCTCCGCACCCACGTCGGCGGTCCAGGCACGTTTGCCGTCGGCGCGTATGTCCTTGCCGCAGGTCTCCCCACTGGGACAGGCGCCGGGGTTCATGCCGGGCTCTATGCCGTACTGGTAGGACTTCCACGGCATGCGGTACGCGCCGAAGGCGGTCAGGTCGACGCCGAAGCGGCCGCCGGAGTCCTCCATCCAGTATTCGTTGATGGTGTGCCCGTGGTTGAGGGCCCCGGGCTTGTTCAGGAAGTCCCGGTAGAACGCGGCAACTTGGTCACGGGGAATTCCGGCGGCTTCGGTCCCGGGGTTCCCGAATTTCGTGGAGCCCGCGGGTCCGGTGACCGCGAAATCCTCGTCCGGATAGTCGAGAAGCACGAGCGCGCCCTTGAACTTCCGCTTCGTGGGCCGGTGATCGGGGTTCGCCCAGTCGGTGCCGGGGACGGCGCGGTACTCGGCCCAGGTCATGTCGTCCGGGTTGCGCCACTGCTGTGGATCGACGGGCTGGACGAGCGGTGGCCGCACCCGGTCGGGCGTCGCCCGCGCGGGCCCGGCGGCCACGGCCACCACGGCGCCGAGGATGCCCGCCAGCGCGATCCAGCGGCGCGCACGGCGGGAGCGCGAACGAGAGCGGGGGCCAGGAAGCATGACTCACCTCTTGTCTGACGTGATCGGACGAGGACGGCAAGCCGTTCGGCGGGCGACCGGCCCGATGGCACAGCGGGTGACCCGTCGCGCTCAAGGTAAAGCGGGTGGAGTCGTGACGCCAGAGCGTCCACGTGACTTTTGCGAGGCCGGTTGACCCCGGAGGCCGGCACGTACGCGCGTGCTGCCCGCGCCCCACGTGCCCACCGGAACAGGGGAGTTCACACACGAACCCACCCCGAGTCCGCCGTCCGCCGTCCGCCGTACACAGTCCACCCGCCCGCAACCGAACGTATGCCTGAATGACGTCCCCCGGTGCGACCCGTCCCCTAGCGTCCTTCCATGACGACCCTCCAGGCGCCGTCACGCACCGCGCGGACCGTACGTCGCGCGCTCACAGCACGCCGCACGTTCGCCGCACGCCGCGCGCTCACCGGCCCCGTCCGGCTCCGCGCCCAGGCTCTCGTCATGCTGGCCGCCCTGGCAGCCCTCTGTGTCGCGGCGGTCGTCGGCGCCGTGGTCGTACGCGGGGACGCGGCCAGGCTGCGGGACACGGCCAGGGACCGGGCGGCCACGGCCTCGGAACTGCGCTTCGCACTCGCCGACTTGGACGCGCAGCGCGTCGGTGCGCTCGTCCCCGGGCACTCCGCCGACCGCCCCGCCAC
>NZ_JAINFC010000459.1 GCF_020740835.1 Streptomyces sp. UNOC14_S4
GAGGAGCGTCCGGCGACCGGCGGGTCGGACTACGACCTGCTGATCGACCTCGGCGGCTTCAAGAACTTCCTCCTGGACTTCGAGGCCAACGACGACTACCTCCGCCTCGTCGACCGCTGGATCCCCGATCTCCTCGCCGACTGGCCCCGGTTCACCCGCGTCCTGGTCTGCGGCGGCCCGTACGCCGGAGGCCGTGGCGGCACCCACCGGACGGCCGGGCGACGGGTCGACCGCCGGTTCCTGCCCCAGCGCGAGCTGCTGCGGCAGGTGGGGGGAACGCCGCACTCCCTCATCGCCCCGGGCCTGTCGGCGCTCCACGAGTCCACCCTCCTGGGCCGGTTGCCCCTGGCACTCCACGAACAGCACTACGCGCACACGTTCACCGTCCGGAACCTCGCGGACACCCTCTTCGGGCACCTGGCAGGCCGGTTCGCGGACGTCCTGCCCGGGCACCCGCTGCCCGAGGACGACTACGCCGGCACCGCGGCCCTCGTGGCCGTTGCCCGCCGGGTCCGCCACGACGACGGCCTCTACGCGCGCTTCCGCGGGACGTTCAACGAGCGCATCGAGCGGTATCTCTCCCTCACGCCGGAGCAGCGGCGCGAGGGAGTGGCGGAGCTGCGCCGCGTTCTCGACGGCCCGTCGGCCCCCTCGGTGATCGCCTCGATCCTCACGACGGCTCGGTGACCGGATGACATCGGCCCTGGTACCGGGCCGACCAGACGACGGCTCCCACCGCCGGCACTTCCTCCTCCGGTACCTCCTCTGATGCCTCCTCTGACACATCCTCCGCCGCCGGAACTTCCTCCTTCGCCGACACCTCTTCCGTCGACATCTCCTCCGCCACCTGCCGCGCCTGCCGCACCACGTTCCGCATGTGATTGGCGAACGGGGTGCGGACGTGCGTCCCCACGCCCACCACCCACACGTGCTCCGGCGGTGCCCCGCCCGTACGCCGTACTCGCAGGTCGCCGTCCAAGTCGTCCACGGGTGCGGCCTGTTCGGCGGGGACGTCCGCGATGTCCAGGAGGAGCGTCGAGCCCGCCGGGTCCCAGTGGAGCAGGGGCTGGTGGAAGCCGGTGGCGTTGACGACGTGGTCGAACCGCTCCACCTCCCCGCACGGCCCCGTCACCTGCCACGTGCCCTCGGCGAAGGTGACGGCGGACGGGTAGCCGTCCGCCATCCGCAGCGTGCCCGCGTCGAAACAGTCCAGCAGACGGCGGGCGTTGACGATCGTCATCGCCGTGGCATACCGGCTCGTCAGCCACCCGAAGCGGGCCATCAGCGCCCGGCGGCGCGCGGCGGGCAGCGCGGGCGCCAAGGCGATCACCGCCTCGATCACCGGCACCATCATCCCCGCCCACCCGCAGGCACCCGCCTCCACGAGCGCCGTCTCCTCCCGCAGCCGCTCCACGGGGTCCGCCGCCCCGGAGATCTGAAGCCGCAGGGGCCGCGGGTCGAGCAGTCGGATCGCCTCCACCGCGCAGCGCGTCAGCTTCCGCTCCAGCAACGGGTCGGCGGGGTCGAGCCGGGCGATCCGGTCCAGGGGAGGGAGTTCGCGTCCGGGCGGGGCCAGCGACACCCGTACGGCGGGCAGGAGCCCCGACGGCGAGGTCACCGTCGTCCGGTGGCCGTCGCGGCACAGCACCAGCGCGGCGTCGACCGCCGACAGGTGGCTGCCCAGCACCAGCACCCGGGACCCCTTCGGCAGCCGCTGGAGCCGGGCGGCCGGATACGGGCTGTCCAGGTAGCGCGGGTGGTCCTCGAAGCCGGCGAAGCCGTCCGGAGTCCGGGGCCGGCGCACGCCCGTGCACACGACCACCCGGTCGGCCCGCAGGACGCGGCCGTCCGTCAGCCGTACGCGCGGGACGCCGTCCTCATGGCTGCCCACGTCGATCGACGCGGCCGTCCCGCGTACGTGCCGCACGGTGACGCAGAGGGACGCCGCCTGTTCACGGGCCCACTCGTAGCGGTCCCGGCAGTACTCGGCCATCCAGGACCGGGGAACGCAGTCGTTCTCACCGCCCGTCCAGCCTCGCTGCCGCAGATGGTCGACGAAATCGCCGGGCCGGTCCGCGAGCAGGGAATTGATGGCCACGGCCGTGTTGCACAGCAGCAGCGGGTCGGTGTCCCCGAAGGCCAGCCCCCAGCCCGTGGGGTGGGGATCGACCACCTGCACGGACCGGACCGGGCTCCGGCCGGCCTCCCGGGCGGCGAGCAACGCCCGTACCAGGTGCAGGACGACGCTGGTCCCCGCGACACCCGCACCGATCACGACCACGTCCCGCCCGGTACGGTCACCCACCCCGTACCCGCCTTCCGCCCATCCCGCGGCGGCCTCGGCCATGCGTCCCACGGACACCTCCCTTTCCGTACTGCACCCTGCCCAGCCGACGGTTCACGGGAACCCGTACCGCCGTCAGCAGCGGAAACGACGGAAAGGGGACGGTACGGGTGCCCGGGATGCGGCCCGCGGGCCGGAAGGCTAGGTTCCGAAGGGACGCTTTCCGGGGATCTCCGAGTGCCCCTGAACGCCCCGAATACCTCCGAATGCCTCTGAAGCTCCCGAAGGGACGGGACGGCGCGTGGACCGAGGCCCTTCCGCAGACCCGCCGGAACCGGACCCGGACCCGGGCCCGCCGGAACCGGACCCGGACCCGGGCCCGCCGGAACCGGATCCCGCGGGGCCGCCCGGGCCGCCGGGGCCCGCCGCGGCGGAGGTATCGGCCCCGGACCCGGCCGCGGACGACCCCGCCCGCTGGGCGATGCTCGCCGTCCTCTGCGCCAGCCTCCTGCTGGTGGCCATGGACGCCACCATCCTCAACGTCGCCCTGCCGTCGCTCATCAAGGAGATGCGGCCGGACGCCCTGGAACAGCTGTGGATCATCGACATCTACGGCCTGGTCCTGGGCGGTCTCCTGGTCACCGCGGGGGCGGTCGGCGACCGGTTCGGCCGGAAGCTGCTGTTCATGTGCGGCTTCGCCGTCTTCGGCGTGGCCTCCGTGCTCGCCGCCACCGCCGGGACCACCGAGAGCGTCCTCCAGCTGATCGCGGGCCGTGTCCTGCTCGCCATCGGCGGGGCGATGGTGATGCCGTCCACCCTCTCCCTCATCCGCACCATCTTCACCGACGCCCACGAGCGCAACCTGGCGATCGGTATCTGGGCCGCCGTCGCCGGAGCGGGCGCGGCGATCGGCCCGCTGGTCGGCGGCGCCCTGGTGAACGCGTTCTCCTGGTCGGCCGCCTTCTGGGTGAACGTGCCCGTCGTCCTGGTCACCCTCGTCGCGGCGTACGTCCTGCTGCCCGAGTACCGCAGCCCCTCGCACCACGCCCTCGACCTGCCGTCCGCCGTGCTCTCCGTGGCCGGGATCATCGCCACGGCCTGGGGCGTCAAGCACCTGGCGGGCGGCTTCCGCCCCGCCGACCTGGCCGCGCTGCTCGTCGGCCTCGCGGCGCTCACCTGGTTCGTACGCCGTCAACTGGTCTCCGGCGACCCGCTGCTCGACGTCCGCCTCTTCGCCAACCGCGTCTTCACGGCCGCCGCGCTCGCCACCCTCATCGCGATGATGGCCATCGGCGCCGCCCTCTACCTCATCTCGCTCTGGCTGCAGTACGTCCGCGGCTACGACGCCCTGGCGGCCGGAGCACACACGCTCCCGGCGGCCGCCGCCCTGCTGGTCTCGTCCCTCCTGACACCCTGGCTGCTGCGCCACGTCAGGGTGCGGACCGTCCTCGCGGTGGGCCTGGCCGCGCTGCTGTGCGGCTTCGCCGTGCTGGCCGCGGCCCCGCAGCCGCTCGGCTACGGCGCGGTGGCCGTCGCCCTCGTCACCTTCGGCATCGGTGACGGCATGGCGATCACCGCCTCCGCCGCGGTCATGGTCTCCGCCGTCCGCCCGGAGCGCGCGGGCCAGGCCGGAGCCGTCTCGGAGAGCGCGTACGAACTCGGCATCGGCTTCGGCGTGGCCCTCCTCGGCAGCATCCACACCTCGCTCTTCCGGGGGCGCATGACCGGACTGCCCCCCGAGGTCGCGGGCGAGGACCTCGGCAGGGCGCGGCAGTCGGTCGGCGGCGCCGACGAGGTGGCCCGCTCCCTCGGGTACGACAGCGCGGCGGGCCGCGCCCTGCGGGCCGTCGCCCGGTCGGCGTACAACGACGCGCTGACCGTCACCGCCATGGTGTCCGTGTGCATCGTCGCGGTGGCGACGCTGCTCGCCATGGTGCTGGTCCCGAAGGACTTCACGGCGGACTCGGCCCACTGACACCGGCGCGGTGCCCGCCGCCGGGCGTCAGTCCGTGTGCCCCAGCGGCGAACGGCCGGCGGACCTCTCCGCGCCGGTGCGGAAGACCAGCACCATCAGCCGGGCGCGCGGTGACGCGTGCGGCCCGGCGCTGCACATCGTCACCCAGCCGGGCCCCTTGACCGGGTGCAGCAGCGGCCGCTCGTCACCGTCGGGATGGACGCGCGCCCGGCCCCCGGCCGCGTACAGCGGGCCCACCACCGGGTCCGTGAGGATGTCCGCCTTCAGCCTCGCGAGCGTCTCGTCGTGCGGCAGCGCGGCCACGGCCGCCCGCATCTGGGGCAGGACCAGCGGTATCCAGTGCTCGCGCCAGCCCGTGAGGACCGTACGGGCGTCCGGGTGCAGCGTCATCCACCGCAAGGTGTTCTCCGGCACCTCACGCCGCGGGAACAGGTCGGCGAACGCCTCGTTGTGCGTGAGCACCCGCCAGGACTGGTCGGTGATGTACGCCATGTGCGACTGACCCTCGACAACGTCCTGCCAGGCGCGCGGCACCTCCGTACCGGCGCTCTGATGCAGCGGGTACGGCGGGTTGCGGTGCACGGCGTACAGCCACAGCGAGGTCCACTCGTGCTCCGAGAACGCCAGCAGCCGCGCCACGTCCCGCAGCAGATCCTCCGGTGGGTTGGGGTACGCGCCCGTCTCCAGCCTGCTGTACGTCCCGAGCGCACGGTGCAGCAACTGATCCACCTGGCTCTGCGTCAGCCCCGGAGCCCGCCTCCCCTGCCGCGACGGCCGGGCAAGCCCATGATCCTCCGGCGCGATCCGGCTCCGCCGCTCACGGAGCAGTGCCTGCATGGCTGCCTTGTCCAAAGATGCTTCTTCTCCCGTTATCACGGCCAGCCTCTACCACGACCGGCACCGCGAAGGAAAGCCGAGTTCACGGCGGAGTTTTCTTCAGAAAAATTCTCCGCAGAAATAATCACACGGGTAGGGCAGGATCTCCCCCCGGGTCAGCAGTCACGGGGGTGCCGCTGACCTGCTTACTTTCGCGGCTGCGCAAGGAGTGGCGGAGGGGTGCGGGAGGTTTGGCGGCCGGTGGGCGCCAAACCTCCCCATAGCCGCCCATACATCTCCCCGAAGAGGGCGGACGCCCTCCCTTTTCCTGCTCCTGGCCTGCGAGGAAGCAGCGGCTCGGGCATGCGGGAGGCGACCGTCACCGGCCCTCGCAGCCGCGATCTTCGGGAGAAATCCGGGAGAAAATCTTGATGGCTATTTGGCGCGCCGCTGTGCGAACACGGCGGCCCGCTCGCGCAGCGGCCGTTCGAGAACGGCTGCTGGCGACCGCGGGCACATGGCCAGGCGGGCGTCGAGGGACTGCTCCCGTTCCCGGGTGAGACCGGCCATCAGCTCCCGGCGCAGCTGGGGGTGACGTGGTCGTAGAGGTCCGGGACGGACCCGTTCGTGTGCCCAAGGTGCTCGTCGATCAGCTTCGGCGGGGTACGCAGGGCCCGCATCCGGGTCTTGTGCGTGTGCTGCCCGAATCCGTGCGGGATGATCTCCGGCGCGAGGGGGCCAGCATGCCTCGGCGCGCGTGTCTGCTCCTCTTCCGCGGAGGGGTACGCCGGGCCAGGGGCGGCGAGCAGCGGCACGGGACGCGTTTCCTGTTCTCCCTTCTCCGCGTGCCGGCCGGAGACGGCCGGGGCGAGGATGTCAGTGCGGGCCGCCTCGGCGGTGTCCCCGCCGAGGCTGAAGCCGAGCCCGGCCATCACACCCAGGCAGTGCGCGGTGGTGGCCGCGGTCACCTTCCCGGGCCGGTGGAAGACGGGACCATCCCTGCGTATGCGGGGACCCCACCCCCCACCACCC
>NZ_JAINFC010000046.1 GCF_020740835.1 Streptomyces sp. UNOC14_S4
GACCCCGCCCAGGGGCGTCCCCCGTCCGACGGCCGGCTGGAGGTCACCTGGGCGGACCCCACGTACGACTTCCCCCAGTGCCACGGCGTCGACGTGTACGCGCGGGGCCTCGACAAGGCGGCCCCCGAGGCGCGGGACCGGGTGGACGAGCTCCTCGCGCCGTACCGGGGCCGGGTGGAGGAGAGCGTCGTCCACCGGCTCCACGACCGCTGACCGTCCGAACCACCCTGGAGAACCCGTCGATGACGCCCGTCCCCCGCCCCCGGCGCGAGTGGCACTCCCTGCCGTTCCCGCTCGCGCTCCTGGAGCTCAAGAGACAACGGGAGCTGCTGCGCGCGCGCAATCTGTACGGCACGGGCGGCCCGGCCCACGAGCGGCCCCGCACCCCGACCCCCGAGCTGCTGCCGTACCGCAGCTACGACGGCTCCGGCTACGACCCGGGCGACGTCGACATGGGCCGGGCGGGCACCGGCTTCGCCCGCAACTGCTCCCCGCGGCGGAACGCCCCGGAGGACGTGGAGAAGGAGCTGTGCTCCCCCAGCCCGCGCGAGGTCAGCAGGCAGCTGCTGCGGCGCAGTTCGGGCTTCCGCCCGGCCTCGTCCCTCAATCTGCTGGCCGCGGCCTGGATCCAGTTCCAGACCCACGGCTGGTTCAGCCACGGCACCGCCACGGCAGGGGAGCCGCTGGACGTACCGCTGCCGGAGGGCGACGACTGGCCGCGCTGTCCCATGCTCGTCCCCCGCTCCGGCACGGCCGCCGTGCCGCGCCCCGGTCCCGCGCGCCCGCCGGTGCACCAGAACCCGGCGAACCCGGTGTACGAGAACACCGTCACCCACTGGTGGGACGGCTCGCAGCTCTACGGGTCGAGCGAGGAACGCTGCCGGGCCCTGCGCACGGGAGAGCGCGGCAGGCTCGCCGTACCGGACGGCAGGCTGCCCGACGAGACGGCGCCGGGCCGCTCCGGCATCGACCTCACCGGCTTCAACAACGACTACTGGGTCGGCCTGTCCCTGCTGCACACGCTCTTCGCCAAGGAGCACAACGCGATCTGCGACCGCCTCGCCGCCGCCCGGCCCACCTGGGGCGACGAGCGGCTCTTCCACACGGCCCGGCTCGTCAACACGGCGGTCATGGCCAAGATCCATACGGTGGAGTGGACCCGGGCGATGGCCGACCGGCCGGTGGCCCGGGCCGCCGCGCACATCGACTGGTACGGCGTGCTGCCCGCCCGGGTCCGGAGCCGTGTCGGGCGGTTCGGCAGGGGCGAGGGGCTCTTCGGCATCCCCGGCTCCCCCACCGACCACCACCGGGCCCCGTACGCCATGACCGAGGAGTTCGTCTCGGCGTACCGGCTGCACCCGCTGGTGCGCGACGAGTACGCCGTCCACTCGCACCGCACCGGCGCCCTCGTCGAGCGGACCGGTTTCGAGCGGCTCCACGGGAGCGCGACCCGGCAGGCCGTGGAGCGCTGGGGCTGGCCGGACCTGCTGTACTCCTTCGGGGTGATGAACCCGGGTGACATCACCCTGCACAACCACCCCGACTGTCTGCGCGATTACACCCGGCCCGACGGGGAGCGGCTCGACCTCGGCACGGTGGACATCCTCCGCGACCGCGAGCGCGGCGTCCCCCGCTACACCGCGCTCCGCGCGGCCCTGCACCGGCCGCCGGTCTCCGACTTCGAGGAGCTGACCGGCGGCAACGTGGGCCTGGCGGCGGAGCTGCGCGAGCTGTACGAGGGGCGTCTCGACCGCGTCGACACCATGGTCGGCCTCTACGCCGAACCCCGGCCGCGCGGCTTCGCGTTCAGCGACACCGCGTTCCGGATCTTCGTGCTGATGGCGTCGCGGCGGCTGAAGAGCGACCGCTTCTTCACCACCGACTACCGTCCGGAGGTCTACACCCCCGAGGGCATGGAATGGATCGAGCGCACCGGGATGACCGACGTCCTGCTGCGCCACCACCCCGAACTCGCCCGCCCCCTGCACGGGGTGCGCAACGCGTTCTCGCCCTGGCGGAAGCTGCGACCCGGAGGGAGCAACTGATGGAGCGCCACGAGACGTGGTCGCGGCCCGTCCGCGAACAGGCCGCGGAGCTGCGGGAGCAGGCCCGCCGTCTGCGGGCGGGCGCGGCGGGCGTCGACCTGCCGGACCCCGACGGGGCGGCCCTCCGCAAGCAGATCCTCACCCACGCGGCCCGTGCGGAGTCCGCGGCGCGGTCCTTGGAACGGGCGGCGGACGCGCTGGCCGACCACGAGGCGGTGCTCGCTGCGCTGGCCAGACGGGAAAGTGGCTGAGCCATTTCCTACCGGGGGCTCCGCCCCCGGGCCCCCGGCGCCTGTCGAATTGCCTCTTGTGGTCCGTGCGCGGCTGCGGGCCGGTGGGGGGCTGGTCGCGCAGTTCCCCGCGCCCCTGACGGGGCGCCCCTTACACGCGGGCGTACCAGCGGTCTTCCCTCAGCTCTGCCAGGCCCTGGTCGGCGAAGCCCGCCACGTGTTTCTGGATCGTCCGTGCCTGGTATCCGACCGCCGCGGCCAGCTCCTCCAGTGAGGCCCCCGCCGCACCGCGCCCGCGCAGTCCCTCCCAGGTTCGCGCGGCGTGCCGCCCGAGCTCGGGGACCACCACTTCCGGTTCCGCGGCCGCCGCCACGGCCACGGAACCGGCCCTCGGGCGCGGTGTGCGGTTGACCTTGCGATGCCGACGGCCCTTCTGGCGCTTGCTCATGGATGTACCACTGCTCCGTCCTGCTGACGCGTGCGTTCGTCTCCGTGCGTCAACTCGGCGCGGCGGCGGCCGGTTACGGGCGTTCCACCGTGTGTGCGAAATGTGTGCGATGCATCACGCATCGCGAGCGACGGGAGGGGCCGCGGGCCCGCTGTGCCGGGTATGTGACGCTTGGGGCGTGCGCATATTGATAGTCGAGGACGAGGTGGGGCTCGCCGAAGCGCTCCGTGAGGGGCTGGCCGCCGAGGGGCACTGGGTGGATGCCGTCCACGACGGGCGGCGCGGCCTAGAGGCGGCGCTCACCGGTGCGTACGACGTGATCGTGCTGGACGTGATGCTGCCCGGCCTCGACGGCTACGAGATCTGCGGGCGGCTGCGCAGGCTCGGCCAGTGGACGCCCGTGCTGATGCTCACCGCGAAGGACGGCGAGTACGACGAGGCGCAGGGCCTGGACGCGGGGGCGGACGACTACCTCTCCAAGCCGTTCTCCTTCGTGGTGCTGAGCGCCCGGCTGCGCGCGCTGGCCCGGCGCCACTCCGTGGCGGGCCCCGGTCCGCTCCGGGCGGGCGATCTCGTCCTGGACGCGGCGGCGCGGGTCTGCCGCCGGGGCGACCGCGAGATCGAGCTGACCGCGCGCGAGCTGTCCGTACTGCGCTGCCTGATGACGAGCGCCGGGCAGGTGGTGGCCAAGCGGGACATCCTCGACGAGGTCTGGGACTCCCCCGCCGACACCGACCCGAACATCGTCGAGGTCTATGTCTCCTCGCTCCGCAGGAAGATCGACGCACCCTTCGGCCGTCGCACCATCGTGACCGTGCACGGCGCGGGCTACCGGATCGCGCCCGACGGTGACTGACGCCGTGACCGGGCGGCGGAAGCGGCCGCGGCTGCTGCCGCGGACCGTCCGGGGCCGTGCCGCCGCGGCGGCGGCCCTGGCGATGGCCCTGGTCCTCGGGGTGGGCGGCAGCTGGCTCTACGCCGTGCTGCGCGCCAATCTGCTGGACACCACCAACAGCCGCACCGAGCTCGCCGCGCGCGAGGTGGCCGCGCAGGCGGACGCCGGGAAGCTGCCCGGGCTGCTGGCCGCGCCCCGGTCGGGCGTCGACGTGGTGCTCGTGCTGGACCCGCGCGGCGGGCTCGTCGCCACGACCCGGCCGTCCGCGGGCCCGCTCGCCCGGGAGATCGGGGCACTGCGCCCGGCGAAGGGGCAGGACGCGGCGTCACGCGTCGCGCCCGGCTCCGCCGCGACCGGCGGGGACCGGGTGGACGTGGTGGTGGTACGGGCCTCGGCGGGCACCGAGGAGCGGTACGTCTACGCGCTGACCGTCCTCAACGATGTGGACGGCGCCACCCATGCCATCGCCCTCGGGCTGCTCGCGGGCGCCCCGCCGCTGATCGCCCTGGCCGCCTTCATCGCCTGGGCGGTGACCGGGCTGGCACTGCGGCCGGTGACCCGGATCCGTACCGAGCTGGCGGCCGTCACCCCGAGCGGGCTGGACCGGCGGGTTCCGGAGCCCGCGGGAGGCGACGAGGTCGCGCTGCTGGCCCGTACCGTCAACGTGACCCTGGACCGGCTGGAGCAGGCGGTCGGGCGGCAGCGGCAGTTCGTCGCCGACGCCTCGCACGAGCTGCGCAACCCGGTCGCGGCGGTCCGCTCGCGGCTGGAGGTGGCACTGGCGGCCCCCGGCGGGCCGACGGAGTCCTCCGTGCGCGAGGCGCTGGCGGAGACGGCGCGGCTCCAGCGCGTGGCCGCGGACCTGCTGCTCCTGGCGCGGCTGGACGCCCGGGCGCCGTCGGCGGGCGGCGAGCCGGTGGACCTGGCGCTGCTCGCGGCGGAGGAGTCCGCCCGGCGGCCCGCCACCAGGGTGCCGCTGACCGTACAGGCGGACGCCCCGGTGCCGATGCGGGGCCGCGCGGGCCAGCTGGAACGGTTGCTGGCCAACCTCGTCGACAACGCCCTGCGGCACGCCGCGGGCCGGGTCACGGTCGGCGCGCGTCTCACGGCGGACGGCGCGGAGGCCGTGCTGGAGGTGGCCGACGACGGACCGGGCATCCCCCGGGAGCGGCGGGAGCAGGTCTTCGAGCGGTTCGTGCGGCTGGACGCGGCGCGGGACCGGGAGAGCGGCGGCAGCGGGCTCGGGCTCGCCATCGCCCGGGAGATCGCGCTCGCGCACGGCGGGAGCCTGGTGGCCGCGGAGGCGGAGGGCGGCGGAGCCCTGCTGGTGGCGCGCTTCCCACTGCCCCTGCCCGTCTTGGCCGATTCCTGAAGTTCCTGAAGGTTCGTTCAGGAACTTCAGGTTTCCTTCAGGCCGCGCGGTCCACCATTGATCGGTGTGACCGTGGAATCCGTGCAACTCGAGGGCCGTGACGAGAGCCCGGCGACGCCGGAGCGCCCCCGGGCATCGCGGCGCCGCAACCGTGAGGCGCTGCTGCTCGGGCTGGCCGTGCTGATCAGCTGTTCCGGTTACGCGTACACCGGCCTGTCCGTCAACGGCAGCCTGCCGAGCGGGCTTCCCGGCTTCGTCGCGAGCATGGTGTGCCTCGCGCTCGTCCCGCACCTGGCCGTGCGCCGCTGGGCGCCGCGTGCCGACCCGCTGATCCTGCCGCTGTCCGTGCTGCTCTCGGGCATCGGGCTGGTGCTGCTCTTCCGCCTGGACTTCGCCTACAGCGCCAGATACGCGAACGCCGCTCCCACCGCGTCCGGCCAGTTGCTGTGGACGGTGATCGGGGTGGCGGTGTGCGTCGGCGTCCTGCTGGTGCTGAAGGACCACCGGTGGCTCCAGCGCTACATCTATGTGCTGATGGCGGTCGCGCTGGTGCTGCTGATGGCGCCCGCGTTCTTCCCCGGCGACACGTACGGCGCCAAGCGGTGGATCTACATCGGGCCGCTGTCGTTCCAGCCCGGCGAGTTCGTCAAAACCATGATCGCGGTGTTCTTCGCCGGCTATCTGGTGACCCACCGGGACGCGCTGGCCCTCACCGGGCGCAAAGTACTGGGCGTACGGCTGCCGCCGGGGCGACAGCTCGGCCCCATCCTCGCCGTGTGGGTGCTGAGCCTGCTGGTGCTGGTCTTCGAGCGGGACCTGGGCACCTCGCTGATCTTCTTCGGGCTGTTCGTGGTGATGCTCTACACCGCGACGGAACGCATCAGCTGGGTGCTGTTCGGCCTGGCGATGGCCGTCGTGGGGGCCACGGTGGTGGGCTCGACCGAACCGCACGTCAAGGGGCGCATCGTCGCCTGGCTGCATCCCTTCGACATCTTCCTGCCGGAGGACAAGCGGCCCAAGGGGCTCATCTCCAGCCAGCTCGCGGACGCGCTGTTCGGCTTCGGCAGCGGGGGTGTCACGGGCGCGGGCCTCGGGCAGGGCCACCCCGAGCTGATCGGCTTCGCGGGCCGCAGCGACTTCATCCTGACGACCGTCGGGGAGGAGCTGGGGCTCGCCGGGACGATGGCGGTGCTGGTGCTCTACGCGCTGCTGGTGCAGCGGGGGCTCAGCGCGGCGGTGGCCACGCGCGACCCCTTCGGCAAACTCCTGGCCGTGGGCCTCGCGGCGGCCCTGGCCCTCCAGGTCTTCGTGGTGGCCGGAGGCGTCCTCGGCCTCATCCCCCTCACCGGCAAGGCCCTCCCCTTCCTGGCCAAGGGCGGCTCGTCCCTGGTGGCGAACTGGCTCCTGGTGGCCGTTTTGCTCCGCATCAGCGACTCGGGAAACCGCGCCCCTTGAGGGGCGCGGGGAACTGCGCGGCCAGCCACACGCAGCCTGCGGCCGCGCGCCGACCGCAAGAGGCACCCCGGTGGGCACGGGGTCCAGGGGCGCAGCCCCGGAGCCGCTCCCCTGAGATGACGGCGCCCCATGGCCGTATGGCCATGACTGCACGCCGCACCTACCGTTGGTGAACGGAACGGCCAACTCCCCGTCAGGGAAGGGGTACGCATGACCACCGCACATGTCGAGCCCACCGCCTATCCGTTCAACGAGCCGTCCGGGCTCGCCCTCTCCGAGTCGTACGAGGCGGCGCGCCGCGGCGACGGCCTGCTGCGCGTGCGGCTGGAGCACGGGGAGCCCGCCTGGCTGGTGACCCGGTACGCCGACGCCCGGCTCGTCCTCGGCGACCGCCGCTTCAGCCGGGCCGCCGCCGCGGCCCACGACGAGCCCCGCCGGACACCGGGGCGGCGCGAGCCCGGGCTGCTCGGCATGGACCCGCCGGACCACACCCGGCTGCGGACGCTCGTGTCGAAGGCGTTCACCGTGCACCGGGTCGAGAAGCTGCGGCCGACCGTGCGCGCCCTCGCGGAGAGACTCCTGGACGACATGGTGGCGGCCGGGCCGCCCGCCGACCTCGTAGCGCGGTTCGCGCTGCCGCTGCCCGTCGCCGTGATCTGCCGGCTGCTCGGGGTGCCCGTCGAGGACGAGGGCCGGTTCCGCGTCTGGACCGACGCCTCGCTGTCGACGAGTCCGCTGACCTCGGAGGAGATGGCGGCGACCCGGGACGAGTTCCGCGCGTACATGTCGGGGCTGATCGCGGCGCACCGGGCGCGGCCCGCCGACGACCTGATGACCGCGCTGATCGAGGCGCGTGACGTCGAGGACCGGCTGTCCGAGCTCGAACTGATCGACCTGTGCGACGGCCTGCTCACCGCCGGGCACGAGACGACGGCGAGCCAGATCCCCAACTTCCTCTGGACGCTGCTGGACCACCCGGAGGAGTTCGCGCGGCTCTGCGCGGACCCCGGGCTCGTGCCCGCGGCGGTGGAGGAGCTGATGCGGTTCGTCCCGATCGGCGTGGGCGCGTCGTTCGCCCGGTACCCGACGGAGGACCTCGAGGTCGGCGGCACGCTCGTACGCGCGGGCGAGCCGCTGCTGGTGGCGGTCGGCGCCGCGAACCGGGACGCGCTGCGTTTCAGCGCGCCGGAGGCGCTGGACCTGGGCCGCGAGGGCAATCAGCACCTGGGCTTCGGGCACGGTGTGCATCACTGTCTGGGCGCCCCGCTGGCCCGGCTGGAGCTCCAGGAGGCGCTGCGGGGGATCGTGCTGCGGCTGCCCGGCGTCCGGCTGGCGGGCGACGTCCAGTGGAAGACGGAGATGCTGGTCCGCGGCCCGCGTTCGATGCCGGTGAGGTGGTGAGGATGGGCTGGCACGTCACGGTGGACCGCGGGCGCTGCATGGGTTCGGGCATCTGCGCGGCCCTGGCCCCGGAGCTCTTCGAGCTGGACGGCGAGCGGTCGCGGGCGCGCAGCCCCGAGATCCCGCCCGGCGAGACGGCCCTGGACGCGGCGGACTCCTGTCCGGCCCTGGCGATCACCATCACGGACGGCGCGGAGACCGTGGGCCCACGTCCGGACTGACGGGCGGACCACGCCCTGACGTGCGGCCCGAGTTCGACCCGATCGAGTGCCAACAGAACAGGTGTGCATGGTCCCTTGCGGGTACGTTCCGGGCGCCCGGGTCATTTCCTCCCCAGGCACCCGGATTCTGCGAAAGGGCATCATTCATGCCGGAAGTACCACATAGCAGCCGACTCCGTGGCGGGGCACTCGCGCTCCTGGCCCTGCTCTCGGCGCTCTCGGCCCTCACCGCGGCCCCGCCCGCGGTGGCGGCCACGGCGGCGCCCGCGCCTTCGAGACCCGTCGTGACCACCGACCACGGCCAGGTCCGCGGAGTGGGGCACGGCACGTACGCCACCTACGAGGGCATCCCGTTCGCGGCGCCGCCCACGGGCAGGCTGCGCTGGCAGTTGCCCGCGCCCGCGGCGAACTGGCGGGGCGTCAGGGACGCGGGCGCGCCCCGCGAGCGCTGTGCGCAGCAGTCGCCGGAGTCCCCGGGGAAGACGGTGGGTTCGGAGGACTGCCTCTACCTCAACGTCACCACGCCGACGGGCCGGGCGGCGGGCAAGGCCGCGGAGAACCCCCCGGACAAACCCACGGACAAGCCCGCGGCCAAGGGCAGGCCCGTACTGGTGTGGGTGCACGGCGGCGGCTTCACCTCGGGCAGCGGCAGCGACTACGCCGGTGAACGGCTCGCGGTCAGGGGCGACGCGGTCGTGGTCACGGTCAACTACCGGCTGGGCATGCTGGGTTTCTTCGGCCACCCGGCCCTGGGCGGCGCGCCCGACTTCGGTCTCGCCGACCAGCAGGCGGCCCTGCGCTGGGTGCGGGCCAACGCCGCCGGGTTCGGCGGTGACCCGCGCAACGTGACCCTGTTCGGCGAGTCGGCGGGCGCGCTCAGCACGTGCGCCCAGCTCGTCTCCCCCGGGTCGGCCGGTCTCTTCCACAAGGCCGTCGCGCAGAGCGGCTCGTGCATGACGCAGATCCCGGCGGGCGCCACCGACCCGGGCGGCGCCGCGTACAGCCCCTGGACCCCGCAGAACAAGGTGCGGGACGCGGGCGCCGACGCCGCCCGCCGGCTGGGCTGCGCGGACGGGGCGAACGCGCTCGCCTGTCTGCGCGGGCTGCCCTTGGCGAAGCTGGTGACGCCGGAGCTCACGGAGGCGTTCTCGACCGTCGCCTACGGCAACGCCCTCCTGCCCGAGCGGCCCGAGCGGGCCCTGGAGGCGGGCCGTTTCCACCGGGTGCCGGTCGTGCAGGGCACCAACCACGACGAGATGCGGCTGTTCGTCGCCCAGACCCTGGCGAACCACCCGATCCCGGACGCGAACACCTACCGCACCCGGCTGACGGGCACCTTCGGCTCCGCCGCCGGTGCGATCGAGGCGCTCTACCCGGCGGCGAAGTATCCCTCGCCCGCCCTGGCGTGGTCCGCCGTGCTCACGGACCGCGCGTGGACGTGCACGACCCTGCGGGCCGACCGCGCGCTGGCCGCGCGGGTGCCCACGTACGGCTACGAGTTCAGCGACCCCGACGCCCCGGTCATCTCCGGCATCCCGGTGGTGAAGGGCTTCCCGTACGGGGCCACGCACGCCTTCGAGATGCCGTACCTCTTCGACATCCCGGCCGAGCCCGCGTTCACACCCGCGCAGCGCGAGCTGTCGGGGCGGATGGCCGACTACTGGACCCGCTTCGCCCGGACCTCGCGCCCGGACCCGGCCGGGGCCCCGAAGTGGCCCGCCTTCCAGGACAAGGCGCCGCTGGTGCTGTCCCTCGCGCCGGGCGCGGGCGGCATCCGGGCCCTGGACCCGGCCGTCGAGCACCACTGCGCGTTCTGGGACGCGCACCGCTGACCCGCTGATCCGCTGATCCCGCGCTGCGGGGCGCGCCGGGCCGTCGCACGATGAAGGCATGCTCCTGGCCGACCTCGCCCGGGTGTCCGCAGCCGTCGCCGCGACGGGTTCGCGGTCGGAGAAGACCGGCCTGCTGGCCGGTCTTCTGCGCGTCGCCGGCCCCGAGGAGGCACCGGCCGTCGTCACGTATCTGGCGGGACGGCTGCCGCAGGGCCGGGTCGGGATCGGCTGGAGCCTGCTGCGCGACGCGCCACCGCCCGCCACCGCGTCCTCCCTCAGCGTGCGGGACGTGGACCGGGCGGTCGGCGCGATCGCGGCGGTGGCGGGCAAGGGCGCGCGGGCGGAACGGCAGCGGCTGGTCTCCGCGCTGATGGCGGCGGCCACGGCGGAGGAACAGCGCTTCCTGCGCGGCCTGCTCGGCGGCGAACTGCGGCAGGGGGCACTGGACGCGCTGGCCGTCGAGGGCCTCGCGGCCGCCGCGGACGCGCCACCGGAGGACGTACGGCGGGCCGTCATGCTCAGCGGCTCCACGGCGGCCGTGGCACGGGAGCTGCTGGCGCACGGCCCGGCGGCACTGTCCGCGTTCCGGCTGGAGGTGGGGCGCCCGGTGCTGCCGATGCTCGCGCGAACCGCCGAGGACGTGGACGACGCGCTGGACCGGCTGGGGCCGTGCGCGGTGGAGGAGAAGCTGGACGGCATCCGCGTACAGGTCCACCGGGACGGCGAGCGCGTACGCGTCTGGACCCGCACCCTGGAGGAGATCACCGACCGGCTGCCGGAGCTCGCCCGCGTGGCCCGCGAACTGGCGGTGGAACGCGCCGTGCTGGACGGCGAGGTGATCGCCCTCGACGGGACGGGCAGGCCACGCCCCTTCCAGGAGACCGCGGGCCGGGTGGGCTCCCGGCTGGACGTGGCGGGGGCCGCCGTCTCGGTCCCCCTGTCGCCCGTCTTCTTCGACCTGCTCGCCGTCGACGACCGCGACCTGCTGGCCCTCCCGCTGACCGAGCGCCACGCGGAGCTGGCACGCGCGGTGCCGGAGCCGTTGCGGGTACGGCGCCTGGTCGTGGCCGAACCCGCGGACACGTCGGCGCGGGCGGCGGCGCGGGAGTTCGCCGAGGTGGTGCTGCGGCGCGGCCACGAGGGCGTGGTCGTCAAGGCGCTCGACGCGCCGTACAGCGCGGGCCGCCGGGGCGCGTCCTGGCTGAAGGTCAAGCCCGTCCACACACTGGACCTGGTGGTCCTGGCCGCGGAGTGGGGCCACGGCCGCCGCACCGGCAGACTCTCCAACCTCCACCTGGGCGCACGACGGCCGGACGGCTCGTTCGCGATGCTCGGCAAGACCTTCAAGGGCCTCACGGACGCGCTCCTGTCCTGGCAGACGGAACGCCTCCTGGCCCTCTCCGTCGGCGACGACGGCTTCGTGGTGCGGGTGCGCCCGGAGCTCGTCGTGGAAATCGCGTACGACGGCGTCCAGCGGTCCTCGCGCTATCCGGAGGGGGTGACGCTCCGTTTCGCGCGCGTCGTGCGCTATCGCGAGGACAAGCGGGCGTCGGAGGCGGACACGGTGGCGACGGTGAGAGGTTCCCTGCCCTTGTGACCAGAGGCTGCGCTACGGTCGGTCAGCTCTGCATCGGTTCGCCCCCGCGAAGATCGTTCAGGTGGGAGAGTCGTAGGAGACGCCCACCGAGCAGGGGACGGTTTCCGCCCCGCCCTCCAGCATCGCCCGGCAGATCCGCTCCGCGTGTTCACGGGTCATGACGAGCTCCACTCGATCCTCCTTTCCGGAGAGGTCCGCAGACTTCCCGACGGAGATACTCACAGAAACGGCCCCGTCCTCGCCGGACAAGGCGGTAACCCTGCCGTCGACAACACCAGGAATCATGGCTTCTTCACACTTCACTAGACGCGAATGCGCACGCTCGCGCGTGTTTACGCTTCGGGGTTCAGGGCGGCCACGGCGAACAGTTCGGAATGCATCCGACGTCGGTCCACCCCGGTCGCGGACAGGAATCCCCGCACCGCTCCGACCAGTCCTGCCGGACCACATACGTAGAACTGGGTCGCCTCGTCGTCCGGTGCCCAGCCAACGGTTTCGAGCAGCCGCCGCAGGTCATCGGCGTCGATCCGTCCGGTACGGTGCGGAGCCACGGCCTTCTCACGGGAGAGGACATGCCGAACGGTGAACCGGCCCGGGAACCGGCTCTCGAGTTCGGCGATGTCCGCAGCGAACATGGTGCTCGACGCCGTGCGATTGCCGTAGACGAGGGCGAATTCGTCGCCACGCAGCAGAGCCGCCTGCGCCATGGCGAGGACCGGGGTGATGCCGGAGCCGGCGGCCACCGCGAAGTGGCGACGCCCGGCCCGGAGCCGGAACCGTCCCCGCGGCCTCAGGACCCCGACGGTCGAACCGGGCCCCAGCTTCCTGTGGGCGACCTCACCGAAGCCTCCGAGCCCCAACAGCCGGACGGCGATACGCACGGAAGACGGGGCGGAGCCGTCGGCAGGTGGAGCGTGGCAGACCGAATAGGAGCGGAATTCCTCCTCCCCGTCCGCGCCCATGAACCGGACCATGACGTACTGGCCCGGCTGGTACCGGAATTCCTCCCGGACCTCCGGTGGCAGCTCGAAGGTCAGGGTGACGGCGTCCTCGCCCTGCCGACCGACGTCCGTGACCGTCAGCTCGTGATGTTCGCTGCTCATGGCATCCCCCCTGGAGGCGGCGGTGTTGATACCGGCCTCGTCCCTTTCCGCCCTCCGGCGGATCTCTCGGTGATCTCTCGACGGTTCAGGCCCTGACCGCGGCCGACTGCGCGGTGACGACCTTCGACCGCAGCGGGCGGAACACGAACACATAGGTCGCGCATGCGACGATTCCAGTGGCAAGGAAGAGCCACTGGACGGGCAGCGCTCCGCCGGTCACCGCGACCAGCAGGCCCGCGACCGGCATGGTGCTCTGATTGAGCAGCACGATGAAGCTGATGACGCGTCCTCGCTCCTCCGGTGCGATCCAGTGCAGCCGCTCGACCCGGATGAAGACGTTGAACAGGCCACAGAGTCCGATGCACAGTCCGTATCCGGCGACATACACCGGGAAGGACCCGCCCAGGCCTATGAGGAGCCCTCCGAAAGCGCTCGCTGCGAAGGACGCCGCGCCGATCCGGTACACCGAGAAACGGCGTGTGAGCCATGGCATCAGAAAGAACGTGACCAAAGAGAGCGCCCCCACAGTCATCTGAAGGCTGGCGAAGGCGCTGTTGCCCACCTTGAAGTGGCCGACGCTCAGCGCCGCCCCGGTCGTCATGGCAAGGCCGACCATCAGGTTGACCACCATGCCCAGTCCGACCAAGGACAGCAGGACCGGCGCGGCCACGAGGCCCCGGACACCGGCCCGGAGCTCACGCGCAACGCTCCGTTCCGGATCCCTGGCCCTCTTCGCCGACGGTGTGCCAAGTTCCTTCAAGGTGACCACCGAGCAGGCGCTCACAGCGAACATGGCTCCGACCACCCAGAGCAGTTGCGTCGGCGCGGCCCAGAACAACAGCGCACCGCCGAGAGCCGGCCCGAAGACGCTCGAACCATTGTTGATCATCTGAAGCAGACTCTGCGCCTTGGCGAGGTCCGCTTCCGGCACCAGCTCCGGAACGGTGGTCTCCAGCGCGATGAAGGACTGGGCGTAGCAGAAAGCACACAGTGCCATCAGCACCGCGGTCAGCGCGAAGGTGTGCCCAGGCCAGTGCAACACCGCCAGTACCGCGCCGAAACAGGCCACCGCGCGGACGGAATCACTGGCGGCGTAGATACGGCGTCCTCCGAAGCGGTCGGACAGCACGCCGGCGAAGGGCAGCGAGACCAGCCGTGGCAGCCACTCGATCATAAAGGCCAGACCCGACAGGGAAACACTTCCTGTCGCGGCATAGACGATGAGCGGCACCGCGAACTGCAGAATTTGGTCGCCCAGGGTGGAGAACAGACGCGCCCCGAGAAACAGCCAGATCCGCCAGCCGTACACTACGCCTCCAAAATTAGCTACGGCTCCTGGACCAGAGTCCGTTCCTCGATCGCCCGGGCCAGGATGTCCAGTTGGTCGAGGAGTGTCTTATGGTCGTCCGCCGTCACCACGATGTGACCGATGAAATCCCCGTTGTCCTCGACATCAACGCGCACCCGGTCCGACGGTGAGCTGCTGAACGCGGCCTCGTGCATTCGGATGTCGAGAGCATCGGCCAGTCGCACAACATCGGGAAGTCCCATGAGTATTCCGTCACGAGGGGCACGCAGCATGCGTATGCCGCTATAGGACCGGGGTTCGAGTCGCACATGGCGCATGTCACCGCTCACCGACCAGTGCAGCCAGACCCGCCACGGGTCGAAATCAGCGAAGGAAAGTCTGGCCAGGTCCCAGATGCGCATGCCTCCGGGACGCATATTGGTCTCGACGGCCGCCACCCCGTCCGCCATGAGAAACAGTTCGTTGTGGAACGCTCCGCTGCCGGCAGAGACCAGTTCCCGGACATGCGTACCGGCCCGGTCCAGTGCCGCGGCCTGCTCCTCCTCCAGCGGCGCCGGGACGATCTGCTGGATCTCGGCACGGAAGCGGCCTTCGTCCGTCGTACGCTTCTCGGTCAGCCAGCGAAACCCACCGACGAAATCCCAGCTGTACTCGGATGCGTCCCGCACCAGCGTCTCGACCATGACGCCCGATGCGTGGTAAGGCCGCAAGGTCTCCCACACACCGGGGCACATGTCGACGCTGGAGACGGCCTGGCAACCACGACTGTTCCCCTCGTTCACCGGTTTGACGAAGGCGGTGCCTCCGAGTCGCCGCACCGCCGCCTCGAATTCCGGCAGTGTGTGCACCGGCAGACTCAGCAAGGGAAGGTAGCCGTCCGGGTGCGCACGAGCCGCTGACTCGATCTCGCGGAATCGCAACTTGTCCAGACCGGCTGCGGCCTGTGCCGGTTCGGCACCGGGCAGCGCGAAGTGACGCGCCAGCCAGGCCCCCAGCGGAACTCCCCGATCGGAGAACGGCAGTATGCCCACGGGACGCAGGCCGAGGCGCCGGATGTCGCGCACGACGGATTCGGCTGCCATGCCGCTGTCGGCATTCCCGAGGGGGGCGCGGAGCACCACGTCGGCGGCGGCATGGTCCTGAGGCCTCACCTGCTCCGTGACGAGCACAAGGTCCGCCCGGTACTCCCGACGGCAGAGCTCGCGCAGCTTGGCGACGTCGTATATGCGCGTGTTGTTGTACCCGACAATGATGAAGCAGTCCCTGGTCATCGCGTCTCCACGACCGCGGTGGTGGCGAATATCTCCCGCAAGGTCTCCCGCACCTCCGAGGCCGTGCTGCCCTGCACCACGCCGGACAGCGGCGTCGCTCCCGCGGCATAGCTGATCTGTCCCGCGTGCGCCTTGGGGCGGGCGTTGTGGGTGAAGGAGGACAGGCGTCCGGCGTACCGGGCCGGGTCGAAGTCGACGTCCATCCCCTGCGTGCGGTGGTGGGCGGGGTACACGAACCAGCCGTAATAGCGGGCGGAAAGCTGTGGACCGTCCGTGGGGACGCTGCCCGTGAGCTGGTATTTCAGGTCCGCCTGATAGAGGTCGATGCCTGTACGCAGCGCGAAGGCGTCGGCCACTCCGGCACCGCCGACCCGGCTCGCGGTCTCCAGAAACACGAACTTCCCGGCCTGCGTACGGATGGCCTCGTAATGGAAGGATCCGTTCTTCTGCCCGAGCGCAGTGAGCGTATCGCGCAGCATGGACAACAGAGCAGGATCGTCGGGGACCTGGCCCGAACCGAGCGGACTTCCGTGGGCGAACTTGAGGCAATCGCCCACGTAGGTACTGCACACGACGGCCCCGAACTCACCGTCCCGCAGATACCCGTCGACGTGCCAGACCTCCCCCGGGACGAATTCCTCGACGAAGTACCCGTCGACGTCGTCACGGACAGCCGGCTGGGCGAGAATCTGCGTGGGTGTACCCAGCTGGATGCCGGTGCTCGACGCCTCCAGACGCGGCTTGACCAGGTAGGTACCCGTGGCAGGAGGATTCCGGCGGAATTCCTGGTTGCTCCAGAAGGAGGGCTGCGGAATTCCTGCTTGCCGGGCCAGCGTGCGCATCAGCCACTTGTCGCGTACAGGCAGTACGTCCGACTGTACGTCGCCCGGGATGCGGAATCGCTCGCGCAGGTCGGCCGCGGTGAGGAGGTCGTATTCCGAGCGAGCGATCAGGTGGTCGGCCGCGCTCAGCCAGTCCGCGTGCCGTTCGGCCAGTGACCGGGCGTCACCGGCACCGGCTTCGACAACCCGCCACTCGGCTCCGGCGGGAAGGCCACCGGGGTCTCCTGTCAGGCAGAGATAGCGGACCGTGTGTTTCTGGTGGTCGACGGCGAGATCGTAGCGGAACCGAGCGAACGGGATGCGGTGCAGAATGACGATGTTCATGAGCTGTACTCAATCTTGAGGTGCTTCTCTGTTTCCCGGATGAAGTCGTCGAGTGCGTCGGGGTTTATACCGGTGGTGTCCCAGAGCGTCTGCCCGATGAATATCTCCCGGTCCACGAGCGGCAGCAGCTCGCCCTCCTTCACGAACAGCTTCTCCTCGAGCACGTCGACCTCACCCGGCCGACTCTCCAACTGCGCGATACGGCGGCCTGGTTCGCCGAAGTAGACCCGGAAGAACGTACTGTTGCCGCTGCTTTCCGGTGCTTCGACGAGCTCTTCCAGCAACAGGGAGATCCATCGGTCCAGCAGGTCGATTCCACAGTGCCTGCGTGTACTGGCCACGATGTAGGCCCCGCCGATACGGGGGTTGGCCTCCACCAGTTCCCAGCCACGGTCACGCTGGAAGCGCGCCTCGACGTGATAGACACCCGTGTCCGCCCCGAGCGCCTGCAGGCACCGTGTCACGTAGGCGATGCCTTCGTCGACTTCCGACCGGCTCAGGGACTTGGGCGGGCAAACGCAGGCGTTCTCGAGCGTGGTCCGGCCGACCTGCCGCAGATCGACCTTCTCGTGCACGGCATGCACGGTCGGTGTGCCGCGCACCACGCCGACTTCGAAGCTGCACTCGATGCCGTCGATGAATTCTTCGATGAGAAAGGCGGGGCGTCCTTGGAAGACCCCGTCGTAGGCACGGTCCTGCTGCGCTTTCCGCCACAGTGCGTCCAGCTCTTCCACCGCTCCGAGACGGTCGGCCCGGAAGGCACCCAGCGAGGCGAGTCCCTCGCACGGCTTGATGAAATAGCGCGTCCTGTCCGTTAGGCCGTGGAAGCGCGACTCGTCGAACGGCCAGGCGGAGACCTTCGACAGGCCGTGCTCGCGCAGCCTGGTCCGCATCGCGAGCTTGTCCCGGAGCCCGCGCACTGCCTCTTCCGTGAGATCAGCCGTACCGAGGCGGTCATTCGCGTAAGCCATCAGCTCGCGATAGGCGTCCCAGACCGTCAGGCACCCGAGCAGCCGCACATCCGCCTCTTCCAGGGTTTTCAGGAAGAAGTCGATGTCCGGGCGGCGCAGCGAATGGGCGTCGGTGATGTGCAGGAGCTCGACGTCGGCCTCCCAGCGCGCCGTCACATCGCGCGCCGAACGGGAGGCCAGTACATAGGTCTTGACACCGCGCCGGTGCAGAGCCTCGGCGATCGGCTCCACCATCGACAACAGTTGGTGTGAAAGGACAAGAAATCCGGTCTTACCAGCCACGTCAACTTCTCTTTTCCGATCACGCACTCCGGGGCCGAGGCCAGGCACCTCAGCCCCGGAGCACACCAGGTTCGTCAGGCGGTGTGCGTGGCGTAACGGTCGTGCAGGTCGACGAAGAACATCTTGAGGATGTCCTGGATCTCCGCCAGGTACCTCTTGATGTCGACGATGTCCTGCTCACCCTCGATGAACTGGCTCAGGATGTCCCACATGTCCTGCGTGTGGTCCTCGACCAGGTCCGTGTTGAGGTGCGAGGCCTGACCGACGATCATGTCCTTGCCCAGGGAGTCGGACATCGCCTTGATCTGCTTCGGTGTGATCTTCTGGGTCGTGTACTCGACCAGGTAGCTGTAACAGATCACACCGAGCGGCTTCTCGTGCTCCGCGACGAAGTACAGGTAGCCCGCGAGAAGCCGGGTGTAGAAGCTCGGCTCCGTCTCGAAGATCTGCTCCGCGCTGATCCCAACCTTCTCCGCATCCCTCATGAACAGGACGTCGTGCAGCATCTCCTCGTCCTGGTAGGCCGCGTACAGCTGGGCCGCCTCCGCGTTGCCGCGCGTGATCTTGTGGAGCGCGTTGGCCTGCGCGGTGCGCATCAGACGGATACGCCAGGCGTGCTCCACCAGCGTCTGCTTGTAGTACTCAAGGTTGACGTCGCTTCCCTCGAGGTGCCGCGCATAGGGAACCGTCGCGTTCCACTCGTCGATCTTCCCGTCCAGGAAGGTGTCGATCTCCTTCTTGGCCTGCTTGCTGTCCTCGGCGCTCAGAAAGGGCTTGCGGCGCAGCAGTGCGGTGTCGGTGAGACGGTTCTTGGCTTCGTTGACAGACATGGAAGAATCCCCCTAGTTGACTTCGTACAGAACGACATCGCCGTGCGCCCGGCTCTGGCAGGCCAGACGCATGGCGGGGTCGGATATTTCGAGCAGCGCGAAGAGCCGTTCTTCTTTCTCGGTCCTGGGCGACATGTTGTGCGCGCCTTCCTCGACGCGCACCATGCACATCCCGCATTTTCCAGACCGGCAGCCGAACGTGACGTAGTCGACCATGTCCTTCAACGGGACCGATTCGTCGAACTCCAGCGACTCTTCAGCATTGACAAATCTGAGATTCGACACAAGACACCTTTGCTTTGGCGCCACCCGAAGCCGGCTCAACAGTCAGGGCAGACTTGCGAGGCGGTCGGGAGAGCAGCGGGCAACCACACGCCGATTTGGGTGGGCTGCCCACACGCGGCAGCGCGAGAAAAAAGCGACCCGTGTGCTGTGCTGTTTCAGCCGTCGTACCGAATGCCGGAGGGAGCACCCTCAGGGCAGTGCAAGCGGATGGTGCGGCGATGCATTGGTGAATCCCCCCGGACATTACCTTCGGCACGCTTCCTGCCGAGTGACCGCCTCGACAAGAGCTACTCGGCGAGAATTCCATTCAGTGCACTGGGCTTGGCGACGATCATGCCACTCCGAAGATCATGCTTCAACGGTTTGTAAGGCCGAAGACACCTGGAGTGAGACACGTCACCGGAAAGCCACTGGTGTGCTGATGTGCGAGCCCTCAACTTCCCGCAACGGTAAGGACGATGACAACGGATCTGGAAGCTCCACTTCCAAATACTGTATGTCTTCCATGAGTTCAGACGGACGTGAGTGCCGGGAGGTGAAGGAAACCCCTGGTGCGCCACCCGGAGGGTTGATCCGGGGGCCGGGATTCCGCCGCGTCGGCGGTCCGCCTATCGTTCACCGTGGAGAAACGAACGATCACGCTCCGGTGACCCCGGCCGCTGTACGGGCTCCGAGCGACGGAAGTGAAGGAACGGCATTGGATCTGGACCCCGACCGCTCCTCGACGCACGGCGGCCAAGAGGCGCCGCAGAACCGCCTGTCGGGCGCGGCAGAGACAACCTGGCAGCTCGCGGACCCGGCCGACCGGGCCGCCCTGGCCCCGGCCGTACGGCTGCTGGGCGCGGTCTGGCCCGCCATGCTCGACGAACTGCGGGCGTCGGTCGCCCAAGTGGTGCTGTCCGACGACACGACGGCGGAGGGCGACCACACCGATGCTGTTCCCCAGGGCACCGTCCTGATCGACCGCCACTGCCTGACGCCCTCCCCGGACGGCCTCCTCGGCTCGGTACGGCTGGCGGAGGCCCTGGTCCGCGAGGGCACGCGCACGCGGTACGACGCGGCGGCGGAGTGCGAGCCGTTCGTGACCGGCGCCGCCCCCGCCGGACCGTTGCGGCGGATGGTGGTGCTGTCCCGTTGCGCCCTGCTCTACCGACGGCTGCTGGAGAGCGGGCCGGCCGCGGAGCCCGCGCTGGAACAGCGCCACGCACGGCTGCTCGCGGACCTCGGCGAGGCCGTGGCCGCGGTCGGCACCCACCGCGCGGAACTGACGGACCGCGGCCTCCGCCTGCTGGACCGCGGCGCGCGTCTGACGAGCGGAGCGGCTCTGTAGGACGGCGCGGGGTGTCGCGTCGCCAGGACGACGCGACACCCTGACGTCCGGGGGGAAGGGCCGCGGACCGTCTGTTACTTGAAAAGCTCCAGCAGGTCCTGCCGTCCGAACACCTGGGCCGCCTCCACCGCGGACGGCGTCCCCGCCGTCGGGTCCGCGCCGTGCTCCAGCAGGGCGCGGACGACCTCGTCCTCGCCCTTGAAGACCGCTCCCGCGAGCGGCGTCTGACCCTTGTCGTTGGCCCGGTTCGGGTCGGCGTCGCGCTCCAGGAGGGCGCGGACGACGTCGAGGTGCCCGTGGTAGGCGGCCAGCATGATCAGCGTGTCGCCCCGGTCGTTGGTGAGGTTGACCGGAACGCCCGCGTCCACGTACGCGGCGAGCGTGTCCTTGTCGCCGTGCCGCGCCAGGTCGAACACCTTGGCCGCGAGCTGCAGCACCTCGGGGTCGTGAGCGGGCTCGGTCTCGGGGGTCTGCTCGGTCATGGTCTGCGGTCCTCCGGGTTCGCGGCTGACGGCCTGTTGACGTGGCCGCTGCCTACCCTACGTACGCCCACCGGCCCGGAACCATGGGCTCCGGGCCCGCCGCGCGCGCCGCGGCCGTCCGCCGGGGCCCCGCGGGCGCCCGGCGGAGGTTCGGACGCGCCCGAACGGGTGAATCGCCCGGATCCTCCGCACCCGGCAGCGCCCGCTCGCGCCGATCCCGGACGGGCCCGATTTCACGCCGTGTTCACGCGGTTCGCCGTCTCCCCCGGACCACCGCCCACGCACCTCGCCGGGGCACGCGGAGCCCATGGGGGGATTCTTCCGCTTTTGCCTAATTAGCACTTTCTGTGAGTCTTGAGGAACGCGTGGTGACCGTTCCGACCGCCCAGGAGCTCGTCATGATCCTCTCCATCTCCGGCGTAGTGCTGTTCGGTGTCATCGTCTTCCTGTTCTTCCGCAAGGACGGACTCAAGCCCACCCACGGCATCGTGTGCGCCCTGTTCGGCTTCTACCTCTCCGGGACGGCCATCGCGCCCAGCATCAAGGCGGGCAGCGCGAGCCTCGCCGGGCTGCTGGGCGGCCTCAAGTTCTGACCCGTCCCGACTCGCCTCACCGACGGCAGGAGGACGACGTGGGCCCGCGACCGCGTTCCGGCGGCGTCACCCCCGGCCCGGCCCGCGTGCGGGGGCGCGAGCTCACGCGCACGGTCGCCGACTGCGCCGCGGACGTCCTGCACCCGCTGGTCTCCGTGCTCCGCGGGCTGCGGGTCCTGGCGGTGGGCGGGTGCCGCGCCTGGGCGCGCACTCCCAGGGACCGGCGCGGGCCCGCCGTGGTGCTGGTGGGCTCCTGCCTGGCCATCGTGGCGCTCGTGCCCTACGGGCCGCTGTGCGCCGCGGTCGCCCTGATGGTGACGGCGGGCTGGGCGGGCCGGGAACGCGTCCCTGCCGACACGGCCGGCACCGACGCCGAGCACGAGCGGCTCCAGGTCCTGTACGAGTGCCTGGTGCCCTACCTCGCCGTGCCGGAGGACCCGCGTCCGCTCTACGCGCACGGCGGCGACTGGCGGGAGGCGTTCACCGACCACGCCTTCGAGGACGGACGGCTGGTCTCCCTCCGGCTGCGCTACCCCGCCCACTTCACCGACAGCGAGGCCGAATCCCGCTCCCGCGTCGAGCAGTTGCTGGAGGCCAAGGCGGGCCGGGGCCGCGAGTACCGGTTCGGCTGGGACCAGGAGGCCAACCTGCTCACCGTGACCGTGCTGCCCGCGCTGCCGGACGACATCCGCGCCCAGCGGTTCGTGACCGCTCCCGGCGAGACCGTGCTCGGCTTCACCGACCCGGACGCGGTGCAGCGCACCCTGCCGGTCCTCGACGGCGACGGCGGCCACCGGGACGCGCCGCCCGTCGTCTGGCGCACCGGCAGGCGCTCCACGGAACCCCACCTGCTGGCGCTCGGCAGACCGGCCGCCGGGACGACGACCCTGCTGCGCTCGATCGCGCTCCAGGCGCTCCACCACGGCGACGTGGTACTGGCCGACGGCGGCGGCTCCGGCGGCTACGCCTTCCTCGTCGGCCGGGAGGGCGTGCTGGCCGTCGAGTCCGCCCCCGCGGGCGCGCTCGCCGCGCTGGAGTGGGCCGCCCACGAGACCGAACGGCGGCTGATCGGCGCCGACCAAGCCCGGCAGCAGGGCCGCCCGCTGCCCGAGGACGTGCGCCGCCCGCTGTGGATCGTCATGGACCGGCCCACGGCCCTCGGCCACCTCGCCGCGGGCGAGGGGCGACCCGACCCCCAGGAGCTGCTGGACGTGCCCCTGCGCCACGGCCGGGCCGCGGGCGTCACGGTCGTCGTGGGCGAGCACCTGGAGAACGCCGGGCTGCTCGGCGCGTCCGTGCTCGCCCACACCCGCTCGCGGGTCGTCCTCGGCCCCGTCACCCCCGAGCAGGCCGGGGCCGCGCTGGGCGCTCCCCCGGACAGCACCCCCGTACCGGACGTGCCGCCCGGCCGGGGCTACGCACGCCTCGGCTCGGGGCCCGTGTACCGGGTCCAGGTGCCCGCCACCCCGGACCCGTTCGACGAGGAGACGTCCGAGACCGAACGGCAGGCGGTCCTGGCCCTCCTCCCGCAGGGCGGCGGCGCGGCGTACGGCACCGGGGTCGAGCAGGCCGCCGAAGCGACGGTCCGGGGCACGGCCGGGGAGGCCGCCGGGGACGCGCCCTCCGGGCCGCGGTTCGGCGGCGGGGAGCCGATGTCCGCTCAGGCCACGTAGGTCCGCGGCGCCTCGACGGCCGCCGTGGCGCCGCTCGCCACGAGCCGGGCGGCCTCGGCGAGCCGGCTCGTGGCCTCCTCGGCGACCGCGCTCGTCACCGTGAACGGCACCCGGACGAACCCCTCGAAGGCCCCGTCTATCCCGAAGCGCGGGCCCGACGGCACCCGTACCCCCAGCCGCTCCCCCGCCTCGGCGATCCGCGAGCCGGACAGGCCGCCGGTACGCACCCACAGCGTGAGGCCGCCCTTGGGCACCGTGAACTCCCAGTCGGGCAGGTGGCGTCCGAGCGCGTCGACGACGGCGTCACGGTTCTCGCGCGTGGTGGTACGGCGCAGCGCGACCGCGGCGTCCCAGCCCTCGGTGTTCAGCAGCCAGGTGACGGCGAGCTGTTCGAGCACGGGCGTACCCAGGTCGGCGTAGGCGCGGGCGGCGACCAGGCTGCGGATCACATCGGGGGCCGCGCGCACCCAGCCGATCCGCAGGCCCGCCCAGAAGGACTTGCTCACCGAACCGACGGTGACCACGGCACTGCCCCCGGGGTCGAAGGCACACATGGGCCGGGGCATGTCGAGCTCCGGCTCCAGGAAGAGCTCGGACATCGACTCGTCGGCGACGACCACCGTGCCCGCGGCGCGGGCGGCCTCGACCAGCTCCCGGCGCTGCTCGTCGGGGGCGAGGGCGCCCGTGGGGTTGTGGAAGTCGGCGATCACGTACGCCATGCGGGGCGCGGCGTCGCGCAGCACCTGGCGCCAGGCCGACAGGTCCCACCCGGCGAGCCCGTCGGCCATGGCGACGGGCACCAGCCGGACGCCCGCCTCGCGCATGAGCTGCAGCACGTTGGCGTACGACGGCGACTCGACGGCGACCCGCTCGCCGCGGCCCGCCAGCAGCCTGCAGATCGCGGCGGCGGCGCCCATGGCGCCGGTGGTGACCATGATCTGCTCGGGCATCGTGGGGATGCCCCGGGCGGTGTAGCGGTCGGCGATGGCCTGGCGCAGGGCGGGCAGGCCCGCCGGATAGTCGCCGTGGGTGTGCGCGTACGGCGGCAGCTCCTCCAGCGCGCCCTGGAAGGCCCGGGTCAGCCAGGGCTCGGGCGCGGGCAGGGCGGCGCAGCCGAGGTCGATGACGGAACCCGTCGCCTCCGGGGGCAGCGGGTCGAGACCGCGGGTGGGCAGCGGGTTGCCCGCGGGCACCGAGGTCCAGCTGCCCGCGCCGCGCCGGGACTCCAGGAAGCCCTCGCCGCGCAGCGCCTCGTAGGCGGCGGCGACCGTGGTGCGGCTGACGGAGAGCGCGGTGGCGAGCTCGCGCTCGGCGGGCAGCCGGGCGGCGACCGGGACCCTGCCCTCCAGGACGAGCAGCCGGATGCCGTCCGCGAGGGAGCGGTAGGCCGGCGCGCGGCGGCCACCGATCAGGGTCACCACGCCGTGGCCCTGCCGCGCGTGCTGCGAACCGAGGAGCTGCGCGAGCTTCTGCGCCCCCACTGAAGAGGTCCACTGACTCATCCTGATCGGTCCACCTTTCCGGGATTGGCCATGGATCACTGCTGTTCCCAGTCCACAGACTGCCATGCGGCAGGCCACTCGTTCCACCGCTCGCCGCCGATTCGCCCGATCGACCACTCCAGGAGGCACCCATTGTCCGCGCCAGGAGGGCTCTTTCTCGCCCGCCGTCTGCTGCAGCTGTACGGCGGGCTCGTGCTGTACGGGGTGAGCGCGGGGCTCCAGCTGCGCGCCGGTCTCGGGCTGGCGCCGTGGGACGTGCTCAACCAAGGGGTCGCCCGGCACACGGGCCTGTCGATCGGCACCGCGTCGATCGTGATCGGCGCGGCGGTGCTGCTGCTGTGGATCCCGCTGCGGCAGCGGCCCGGGCTCGGGACGGTCTCCAACGTGCTGGTGGTCGGGCTCGCGATGGACGCCACCCTGGGCCTGACCCCGGAGCCGCGCTCGCTGTGGACACGGATTCCGCTGCTGGCCTTCGCGGTGGTGCTGTGCGCGGTGGCGACCGGTCTCTACATCTCCGCACGCTTCGGCCCGGGCCCGCGCGACGGCCTGATGACCGGACTGCACCGGAGGACGGGGCGGTCGGTACGGCTCGTGCGGACGTGCATCGAGGTGGTCGTCCTGGGCACGGGCTTCGCGCTCGGCGGGTCGGTGGGCGTCGGCACGGTCGTCTACGCGCTGGCCATCGGCCCGCTGGCACAGTTCTTCCTGCGCGCCTTCGCACTGCCGGAGCCGACGGCCGCCACGGTGGTCGCGGCGGCCGGCCCGAACGGGAAGTCCGGCGGGCGGAGCGTCGCGTCCGGACCGACGCCAGAGCGGGAAATTCCGGACCTGGTTTAGCCAGGGAGGGAGCGGGCCGGTAGTGTACGCCTTCGATCCACCAGATGTACCGTTACTGCGCGCTAAAGCCATAGAAACGCAGGGTGACATCCGTTGCCAGATGTGACAAAACGGGCGTTGGTGGGTACAACAAGGGGCGGCACGACGGGCGACGCATGTCCCTCAACGGGGAATCTTCACCGCCGACCGGACGTTGACCGGATGACGACGACAGCGACACCTGTCCTGTGGGCGACCAAGCCCGGGAGGCACGATTCATGAGTGAGCGAGCTCTCCGCGGCACGCGACTTGTGGTTACCAGCTACGAGACCGACCGCGGCATCGATCTGGCCCCGCGCCAGGCGGTGGAGTACGCATGCCCGAACGGGCATCGATTTGAGATGCCGTTCTCGGTAGAGGCGGAGATCCCGCCGGAGTGGGAGTGCAAGGCGTGCGGCGCCGTGGCACTCCTGGTGGACGGCGACGGTCCTGAGGAGAAGAAGGGCAAGCCCGCGCGTACGCACTGGGACATGCTCATGGAGCGGCGTACCCGCGAGGAGCTGGAGGAGGTGCTGGCCGAGAGGCTGGCGGTCCTGCGCTCCGGTGCCATGAACATCGCGGTGCACCCGCGGGACACGCGCAAGTCCGCGTAACGCGTAACGCCTCGCGGCGAGCAGCAGCAGTACGACAAGGGCCGGGCCACTACCTCTGGTAGTGGCCCGGCCCTTGTCGTGACCAGGTTGAGTGGGGGTTGCTGTGGAGGGGGATTTTCCCTGGGGGCTGCGCCCCCAGCCCCCCTCCGGGGGCTCCGCCCCTGGAC
>NZ_JAINFC010000460.1 GCF_020740835.1 Streptomyces sp. UNOC14_S4
GGGTGGGGGCGGGCGCGGTCGCCTCGGCCGTGCCGGCTGCCCCCGCCATGCCGCCCATGCCGCCCGTTCCCGTCATCCCATTGCCTTTCCGCTGCCGTACGGGCCCGCCTGGTGCGGGATGCGCGCCTGTTCCGCCTCGGGCTGCGCCTCGTCCGGCGCGGCGGCGGACGCGGCCCGCTCGTCGGCGACCTGGCGCACCGCGTCGAGCACGCCGCGGTAGCCGGAGCAGCGGCAGAGGTTGCCGCAGAAGGCCTGGCGGGTCTCCAGCTCGGTGGGGGCGTGGTTGCCCTCGAGCAGGTCGTGCATGGTCATGGCCATTCCGGGCACGCAGAAGCCACACTGCACGGCGCCGCACTCGGCGAGCGCCCGCTGCACGTCGGAGGGGCGGCCGTCGGCCGCGAGACCCTCGACGGTGCGCACCTCGGCACCGGCGGCGGTCGCCGCGGGGACGAGGCAGGAGGCGACGAGGCGCCCGTCGACCTGTACGGAGCAGGCCCCGCACTCGCCCTGCGAGCAGCCGTCCTTGGCCCCGGCGAGCCCGAGGCGCTCCCGCAGGACGTAGAGCAGCGACTCGCCGATCCAGGCATCGGTGACGGGCCGGTCGGTGCCGTTGACCCGCAGGACGTACGAGGCGCAGGGGTGCTCGGTGTGGTGCGCGTCGGCGACGGCGAGTACGTCTACGTCTACGTCGGCCGCGTCCTGCTGCTCCTCGGCCGGGGAGGCCGGAGAGACCGGAGGGGCCAGGGGGGCCTCGGCAGGCGGCGGCAGCTCGTCCTCGTGGACGGCCATGGGCACGGGCACGGACACGGGGTCGGGCTCGGGGTCGGCCGCCGGTACGGGAGGTACGGGGACGGGCTCGGGTGCGGGCGCGAGCGTGGGCCCGGCCGTCTCCTGCGCCGGTACCTCGGGGGCGGGCTCCACGGGCGGCGTCCACGCGGCGACCGGATGATCGCCCGTATCGGTGACCCCGCCAACGTGCGACGAACCGTCAGGGAACGAAACCGAATCCGCGGTGGGGATCGGCTCCGGAGCCCCGGAGAAGGCGTTGAGCGCGTACTCCCCGGACTCGTCGACCGGCTCCCCGGGCACAACCGGAACCGACCACTGATCGGTCGGGGAACCGGCGGGCATCTCGGCGGCGGACATCTCGGCAGCCGGCACCTCGGCAGCGTGCTGCTCCCACGCGTGCGCGCCACCGGACCACTGCGCGTCGGCCACGGCCTGTGCCTGCGGCTGCTCCTGTGCCGACGGCTCCGCCTGCGCGACCGGGATGTGCGGCTGTGCGGGGGCATGCTGCTGGACAGGCACGGGCGCAGGAACGGGTGCGGCAGCAGGGGCAGGCGCGGGAGCAACGGCGGACTCAGGGGCGGGCGCGGGCCACTGTGTGGCCGCGATGTACTCCGCCGCGCCACCCATGACGTAGTCACCCGTGTCGCCCAGGGGCATGGCGAAGTCGCCGGTGTCCCCCAGGGGTACGGCGTACTCACCGGTGTCGCCCACCGGTTCGTGCGCCCTGGCGCCCTGGTCGGAGGCCGGTACGGCGGCCGGGGCGTGCGGGGCCGGGTGGCCGTGCACGGCGGCGCCCTGCGCGTGCGGGGCGGTGCGGCTGTGCAGGACGTACTCGCCGGACTCGTCCACCGGGTCGTCCCCGGCGACCGGGACCGACCAGTGGCCCTGGCCCGTGCTGTCGCCCGTGAACGGGTTCGCCCATTCGGCCGTGGCGTGCGGATCGGGGTTGTGGGCGGCCCCGTGGGCGGCCCCGTGGGCGGCCCCGTGGGCGGCCCCGTGGGCGGCCCCGTGGGCGGCCCCGTGGGCGGCCCCGTGGGCGGCCCCGTGGGCGGCCTCATGGGCGACGGGAGCGTGACCGGCGGAGGCGTGACCCGCGGGCGTATGTCCCACCGGCTGCCCCGTCGGTGCATGGCCCGTCGGCGCATGGCCCACCGGGGCGTGACCCACCGGGGCATGACCCGCCGTCGCATGACCCGCCGTCGCGTGGTCCACGGGTACGTGCTCGTAGGGGGCCGTGGCGTGGGGGCCCGGTTCCGGCATCCACTGCTGCTGTGCCGGGACGGTCGCGCCGGGCTGCTGCCACTGCTCGGCCGTCGGCGGGGTGTAGCCGCCGGCGCCCGTGGCGGCCAGGGGGTCCCAGGCGCCGGGGGCGCGGTCCGCGCCGGGGTGGGCGAGGAGTTCGGGCGGCAGCTGCACGAACGTGGTGCCGTCCGCGTCGAACTCCGTGCCCGGGATCGGCTGCCAGCCGCCCTGGCCGGTGGGTCGATCGTGTCGCTGCTGTTCGTCACTCACGCGAGTGCCCTCCCCAGAGCTCGGCGGGCCAGAGTCGCCACCGTACGCCGCAGATGCAGGGCGGCGGGCGGCAGGGTACCCGGCTCGCCGCCGTCGGGCGACGGCGCGGGGTCGGGGATGCAGGCGGCCGCGACGTAGTCGCCGAAGGCGGCGCACGCCTCCGGCGCGAGGGTGCGTTCGCCGTCCCAGTCGATGAGCGAGGCCACCCAGCGCTCGGCGTCCAGCGGGCGCAGCGGCATGGGCGCGACGGCGCCCACGGCGCAGCGCACATTGCGCCGGGCGGGGTCGAGGACGACGGCGACGGACGCGACGGCGCGGCCCGGCCCCGTACGGCCGGTGGCCTTGAGGAAGGTTTGCGGAGCGTGCAGCAGGGGCACGCGGACATAGCCGATGAGCTCGCCGGGCCGGAGCATGTCGAAGCCCGTCAGCAGATGCCCTATCGGGATCTCACGGCGGCCACCGCCGGGGCCCGCGATGACGAGGGTGGCCTCCAGGGCGGCGAGCACGGGAAGCGCGTCACCGGTGGGGGCGGCGGAGGCGATGTTGCCGCCGAGGGTGCCCGCGTTGCGGATCTGGGGCGGACCGGCGGCGCGCGCCGCGGTGGCGAGTGCCGGGATGAGCGCGGCGAAGTCCGGCCTGCCCATCCGGGCGTGGGTGAGGCCCGCGCCGAGCAGGGCGTGGCCGTCCTGGTACTGCCAGCCGCGGATCTCGCTGATGCGGCCGAGGCCGACGAGGCCCGCGGGGCGCAGCAGCCCGGAGTTGACGGCGGACATGAGGTCGGTGCCACCGGCGACGGGCACGGCGGCGGGCATGGCGGAGAGCGCCGCCACGGCCTCGTCGAGCGAGCCCGGCAACGTCACGGTGTGCGCCGCCCGCGGTGCGTGCGTGGTCAACCCAGTTGCCCCTTCCCCGGTGGTCCCGACTGTGTTCTCACGTCTGATCCCGCCCGACCCGGCCCGATCCCGCCGTACGGTACGTGCTGTCGGCCCGGTCGTGGCAACTCTGGCACATCTTCCGCGTGCGCTGTCGCGAGGGTCCGCGAACCGCCGGTCCGTCCCCGGGCTGGTGATTGGTCCCTTTTTCCGCCCTGTCGCCACTGTATGCGGATTGCCATTATTTACTGGCCCTTGTACGGCTTGCGGCGTCTGTGAAGGACCACCGTGCCAGGGACCGGACCCGGGGGCGGGGAGCTTGGCCACGGCTCACACGATCGGGGGCGCACCCTCGATCGGGCGTCCGAGAATGCCGGGGCGGCGCTGCCAGGGGTGCGGTCCGGACGGCGGCCGGTAGTCGACGCCGAGGGCGTCGAGCCGGGTGTAATGGGCGGTCATCCGGCGCTCGAAAGCGGCGTAGTCGCGCTCCGCGGGGGCGGGCAGCTCGGACCACGCGACCTCGGCGAAGGCCGCGAGCCGGGGGAACGTCTGGTAGTCGACGCGCTGCTGGTTCTCCGTCACCTCGGTCCACATGTTGGCCTGCGCCCCGATGACCCGCGCGGCCTCGTCCTCCGTCAGCTCCGCCGGGACCGGCTCGAAGCGGTAGACGTTCTCCAGGGTGCTGACGTAGCCGAGGGGTACGGGCTCGTCGGTACCGGGGGCCTGCCGGCGGTCGAGGTAGACCTGGTGCTCGGGGCACATGACGACGTCGTGGCCCGCGCGCGCGGCGGCGATGCCGCCCGCGTAACCGCGCCAGGACGAGACGGTGGCGCCCTCCGCGAGCCCGCCCTCCAGGATCTCGTCCCAGCCGACGAGCCGCCGCCCGCGCGCGGTGAGCCAGCGGTCGAAGTGCCGGATGAACCAGCTCTGCAGCCCCTTCTCGTCACCGAGCCCCTCCGCGGCGATCCGCGCCTGGGCGGTGGCCGAGGCACGCCACTGGTCCTTGGGGCACTCGTCGCCGCCGATGTGGACGTAGGGCGAGGGGAAGAGTTCGAGCACCTCCGTCAGCACCTGCTCGTAGAAGGCGAGGACGGCGTCGGTCGGGGCGAGCACGTTCGGGTTGACACCCCAGGTGTCCCAGACGGTCAGGGCCGTGGTGTCGACGACGTCGGTGTTGCCCAGCTCGGGGTACGCGGCGATGGCCGCCTGCGAGTGGCCGGGGACGTCGATCTCCGGGACGACGGTGATGTGCCGCTCGGCGGCGTACGCGACGATCTCGCGGATGTCGTCCTGCGTGTAGTAGCCGCCGTGCGGCACCGGGTCCCACAGGGGCGAGGCCCGGTGCCCGAGCTTGGTACGGGCCCGCCAGGAGCCGACCTCGGTCAGCCGCGGGAAGGCCCGGACCTCCAGCCGCCAGCCCTGGTCGTCCGTCAGATGCAGGTGCAGGACGTTCAGCTTGTGCGCGGCGAGCAGGTCGAGGTAGCGCAGGACGCCGTCCTTGGGCATGAAGTGCCGGGCGACGTCGAGGAGGAAGCCGCGCCAGGCGAACCGCGGCTCGTCCTCGACGGCCACGGCGGGTATCCGCCACGCGGGCACCCCGCCCGGGCGCGCCCGGCGGTACGCCTCCGGCCCGAGCAGCTGACGCAACGTCTGGGCGCCCCGGAAGAGGCCTGCTTCGGTGACGCCTTCGATGGTGACGAGGCCGGGTCCGGTGGTGAGCCGGTAGGACTCGGGGGCGCCCTGCTCTTCCGTCAGGCGCAGGACGACGCGGCTTCCTTCGCCCGCGGCGGCTGCGGGGACTGCGGGGAGGGGGAGGCCGGTGATGTCGCGCAGGTGCTGTGCGAGGTGGTGGGTGTGGGTACCGGTGGGTGCTTCGAGGGTGGTGTGCTCGTCGAGCACGCAGATGCCGTCGGAGACAGCGAGCCGCCGGGGCTGGGGGATGAGGTGGGGCTCTCGGATGCTCATGGGGTGCCCCTGCCCTCGGGGCTCCGCCCCGAACCGGAAGACGAGGCGAAAGGCGGGCCCCGTCAGGGGCGCGGGGAACTGCGCGACCAGCCGCCGACGGCCCGCGGCCGCGCGCCAAGCGCAAGCCGCACCCCCATAGGCGGAACGGGGGCCCGGGGGCGAAGCCCCCGGTCACAGAGGTGGGGTGCCCAGGTGCGGGCACTCCCGAAGGACTACTTCTTGCCGTCGCCCTTGTCGTCGCCGCCCGTACCCATGCCCTCGAAGATCTCCTTGCACATGGGGCACACCGGATACTTCTTCGGGTCACGACCGGGGACCCATACCTTGCCGCACAGGGCGACGACGGGAGACCCGGAGAGCGCGCTCTCCATGATCTTGTCCTTCTGGACGTAATGGGCGAAGCGCTCGTGGTCGCCGTCGCCGTGCGACACCTGCGGCGTCGGCTCTACGAGGGTGCCGGTCCCTGCCCCGCGCTCGGGCTCAAGAGTGCTCATGGTTTCCAAGAGTACTGGGGCCAGGAGCGAGGCGGACGGGCCCCGGCCACCGTGCCGGTCACACCCCCCGCCCGGCCGTATCGGGCGGCACTCGGCCGCGACCGTCGGCCCTGGTCGTCGGCCCTGGTCAGTTGAGGCTGGGGTCGTCCGGATATGTCGCCACCATCGCCAGCTCGTTGCGCTGCCGCCGCAGGACGGACCGCCAGAGCCTGCCCGGGTCCGGGGAGGAGACGTCGCCCGGCTCGGACTCCACCACGTACCAGGCGCCCTCGACCAGCTCCTCCTCCAGCTGGCCCGGGCCCCAGCCCGCGTAACCGGCGAAGATCCGCAGGGAGCCGAGGGCCGCCGCCAGCAGCTCGGGCGGGGCCTCCAGGTCGACCAGGCCGATCGCGCCGTGCACCCGGCGCCAGCCGAGCGGCCCGTCACCGGCCGGGACGACACCGTCGGCGCCGCCGCGCCCCTCCCCCGGCAC
>NZ_JAINFC010000461.1 GCF_020740835.1 Streptomyces sp. UNOC14_S4
CCACCCCGGCCCCGCTCCACGGCAACCGCCCCGCAAGCCAGCACCACCTGCCAGCCGCCCATGCGGCCCGCCGTGCCCGGCCCGGCGCCGCCGCAGCGCGGACCCGCCGTGCCGAAAAGAGCCATAGTGACCGCAGCGACCGCAGCGACGTCCGGCGTCATCACCCTGCACGTCAACGGAGAACCGCACACCCTCACCGTCGACCACCGCACCACGCTGCTCGACGCGTTGCGCGAGCGCCTCGGCCTGACCGGCACCAAGAAGGGCTGCGACCAGGGGCAGTGCGGCGCCTGCACCGTGCTGCTCGACGGCCGCCGCGCCGTGGCCTGCCTCCAGCTCGCGGTCGCGGCCGAGGGCCGCGCGATCACCACGATCGAGGGCGTCGCCGACGGCGACCGACTGCACCCCGTCCAGCAGGCGTTCCTCGAACTCGACGGCTACCAGTGCGGATACTGCACCCCGGGCCAGATCTGCTCCGCCCTCGGGGTCCTCGACGAGCACGCCGCGGGCTGGCCTAGCGCCGTCACCACCGACGTCCGCCCCGCGGCGGGTCCGCCCGCCCTCACCGACGACGAGATCCGGGAGCGGATGAGCGGCAACCTGTGCCGCTGCGGCGCGTACACGGCCATCGTCCGCGCCGTCGCACGGGCGGCGGGCGAACGAGTGGCGGGTGAACGGGCGGGGGAATCCGGGGCGGTGACGGTGTGAGGGATTTCCGCTACCGGCGTGCCGCCGACGTCGCCGACGCGCTCGCCCTGCTGGAAGCCGAACCCGAGGCCCGCCCGCTCGGCGGCGGCACCAACCTCGTGGACCTGATGAAGACCGGCGCCGAGCGGCCCGCGCTCCTCGTCGACCTGCGCGACCTCCCCCTCGACCGGATCGAGCCCACCGCGGAGGGCGGCCTGCGCATCGGCGCGACGGTCACCAACAGCGACCTGGCCGCACACCCCCAAGTGCGCCTCCACTTCCCGGCATTGGCCCAGGCCGTCCTCGCCGGTGCCTCGGGACAGCTGCGCAACATGGCCACGGTCGGCGGGAACCTTTTGCAGCGCACCCGTTGCGGCTACTTCACCAGTGCGGCCGCCCCGTGCAACAAGCGCGTACCGGGCAGTGGCTGTGCCGCGCTCACGGGCGAGCACCGCAACCACGCGGTCCTCGGCGCTTCCCCGCACTGCGTGGCCGTGCACCCCTCCGACATGGCGGTGGCCCTCGCGGCCTTCGACGCGGTCGTCACGTACGAGACCCCGCACGGGCCCGGCGAACTGCCGCTCGCCGCGTTCTACCTGCCGGTGGGCAGTACCCCGCAGCGGGAGACCGCTCTGCCGCCCGGCGCGCTGATCACCGGTGTCGTCCTGCCGCCGGCCCCGGTCGCCGCCACGTCCCGCTACCGCAAGGTGCGCGAGCGCGCCTCGTACGCCTTCGCGATCGGCTCGCTCGCGGCCGCCCTCGACGTCCGGGACGGCGTCGTCCGCGAGGTACGCCTCGCCTTCGGCGCGGTCGCCTCCCGCCCGTGGCGCGCCCGGCGGGCCGAGCAGGCGCTGACCGGGGGACCGGCCGGGGCCACGGCGTTCGCGGCCGCCGCCGACGCCGAACTGGCCGCCGCGCGGCCCCTGCCGCACAACGGCTACAAGCTGCCGCTGCTGCGCGACCTGGTCGTCGGCGTCCTGACCGGACTCGCCGAGGAGGCCGCCCGATGACCACGGCAGCGAGCATGGCAACCACCACGGCGACGACTATGGCAACCACCACCGGGCCCGCCACCCGGGCCGTCGGCACGCCGCACATCCGCCTGGAGGGTCGTGACAAGGTCACCGGCGCGGCCCGCTACGCGGCCGACCACCCCGCCGCCGACCTCGCCCACGGCTGGATCGTCCCGGCCACGGTGGCCCGCGGCCGCGTCCGCTCCCTGGACGACGCGGCCGCCCTGAAGATGCCCGGCGTGCTCACGGTCCTGCACCACGGCAACGCGCCGCGCCTGGCGGAGGACTTCGTCGGCACCTTCGGGCCCGACGCCACCACGCAGGTCCTCCAGCACGACCGCGTGCCCTACATGGGCTGGCCCGTCGCCTGCGTCGTGGCCGAGACCCCCGAACAGGCCAGGGAGGCCGCGGAGACGCTCGCCGTCACGTACGCCACGGAACCGCACGACGTGGACTTCCGCCCCGGGCACCCCGGTGCCTACACGCCGGGGCCGATGAACGTGGGCCCGGCCCGTACGGAGAAGGGGGACGTGGAGGCCGAACTCGCCGCCTCCGAGGTCGTGGTGGACGCCCGGTACAGCACCGCGGAGGAGCACCACAGCCCCATGGAGCCGCACGCGGCCATGGCGCGCTGGGACGACGGGCGCCTCGAAGTCGTCGACGCCACCCAGGGCGCCTACGCCACGGCACAGGACCTCGCCCGGCTCTTCGGCCTCGACCCCGCCTCGGTGCACCTGCGCTCCGAGCACGTCGGCGGCGGCTTCGGCTGCAAGGCCCAGGTCCGCCCGCACCTCATCCTCGCCGTCATGGCGACGACCCTGCTCGGGCGGCCCGTCCGCGTCGCGCTCACCCGGCCCCAGATGTTCACGCTCATCGGCCACCGCAGCCCCACCCACCAGCGCGTCCGGCTCGGCGCCGGCCCCGACGGCAGGCTGCGCGCCCTGGAGCACACGGCGCTCAGCGCCACCTCCACGGTCCGCGAGTTCGTCGAGCCGAGCGCACTGTACGGGCGTTCCATGTACGACGCGGACGGCCACCGCACGGACCACAGCGTGGTCCGGCTCGACATCCCCACCCCGACCTACATGCGCGCGCCGGGCGAGGCCCCCGGGTCGTTCGCCCTGGAGTGCGCGCTCGACGAACTGGCCGAGCGCTGCGGCCTGGACCCGATCGCCCTGCGCGCCCGCAACGAGCCCGCCGTCGGCCCCGTCTCCGGGCTCCCCTTCGCCGGGCGGCGCCTGCTGGACTGCTTCGCCGAAGGGGCCCGCCGGTTCGGGTGGGACGGGCGCGACCCGCGGCCCGGCGTGCGCCGCGACGGCCGCTGGCTCGTCGGCACCGGCACGGCGGCGGCCACCTTCTTCACGGGCGCCTTCCCGGCGACCGCCGCCGTGACGGCACACGCGGACGGCACCTTCACCGCGCGCATCGCCGCGGCCGACATCGGGACGGGCGCGCGCACGGCCCTGACCCAACTGGCCGCGGACGCGCTGGAGGTGACGCCGGACCGGGTGCGCGTGCTCATCGCCGACAGCGACTTCGGCGACGCGTGGCTGGCGGGCGGCTCCATGGGCACCCGCTCCTGGGGCTGGGCGATCACGCTGGCGGCGCGCGAACTGCGCGAGCGCCTCGCCCTCGGTGCCGCCGTCCCGCCCGACGGCCTCACGGTGCGCTCCGACACGCGGCAGGAGGTGAACGCGCTCGCCGCGTACGAACGGCACGCGTACGGGGCGCAGTTCGCCGAGGTCGCCGTCGACCCGGGCAGCGGCGAGATCCGCGTACGGCGCATGCTCGGCGTCTTCGCCGCGGGCCGGATCGTCAATCCGCTGACCGCCCGCAGCCAGCTGACCGGCGGCATGATCTGGGGCCTGTCCATGGCCCTGCACGAGGAGGCCGTCCGGGACACCGCCACGGGCGGCCTGGTCAACACCGACCTCGCGGGCTACCACATCGCGGCACACGCGGACGTGCCCGCCGTCGAGGCGGACTGGATCGACGACCCGGACCCCGACGACCCCGTCGGCATCAAGGGCATCGGCGAGATCGGCGGGGTGGGTTCCGCGGCGGCGATCGTCAACGCCGTCTGGCACGCGACGGGCGTACGCCACCGGGACCTGCCGATCCGGCCCGACCGCGTCCTGACGGCACCGAAGCTCTGACCGGGCCGTCGGCGATCCCGGCAGGGTTTCGCCGACGGCTTGCGGGACCGGCCGACGGTCAGACGGCCGCCAGCCCGAGCTGGCGCCGGTGGTCCAGGGGCGAGGAGCGCCGGTCCAGCCGGTCCTGGAGCAGGCGGTCGGCCTCCGCGCACCGCCCGGCGGACACCAGGGCGTACAGCAGCGTCTCCTCGACGACCTCGCGCTGTGCGGCGCTGCCGCCCACGCGGGGGAGGGCCGGCAGGATCGCCCGGAGCACGGTCGCCGCGTCGTCCCAGCGCTCCTCCGTCACCGCGATCATCGCGTCGCACAGCGGGCGGATGACCTCCCGCAGGACGGGGTCGCCGTGCCGCGCGGCGTACCGCCCGAGGCGGCGCAGGGCGCAGACCTCGCGGGCCGCGCCGAGGGCCATCACGCTGTGGAGGGCGGTGAACGCCGTCACGGGCCGCTCCAGGGTCTCGTGCGCGACCTCGTCCAGCACCTCGTCGATGGGCACGGTCCCGGTCCACTGGCCGGTCAGCTGGGCGCGCCACAGCATGGACGCGGAGTCGACGAGCGCGCGGATGCCGCGCACCTGGGGCGGGGCGAGCTGGCCGGACCAGCGGCGGCGGACGGCGGTCGCGTCGTCCAGCGCGAGTTCGTGCAGCGCGGCGTGCCAGGCGAAGTGCGCGCCGTGCGTGGCCCCTTGCCCGTGGCGGCCGATCCAGGCGTCGAGCCAGCGCAGGCCGTCGCGGTGGTCCCCGCACTCGTAATGGACGTGTGCCAGCGCGTGCACGGCGTGCCCGGAGGCCTCCTCGGAGCCCAGGGCCGCGCGGGCGAGCGCGCCCGCCTCGTCGAAGGCGCCCAGCTCCTGCCGGATGAACGCGAGGAGGGACGTGTGGAACCAGTGGCCCTCGTGGGCCGGTGCCGTGCGCTCGACCAGCTCGTAGGCCTCTTCCTGGAGGTCCGTGACGCCGGAGAAGGCGATGGTGGGCACGGCCATGCTCAGGGCCAGGGCGTCGCGGGGGTGCTCGTCGATGTGGTGCAGCAGGACGGCGTCGCCGTCGCCGGGCCGTCCCTGGATCCTGCGGGTGACGACGTCGACCAGGGCGCGTTCGCGCGCGTCGCCGCGTTCCCGTACGGCTCGCTGGGCGTCGGCCAGGGCGCGGGGTACGTCGATCTCGGCGCCGCCCTCGTGGCCCAGCATCGCGAGGGCCGCGTGGGCCAGGGCGAAGCCCGGGTCCAGCTCGGCGGCCTGGCGGAAGGCGCGGTCGGCGCCGGAGCGCACCGTCATCAGACGCTGCAGGCCGAGCCGGTAGGCGGCCGCCGTCGACGGGTCGGTGCTGAGCGGTTCGCCCAGGTTGTCCAGGGGCCTGCGGCGCGGCGGGGTCGCGGGCAGCGGGGCGACCGTGTCGAGGAGCACCTGCGCGATGCGGGCGGCCTGCCCCCGGATCTCGGGGACGGCGGTGCTCTCCCAGAGCTCGCCGCGCCGGGGGGCGCCGAGCGTCCACAGGGGGCGGCGCGCGGCCGGGTCGGAACCGACGAGCCGTCCGTCGGCGTCCGTCGCGTATCCGATGCCGAGCGGGCCGGGCACGGCCAGGCCGGAGGTGAGCAGGCCGCGGTCCAGCGGATCGGCGGACTCGGCGACGCGGGTCGCGGGTCCGGTGCAGTCCACCACCCAGCCGACGTTCAGGGTGCGGCCGTTGTCCAGGGTCACGGACAGGGGCGCCCCGTCGTCTGTCTCCACGTTCCGTACGGCGGCCACCTGGCCGGTGGACACGCGCAGCCGGTGCGCCTCCAGGAGCCGGGCGACGGATTCCGCGGTCGCCGGGGCCATGCGGTGCCGGTGGGAGTTCCACAACGAGCGGTCACGGGCGAGGAATTCGGCCTTCTCGCCGTCCGGGAGGGCGCTCCATAGCCGCGCGGTCATCGGCCGCAGTCCGTCGAGCGCGGGTCGCCAGTCGCCGTGACATCGGAGCGTGCGGCGCACGTGCCGGTAGACGTCTCTGCGGAGCCTGCTCAGCGGCAGTCCGTCGAGCGCCTCGGGCGGGGCCACCGGAGGCAGCGGGGTGACGGCGTGGGCGGCCGGGAAGGCGCCGCCGCGGGACACGGCGTGGACGGTGCGGTCCTGGCGGCCGAGGGTCAGGGCCACGTCGACGGCCGTGAGGCCGGTGCCGACGAGCAGCACGTCGTCGCCGGACGCGAGCGGACCGTCGAGCGCGCCGGGCGCCCAGGGATCCGGAACGAAGCGTTCCGAGG
>NZ_JAINFC010000462.1 GCF_020740835.1 Streptomyces sp. UNOC14_S4
CGGCCTACCCGCCGCCCCCGGGCCGGCCCTTCGGCACGCCGGGCATTCCCGGTGCCCCGACCACAGGCGGCCCAGGCGGCCCAGGCAGCCCAGGCGGCCCCAGCAGTCTTGGCGGTCCCATCGGCCCCGGCGCTCCCGGTAATAAGAAGCGCACGGCCATCATCATCGGCGCGGCGGCCGCGGTACTGCTCGCCGCCGGCGGCGGCGTATGGGCGCTGACCGGCGGAAGCGACGACTCGGGCAAGAAGAAGCCCGTCGCCCACGGCAGCACCGCCCCCGGCAAGGGCGGCGACCAGGGCGGCGGCTCCGCGGGCCCGCGCGACGGCGGTGACGACGACCCCAACGACCGCCGCCAGGCGGGCGAGGCGAAGCTCCTCATCGACCAGAAGGGTCCCGACGTGGACTCCGCCAGCGCCGCGATCCCCGGCGTCTGGGTGATGGGCGACTACGTCGTCAAGGCCGTGCAGGACAAGGTCGTCGCCTACGACACGTCCAACGGCAAGGAGAAGTGGACCGTCCAGCTCCCCAAGCGGGTCTGCGCGGCGCCCAAGGACGCCACGGACGACGGCAAGGTCGTGGTGGCGTACGACGGCGACAAGAAGGACGAGTGCGCCAACTACGCCATGATCGACCTCAAGGCGGGCAAGAAGGGCTGGGACAAGCCCATCCCCAAGTCCGGTGGCTTCGCCGAGAGCTTCATCGGTATGGACATGGCCATCAGCGGGAACGCGATGGGAGCCGCCTGGTTCGGCGGTTCCGGCATGATCCGGGTCAGTGACGGCGAGCCGATCTCCACGCCCGAGGTCAAGGCGGGCTGCGGCGTCGACGGCTACGCGGGCGGCAAGGCCCTGCTGCGCTCCTGGCAGTGCGTCGACGACAAGACCTCCCACATCGAGAAGGTCGACCCGGCCACGGGCAAGGCCGTCTGGACCTGGGACGGCCGTCAGGGCATGACGACGCGGAAGATCTACTCCACCGAACCGGCCGTCGTCTCCCTCGGCTCGGACGATCGCAAGAGCGGCGGCATCATCGCCCTCAAGGACGGCAAGGAGCGCTCGGTCATCGACCTCGGTTCCCAGTCGTACGCCCCGACCTGCGGCATGTCGATCGTCAACCGCGACCTCGGCGGCTGCCAGGGCCTGGCGGTGACGGACAGCACCCTCTACCTGCCGACCGAGGGCAACTACTCCTCGGGCAACGAGATCCACGCCTTCGACCTCGACACCGGCAAGCGCAAGTGGGCCGCGAAGAACAGCGCCAAGACCGAGCTCATGCCGCTGAAGGCCGACGGCGACAAGGTCATCGCGTACCAGAAGGGCACGTACGACAAGCCGGGCTCGGTCGTGAGCGTCGGCGCCGACGGCGACCCCAAGGTGCTGCTCCAGATCCCCGACGCGATGAAGTCCGCCGAGAGCTACTTCTTCGGCGCGCGCTATCTCTACGACAGCGACCGCTTCTACATCGCCTCGACCCGCCTGTCGACCGGCAAGTCGGAGGACGGCAACAGGATGCTGGTGGCCTTCGGCAAGGGCTGACGCCGCCCTCGTCGAGGACGAGTACGCGCACTGGGCGGGCCGAGCGATCGGCCCGCCCAGTCGTACGACGGCCAAGGCCCGACGGGCGGACGGGCGGACGGGCGGTACGGCGCTACGAAACGGGGCCGAAGGTCAGTCCATCCGCCGGGCCGCCCCCAGCAGCCCCACCTCGGCTGCCGTCGGCCGCACGTCCACGTACATATGGGCTCCCCGGGCCCGCGTCGCGCACCACAGCGTCACTCCGTCCGCGAGCGAGGGCAGGGCGGCCACGTCGTCCGCCCCCAGCCCCAGCAGCCGTCCGAGCTGTGCGGCCTCCTCCGGCGACACCCGCTGCACCCCCACGAGGTCGGCACCGGTCACCAGGCGCGGAGCGTCCGGACCGAGGTAGGGCAGCAGGGTGACGACGGGCTGCCACGGCGCGGCGACGACGCGCCCGCGCGGCGGCCGTACACCGCAGTCCCGCACGACGAGCACGGGGCTGTGCACCGACGCGCCCTGCGGCGGCACCCGCCCGACATCGTGCAGGGTGACGCACGGCTGCCCGCTGTTGGCGGCCTGAGCCAGGGGCGTCCACAGCTGGCGCCGGCCCGTCTCGACGGCGACGCGGGCACCCGTGCCGACCGTGCGCAACGCGATGACCTGTGCCGTCCACGCGCCGCCGATCAGCACGGCGTCGAAGGGTGTCGGGCGCCCCACTCCGAGCACGGCGGGCGCGTCGCGGGAATCGGTGCCGATCACCACGCCGTCGTCCCCGACGGGCAGCGCCAGCGCCTCGAACTGCTCGGGCGCCAGCTCGTGCCGGCTGCGGCGCGGGCCGAGCAGCCCGAAGCCGAAACGGCGCCGGGACGCGGCACCGCCCACGCCCGCGCCCCCGGGACCGGGCCGGGACTCCCCTCGACCGGGACCCGCGCCCGCGCCCGTCCCCGCTCCGGCCCCGGAATCGGGCCTGGAACCGTTCGCTGGCGAAGGGCGGCCCGGGGCGGGCGTCGCCGCCATGCCGGGCAGGGGTGAAGCCGTGCTCATCAGCGCGTCCCTCCCAGGGGCAGCGTGGCCAGGACACCCGGCACCTGCTCGTTGTCCAGCCGCACCAGACCGGCCTTCACACCGCGCGCGGCCCGCTCCAGCTCCCGGCCCGTGGCACCCAGCTCGTCGGCGCTCCGGCCGGTGACCCGTATGTGCGCGGCCATGCTCGGCGCGTGTCGGCCGCCCGGCGTACGGCCGCGCCCGAGCGTCAGACTCAGCGTCGTCGACAGCGCGGGCAGCGAGGTGAGCAGCGCGGCGAGCTGCGGCAGGGGAGTGCCCCCGGGCCCCAACTGCGGCCAGCGGCCTATCCAGTACGTGCTGTGCCACCGGTCGTCGCACCGCCAGGCCCGCGAGCTCTCCGCGGTCCGCCGCGTCGGCGTGCTGCTGCGACCGGCCTGCGCCGAAGCCGTCGGATTGACGTTCGCGGCGGTCGACACGGCGGCCGCCAGCCCGTCCTCGGAGAGCAGCTCCGCCCGGAACCCGGCACCCTGCAGACGGCTCGCCAGCTGATCCGCCGCCCGCAGCAGACAGCGCCGCGTACCCTCCACGCCGCCACCGCGGGCCTCGACGGCCTCCCGGCACAGCTCGGGGTCGAGCTTGAGCGCTATCCAGGTCAGCCGCACGGCGGGCGTCCCGGCCATGGCCTGCAACGGCGCGTAGTTCCGGGCGGCCAGGGCCTCCGACGACAGGTGCGGGGCGGGCGCGGGCAGGGTGCTCTGCACCACCTGCACGGACTCCAGGCGGATGCCGTCGACGTCCATCGCGTCCCGCAACAGGGCGAGCGGCAGTGCCTTCTCCACCCGCAGCGGCCGCAGCGGCGCGTCCACGGCGTCGACCCGCAGCACCGCCGTCAGGAACGTGCCGTCACCGATCAGGCCGACCTCGCGGTGCTCCCGGTCGGTGAAGGAGCTCGTCCGCAGCTCGGGCTCCCACTCCAGCAGCGGCGCGAGCCCCGGGTCCGTACCCGGCGGGGCGGGCACGGCCCGCTTGCCGCGGCGGCGCAGCAGCACCGCGGTGGCCAGCCAGTCCGCTATCGGCCGACGGCCCCGGCGCACGAGCGCGAGGAGGACCAGCACCGCGGCGATCACGACCGCGGGCGCCAGCGCCAGCGGCCCCGTGACCCACCCGACCAGCACCAGCGCCGCCGCGACCTCCAGCAGCACCAGTTGCTGGAGCCGCACCGGCCCCACGTCACCCGGACGCGACACGGCCCGCGGTGCGACCACGTCCGGCGACGGCGCGGCGCTCCGTGACGCCTGTACGCGCGCTGCGGCACCCATGCCCGGCAAACCCCCTCGACCTCACACTGATCCCTACCGGCATAGTAGGGGGCCGGTACGACAACCGGACCGCGAGCGTCGTCCGTCCGCGGACTGTCGGACCATCAATAGAGGCAACAGAGGCAACAGAGGCCGAGCAGCCGACCACTGGGGAGAAGCGGCGACACATGGCATCACGCCGGGATCAGCTCAACGCGTACACCTTCGCGAAGAAGCGGACAGTCGCCGCTTTCCTGCAACCGTCCCCCAGCGGAACGGAGGAAGGCGCACCGCGTCCGCTGCGCGCGGTCCTCCCCGGGGTCGTCGTCGGGGCGCTCCTCGTCGCCGGGTTCGGCGCTTGGGGCATGTTCCGTCCGACCGCGCCCAAGGGCTGGGACGACACCGCCGCCCACGTCATCGTCGGCAGCAACTCCACCACCCGCTACGTGGTGCTGGAGACCGACAACAAGAAGCAGCTCCACCCCGTCCTGAATTTCGCCTCCGCGAAACTCCTCCTCACCCCCGACAAATCCACGGTCATCAAAGTGAAGGAATCCGAGCTCGACAGCGGCCACATCCCGCGCGGCCCGACGCTCGGCATTCCCTACGCCCCGGACCGCATGCCCAGCCCCGGCGAGGCCGGACACAAGAAGCAGTGGGCCGTGTGCGAACAGCCCGGAGGAAACGAGAAGACGACGCAGAAGGCCGTCTTCCTCTTCGCCGACCGCGACCCGAAGCTCAAGCGGCTCACCGGACGGGACCGGCTGCACGACAACCAGGCCCTGTACGTCCAGGGGCCCGACGACGCGCGCTACCTGATCGACCCGCAGGGCACCAAATACCTGCTCGGCGGCGAGGACTGGAAGAAGCTCGCCGATACGCCCGACTACAACCTGCTGCTGCGTTCCCTCTTCCGGGACGGCGCGCAGCCGCAGCGCGTCACCAAGGACTGGCTGGCCACTTTCAACGACGGCGCTCCCATCGTCTTCCCCGAGATCCGCGGTGACATCGGCGCGAACGCCGCTGTGGGCACGCTGCCCGCGAGGGCGAACCGCGTCGGCATGGTCCTCGAAGCGCCCACCGGCGCAGGCACACAGCACTACCTCGTGCTCCAGGGCAAGGTGCAGCGCGTCTCCGAATTCGTCGCCAAGCTGCTCCTCGACAGCAAATTGCTGTCGTCCCTCGGCCAGGCGGGCACGCCCGAGCACGTCAGCGCCGCCGATTTCACCCCGGACGGCGAGGAGTTCTACGGCGGGAACCACTGGCCCTCGCGCGTGCCCCAGCAGGCCAATGCCCAGGAGGCGGGCCCGGGCGTCGAGGTGAAGAAGACGGTGTGCAGCATTTTCGGCGGCATGTCCTCCTCGGGCACTCCGGATCTGGCCACCTGGGCGGGCACGGAATACCCGGCGACCATTCCCGACGGCGCCACCAGCGCCTATGTCACGCCCGGCTCCGGACTCCTCTACCGCCAGGTCACGGGCCGCCAGACCAGCAGCGGCGCCATCTTCCTCGTCACGGACACCGGGCTGCGCTACGCGGTGCAGTCCAACAACGACAGCGACGCCGGAAAATCGAAGATCGGTGAGAACCCGGCACCTTCCCCGGGCACCGCCGACGCGTCGGAAGCCGAGCCGTCCAAGGCCCCGGCCGAGTCGGACACGGCCCGCACCAGGCTGGGCTACGCGAAGGTCGACCCCATGGCCGTGCCCGCCAACTGGTCGCAATTCCTGCCGACCGGCCCACGGCTGGACACCAATGCCGCCAGACAGCCGCAGGGATCGTGAGGCGCTGACACTGATGCGACGCATTTCTCTGGCGCTGGCGACGGCAGCGCTCATCACGCCTCTTCCCCTCGTCCCTCTCGCGCCCGTGAAGACGAATCCCGAATCCGCCTCCACCCTGCTGAACGGCGTGGGCGAATGCCGCTTCCCGGCCAAGCCGATCAAAGGCACGCCGTGGTCGCTCCAGCGCGTCCTGCTGGACCAGCTGTGGCAGGACACCAAGGGCAAGGACAGCAATGGGAAACCGGTCCGGGTGGCCGTCATCGACACGGGCGTCGACGTCCGCAATCCCCAGCTGAAGGGCGCGGTCGACGTCAGCAGCGGCGCGGACCTGCTCACCGGTATGGAAACGGCGGCCACGGCGGACGGCCCGGACGGCGTCGGCGTACGGGAAGCGGACAACGACCGCAGGGACGCGGTGAGGGCACCCAAGGCGACGCCAGGACCCACGGCACCCCCCAAGGA
>NZ_JAINFC010000463.1 GCF_020740835.1 Streptomyces sp. UNOC14_S4
GCCGGGGAGCCCGTCGACGAACGGCCTCCGGGCCGGGCCCGCGTCGCCCTGCGCCGCTTCGCCGCCAACCCCAACGCCGTCGCCGGCGCCGCCGTCCTCCTCCTGCTCTTCCTGCTCGCCTTCGTCGGGCCCCACCTCACCCGCTGGAGCCACACCGACATCGACTACGGCGCGCTGCGCCAGGCGCCGTCGGCCACCCACTGGTGGGGCACCACCCGCATCGGCCAGGACGTCTACGCGCAGGTGCTGCACGGCCTCCAGAAGTCCCTGCTCATCGGCCTGCTGGTGGCGCTGTTCGCGACCGTCCTCGCCTCCGTCGTCGGCGCCTGCGCGGGCTACTTCGGCGGCTGGACCGACCGGATCGTCACCTTCTGCATCGACCTGCTGCTCGTCTTCCCCGCGTTCCTGATCATCGCCATCGTCTCGCCCCGGCTGCGCGAGCTCGGCTGGCTCGCCTTCGTCGGACTCCTCGCCGTCTTCGGCTGGATGATCACCGCCCGGGTGGTCCGCTCGATGACCCGCTCCCTCAAGGAACGCGACTTCGTCCGCGCCGCGCAGCTGATGGGCGTGCACCCGCTGCGCATCGTCTTCCGGCACATCCTGCCGAACGTCTCGTCCTTCCTGATCGTCGACGCCACCATCGCCGTCGGCGGCGCCGTGATGAGCGAGACCGGCCTGTCGTACTTCGGCTTCGGCGTGCAGCCGCCGGACGTCTCGCTCGGCACCCTCATCGCCGACGGCTCCGACGCCGCCCTCACCTACCCGTGGATGTTCTTCTTCGCCGCCGGGCTCCTCGTCGTCTTCGTCCTCGCCGTGAACTTCCTCGGCGACGGCCTGCGCGACGCGCTGGACCCCACGTCGGCACAGCACCGCAGGCGCCGCCCGCGCCGGAAGGGAGGCCGGGCATGACCGGGCCGTACGCGGAGGCGTCGTCGGAGGCGTCACCGAATGCGACATCGAAGGCGTCGTCGACGACGGAAACGGAGGCCCCCGTTCTCGCCGTCCGCGACCTGCGCGTCGACTTCGCCGGGCCCGACGGGCCCCTGCCCGCCGTACGGGGCGTGGACCTCGCGCTGCGCCGCGGCGAAGTCCTCGGCCTGGTCGGTGAGTCGGGCTCCGGCAAGTCCACCGTCGCCCTCGCCGCGATGGGCCTGCTGCCGCGCACGGCACGCGTCCGCGGCTCGGTGCGTGTCGGCGGCGACGAGGTGCTCGGGGCGGGGGAGCGGGAACTGGCCCGGCTGCGCGGCCGCCGCATGGCCATGGTCTTCCAGGACCCGCTGTCCGCGCTCACCCCCGTCCACCGCGTCGGCGACCAGATCGCCGAGGCCGTACGCATCCACCAGGACGTCGGCCGTGAACAGGCCCGCCGTCGCGCCGTCGAACTCCTCGACCTGGTCGGCATCCCCGACCCCGGGCACCGCGCCCGGGCCTACCCCCACGAGTTCTCCGGCGGCATGCGCCAGCGGGCGATGATCGCCATGGCCGTCGCCAACGACCCCGACGTCATCCTCGCCGACGAACCCACCACCGCCCTCGACGTCACCGTGCAGGCGCAGATCCTCGACGTGCTGCGGACCGCGCAGCGCGAGACCGGTGCCGCCCTGCTGCTCGTCAGCCACGACCTCGGCGTGATCGCGGGCATGGCCGACCGGGTCGCCGTGATGTACGCGGGACGCGTCGTCGAGAGCGCCCCCGCGCCGGAGCTCTTCGCCGCGCCCCGCATGCCGTACACCATGGGCCTCCTGGGCGCCGTGCCCCGGCCCGGGGCCCGCGTGCTCACGCCCGTCCCCGGCACGCCGCCCGAACTCCGGCTGCTGCCGCGGGGCTGCGCGTTCGCGCCGCGCTGCCCGCTCGCCGACGACGCGTGCGCGGCGGCGGAGCCGGAGCTGGACGGTACGGAGGGGCACCGTGTGGCTTGCGTGAAGGCGGCCGAGGTCGCCGCGCGCGGTCTGACCGCCCCCGAGCTGTTCCCCGCCGATGTGCCCGCGGACGTACGGGAGGAGGTCCCCCGCGCCGAACTCCCCGCCGTCCTGCGGGTCGAGGGCCTCGCCAAGACCTTCCCCGTCCTCAAGGGTGCCGTGTTCAAGCGGCGGGTCGGCAGCGTGTACGCCGTGGACGGCGTGGACCTCGACATCCGGCGCGGCGAGACGCTGGGCCTGGTGGGGGAGTCCGGCTCCGGCAAGTCCACCACGCTCCTGGAGATCCTGCGGCTGGCCCCGCCCGAGGCGGGCGAGGTCGAGCTGCTGGGGCACGACGTCCGGGGAGTGACGAAGCGTCAGGCGCGGGAGCTGCGCGGCTCCGTACAGATCGTCTTCCAGGACCCGATGGCCAGCCTCGACCCCCGGATGACCGTCGGCGACATCGTCGCCGAACCACTGCGTGCGCAGGGCGCCGGGCGGAGTGCGGTGGCCCGGCGCGTTCCCGAGTTGCTGCGGCTCGTCGGTCTGGAGGCGGCCCACGCGGCCCGTTTCCCGCACGAGTTCTCCGGCGGTCAGCGGCAGCGCATCGGCATCGCGCGGGCCCTGTCCGTCGAACCGGAGCTCCTGATACTGGACGAGCCGGTGTCCGCGCTCGACGTCTCCGTGCAGGCGGGCGTCCTCAACCTGCTGCGGCGCCTCAAGGACGAGCTGGGGCTGGCGTATCTCTTCGTCTCCCACGACCTGTCGGTCGTACGGCACGTCGCCGACCGGGTGAGCGTCATGTACCTCGGGCGTACGGTCGAGTCGGGGCCGGTGGAGGAGGTCTTCGCCCGGCCTCGGCATCCGTATACGCGGGCGCTGCTTTCGGCTGTGCCGGTTCCTGACCCCTCGCTTGAGCGAGGGCGCGAGCGGATCTTGCTGGCGGGGGACCCGCCGAGCCCTGTGCTGCGGGTGGAGGGGTGCGGGTTTCGAGGGCGGTGCCCTCTGTATGCGACCGGGCTGGCGCCCGAGGCCAGGTCCCGCTGCGAGCGGGAGCGTCCTTTGGGGGCTGTCGCCTGCCACTTTCCGCACGGCGGGTAGGGGCGCCTGCCGGGTTGCCACCCGGGCCCGGTGGGCGACTGCGGGTCGTCGACGGCTGGTCGCGCAGTTCCCCGCGCCCCTTACGGGGCGCGCCCTTACGCGTCACCTTCCTGGTTGTGGGCAGGCGTTCCGCACGGCGGAACGGGTGGGCACAACCGGACCACCGGGCCGCACCACGACAACGGGGGTCCGGGGGCGGAGCCCCCGGTCACAGGGGCACGGTTACCTCAGTGCGCGGAACCGGAAAGCTGCAGGCCCATCACGCCCAGGATCACCAGGCCGATCGAGACGAGCTTCAGGGTCGAGACCAGGTCGCCCAGGAAGATCATGCCGTAGATGGCGGTGCCGGCCGCGCCGATGCCCGTCCAGACCGCGTAGGCCGGGCCCACGTCCAGCTTCTTCAGGGAGAGCGTCAGCAGGCCGAAGCTGCCGAGCGCGAACGCCGCGAACGCGATCGTGGGCCACAGCCGGGTGAAGCCGTGCGAGAGTTTGAGACAGACGGCGAAGCCCGTTTCGAGCAGACCTGCGACCACGACCAGCAGCCACGCCATCAGAATGCCTCCCGTGTCTCGTCGTGACCGCCGTCCGCCCGAATCTGTTTCCGGTGTGTTTGTTGCACTTGCCGGTGACGGTCACTCGCAAACGTAGGCGATCAGTCGCCTTCGCGCCGCTCCCTCGTGGCAAGGAGCCGCCGCAGGGAGTAGAGCCGCTGCGGTTCGGCGTGTCCGTCGGCCACCCACTGGTCCAGGGCACAGTCCTGCTCGTCGTGGCTGCACGCGCGCGGGCAGCCCTCCGTGCCGGGCTCCAGGTCGGGGAACGCGTGGATCACCCTGGCGGGGTCCACGTGGTGCAGGCCGAAGGAGCGTACGCCCGGGGTGTCGATCACCCAGCCGGAGCCGCCGGGCAGCGGCAGGGCCAGGGCCGAGGTCGTGGTGTGGCGGCCGCGGCCGGTGACCGCGTTCACATGGCCGGTGGCCCGCTGCCGGTCCGGGACCAGCGCGTTGACCAGCGTCGTCTTGCCGACGCCGGAGTGCCCGACGAAGGCGGTGACCCGGTCCCGCAGCCGCTCGCGCACCTGCTCGGCGGCGCCGCCGGAGGCCAGTTCCTCGCGGCTGGTGACGACGTACGGCACGCCGAGCGTGCCGTAGGACTCCAGCAGCTTGTCCGCCGAGGCGAGGTCCGACTTGGTGAGCACGAGCAGCGGCTCCAGGCCCGCGTCGTACGCCGCGACCAGACAGCGGTCGATCAGGCGCGGCCGCGGCTCGGGGTCGGCGAGCGCGGTCACGATCGCGAGCTGGTCGGCGTTGGCGACGACGACCCGCTCGAAGGGGTCGTCGTCGTCCGCCGTGCGGCGCAGCACGGAGGAGCGCTCCTCGACGCGGACGATCCGCGCCAGGGTGTCCTTGGCGCCGCTGAGGTCGCCGACCACGGCGACCCGGTCCCCGACCACGACCCCCTTGCGGCCCAGCTCACGGGCCTTCATCGCGATGACCGTGCGGTCCTCGACGAGGCAGGTCAGCCGCCCGCGGTCGACGGTGAGGACGAAGCCCTCGGCGGCGTCCTCGTGCTTCGGGCGGATGTTCGTCCGGGGGCGGTTGCCCTTGCGGTTGGGGCGGACGCGGACGTCGTCCTCGTCGGGGTTCTTGCCGTAGCGGCGCATGGTGCTCTTCCGCTCTTCTCAGGCCCTGGTCACCGTCGTCGCCCCCGCGACGGGTCCGAGCATCCCGGTCCACAGCTCCGGGAAGTCGGGGAGGGTCTTGGCGGTCGTCGCGACGTTCTCCACCTGGACGCCCTCGACGGCCAGGCCGATGACGGCCGCGGCGGTGGCCAGCCGGTGGTCCTCGTAGGTGTGGAAGACGCCGCCGTGCAGCGGGCGCGGGCGGATGCGCAGGCCGTCCTCGGTCTCGGAGACGTCGCCGCCGAGCGCGTTGATCTCCTTGACGAGCGCGGCCAGCCGGTCCGTCTCATGCAGCCGCAGGTGGGCGATGCCGCTCAGGACGGACTCGGAGTCGGCGAGCGCCGCGACCGCGGCGATCACCGGGCTGAGCTCGCCGACCTCGTGCAGGTCGGCCTCGATGCCGGTGATCCGGCCCGTGCCGGAGAAGGTCAGCCCGGCCTCGGTGAGCTCGCAGCGGCCGCCCATGGCCGTGAAGATCTCGCGCAGCGCGTCGCCCGGCTGGGTGGTGCGCTCGGGCCAGTCGGGGATGGTGACCCGGCCGCCCGTGACCAGGGCGGCGGCCAGGAACGGCGCCGCGTTGGACAGGTCCGGCTCCACGACCAGGTCGCGCCCGAGGAGGGCGCTGGGGGAGACCCGCCACACGTTCGGCTCGCCGCCGGACTCCGGGGTGTCGACCTGGGCACCCGCCATGCGCAGCATGTCCACGGTCATCCGGATGTGCGGCATCGAGGGCAGCACGGCACCGGTGTGCCGGACCTCTACGCCCTGGTTGAAGCGCGGCGCGGACAGCAGCAGCGCGCTCACGAACTGGGAGGACGAGGACGCGTCGATCTCGACGGGCCCGCCGTCCAGCCCCCCGGAGCCGTGCACGGTCAGCGGCAGCGCGCCGCGATCGTTGTCGTCTATGCGGGCGCCCAGCGCGCGCAGCGCGTCGATCACGCCGTGCAGCGGCCGCTCGTGGCTGCGCGGGTCGCCGTCGAAGCGGATGGGGCCGTCGGCCAGGGCGGCGACGGGCGGCAGGAAGCGCATGACGGTGCCCGCGTTGCCCACGTCGACGGCGGCCGGGCCGTGCAGCCGGGCCGGGATGATCCGCCACGCCTCGCCGGAGCCGGCGGAACCGGTGGTGCCGGAGCCCGCGCCGGTGGAGCTGGACGAGACGGTCTCCTCGATGCCCACGCCCAGGGCCCGCAGCGCCTCCGCCATCAGCAGGGTGTCGCGCGAGCGCAGCGGCCTGCGCACCCAGCCGGGCTCGGCGGCGAGGGCGGCCAGGACCAGGGCGCGGTTGGTGACCGACTTCGATCCGGGCACGGTGACCGTCGCGTCGACGGCCCCTGTCGCGGTGGGGG
>NZ_JAINFC010000464.1 GCF_020740835.1 Streptomyces sp. UNOC14_S4
GCGCCGTCCCTGCCCGGTACGTTCGTGCCCGCCCCGACCCGGCCGGTGCTCATGCCCGGCCCGGAGCCGGACGCGGCGGAATCCCCGGCGGAAGCGGGTCGGGAAGGTGAACGGCAGGCGGCCGGCGATCATGCGCGTGACCACAGCTGATGCACGGGAACGGGCGCGCGCGGCGGTGCGCGCGCTGCCAAGCTCAAGAAAACCTCAGATCAATCATGTGGTTTCAGTGCCGCGCGCCGGTCACCCCGTGACATACTTCCTAAGCGCTCCGCATCCCCCGTCGGAGCGACAGACCGACGCCGGGCGGCTCCCCCCGTGGCTGCCCGGCGTCGCCGTGTCCGCAGGTGGTTAGAGTCTGGGGTGTGAACTCCCCCGAGAACGCCGTGATCTGTTCCGCCAAGGGCTGCCGTGCCGCGGCCGTGTGGGTGCTGGCCTGGAACAACCCGAAGCTGCACACGCCCGAGCGGCGCAAGACCTGGCTCGCGTGCGACGAGCACCGCGAGCACCTCTCCAACTTCCTCGACCTGCGCGGTTTCCTGAAGGATGTCGTGCGCCTGGAGGAGTGGGAAGAAGCCCCGACCCGCCCGTAGTACCCGCTCCCAGAGCCCGATCCCAGGGCCCGGCGGGCTCAGCCGCCTATCGCCGACATGGGGCGCAGCGGCTGGAGGAACGTCGGGTCGTCGAGCCCGGATCCCGCCTTCTTGCCCCGCGTGGCGCGCCGCCAGAGCTCCGCGAGCTCCGTGTCGGAGGCGCCCGCGCGCAGCGCGCCCCGCAGGTCGGACTCCTCGCGCGCGAACAGGCAGGTACGGATCTGGCCGTCCGCCGTGAGCCGGGTGCGGTCGCACGCGGCGCAGAACGGCCGGGTGACGGAGGCGATCACGCCGACGCGGGCGGGGCCGCCGTCGACGAGCCAGCGCTCGGCGGGGGCGGAGCCGCGCGCGGCCTCCTCCTCGGGGGTGAGGCGGAAGCGGGTGCGGAGGCTCGCGAGGATGTCCTCCGCGGTGATCATTCCGTCGCGTTTCCAGCCGTGCTGGGCGTCAAGGGGCATCTGCTCGATGAAGCGCAGCTCATAGTCGCATCCGACGGCCCAGGCGAGCAGATCGGGTGCCTCGTCGTCGTTGAGGCCGGGCATCAGGACGGCGTTGACCTTGACCGGGTCGAGGCCCGCGGCCCGGGCGGCGGCGAGGCCGTCCAGCACGTCCTGGTGGCGCCTGCGCCGGGTCAAGGTGTGGAAGACCTCGGGGCGCAGGGTGTCGAGGGAGACGTTGACGCGGTCGAGACCTGCGGCCTTCAGGGCGTGGGCGGTGCGGGCGAGGCCGATGCCGTTGGTGGTGAGGGAGAGCCGGGGGCGCGGCCGGAGCGCGGCGCAGCGCTCGACGACGGACACGAGCCCGGGGCGCAGCAGGGGCTCCCCGCCGGTGAAGCGGACCTCGGTGACGCCGAGTTCGGTGACGGCGACGCGCACCAGGCGGACGATCTCGTCGTCGGTGAGGAGGTCGGGCTTGGCGAGCCAGGCGAGGCCCTCTTCCGGCATGCAGTAGGTGCAGCGGAGGTTGCACCGGTCGGTGAGGGAGACGCGCAGGTCGGTGGCGGCACGCCCATAGGTGTCGATGAGCACGGTGCGGCCCCTCCCGCGGACTGGAACGGTGATTCGTTCGGTGTTCCGCAGCGTACGCGATGCCTGTGACGTTCAACAGTTCGTTGAGGTCGAGCGGCGACCATACGGTCCCGGTGGGACGAGGGGCGGTGGTGGAGCGTGGTGTGCCGGGGGATCAGTGCGCGCCGTAGCCGGTGAGGGCGCGGACCTCCAGTTCGGCGTACTTCCGGGTGGCGTCCGGCGCTTCCTTGCTCAGCAGGGAGCCCAGCCAGCCGAGCAGGAAGCCCAGCGGGATGGAGACGATGCCGGGGTTGCCGAGCGGGAAGTAGTCGAAGCTCATCCCGGGGAAGAGCGCCTTGGGGTTGCCGGAGACGACCGGGGAGAGGATCACCAGGGTGACGGAGGAGACCAGCCCTCCGTAGATCGACCACAGTGCGCCCTGCGTGGTGAAGCGCTTCCAGAAGAGGCTGTAGAGGATCGTGGGGAGGTTGGCGGAGGCGGCGACGGCGAAGGCCAGGGCGACGAGCGCGGCCGCGTTGAGGCGGTGGGCGAAGATGCCGAGGACGATGGAGATCGCGCCGATGACGACGGCCGCGTACTTCGCGGTGAGGACTTCTTCCTTCTCGCCGGTCCGTCCCTTGCGGATCACGTTGGCCCACAGGTCGTGGGCGAAGGAGGCGGAGGAGGCGAGGGTGAGGCCCGCGACGACCGCGAGGATGGTCGCGAAGGCGACGGCGGAGATGACGGCGAGGAGGACCGCGCCGCCGGTGGAGCCGGAGCCGCCGCCGAGTTCCTGGGCGAGCAGCGGTGCCGCGGTGTTGCCGGACTCGTTGGAGGCGGTGATGGCCTTGGGGCCGACGACGGCCGCGGCGCCGAAGCCCAGCGCGATGGTCATCAGGTAGAAGGCGCCGATGATGCCGATGGCCCAGTTCACGGACTTGCGAGCGGCCTTGGCGGTGGGCACGGTGTAGAAGCGGATCAGGATGTGCGGCAGGCCCGCGGTGCCGAGGACGAGGGCGAGTCCGAGCGAGACGAAGTTCAGCTTGGAGGTGCCGTCCTTGCCGTACTGGAGGCCGGGTTCCAGGAACGCCTTGCCCTTGCCGCTCTGCTGGGCGGCCTCGCCGAGCAGGGTGGAGAGGTTCCAGTTGAACTTGTTGAGCACGAGGATCGTGATGAACAGGGTGCCCGCGATGAGCATCACGGCCTTGACGATCTGCACCCAGGTGGTGCCCTTCATGCCGCCGATGGTCACGTAGAGGACCATCACCAGGCCGACGAGGCCGATGATCCAGCGCCGCGAGCCCTCGCCGGTGGCGCCGAGGAGCAGGGCGACGAGCGCGCCCGCGCCGACCATCTGGGCGAGCAGGTAGAAGATCGAGACGACGATGGTGGAGGTGCCCGCGGCGGTGCGCACGGGGCGCTGCGCGAGGCGGTGGGCGAGCACGTCGGCCATGGTGAAGCGGCCGGAGTTGCGCAGTGGTTCGGCGACCAGCAGCAGGGCGACCAGCCAGGCGACGAGGAAGCCGATGGAGTAGAGGAAGCCGTCGTAGCCGAAGAGGGCGATGGCTCCGGCGATGCCGAGGAACGAGGCGGCGGACATGTAGTCGCCGGAGATGGCCAGGCCGTTCTGGAAGCCGGTGAAGGAGCGGCCGCCCGCGTAGAAGTCGGTGGCGTCCTTGGTCTGCCGGCCCGCCCAGACGGTGATGCCGAGGGTCGCGGCGACGAAGACCGAGAAGAGCGTGATGATCAGGGTGCGGTGGTCACTGGCCCCCGCGGCGAGAGTGCTGCTCATTCCCCGGCCTCCAGACGGCCGCGGAGTGCCTCGGCCCTGGGGTCGAGCCGCTCGGCCGCGTGCTTGGAGTACCACCAGGCGATCAGGAAGGTGGTGACGAACTGCGCGAGCCCGAGGACGAAGGCGACGTTGACGTTCCCGGCGAGCTTGGTGCCCATGAAGCCGCCCGCGTAGTTGGACAGCAGCACGTAGAGCAGGTACCAGGCGATGAAGGCGAGGGTGAGCGGGAAGGCGAAGGAGCGCTGGGCGGAGCGGAGTTCGCCGAATTCGGCGCTCGCCTGCGTCTCGGTGAAGCGGTCGGGGCCGGAGTCGGCGGAAGCGGTGGCGAGGCCGGGCAGGCCGGGCTCTTCCGGCTGCCCCTGGGCGGTTGTCGGTGCGGTGTCCACGGTCTCTCCTGAATGAGGGGTGCGGGGAGCGCGATCCATGGCCTGTGATCCGGATCACGCATCGTAGAGGCAGGTCGCAGTATGCGACAGGGGGGAAGCCGTGGAATCCGGCGCGCACGGCGGTGCGGGGCGACACCCGCCGCCCGCGGTGTCGTTGACCCTGGTGTGAGCGATGATCCGTTTCTTCCCCCGCCGCTCCCCGGCCGTCGGCCGTTCGGGATCGTCAGGTTGACGGCACCCATAGCGGCGGTGACGACCGGCCGTTCGACCGGCATCCCGCGGGCGGGCCGCTGGTACGGGCCGCGGGTTCCGCTGCCCCCGCTGAGCATCGACGGGCTGCGCGACCCGAGCCTGCCGCCGCCTCCCTGACGCTCCGTCACGCGGATGCCGGGGCACCGCCCCGCCCATGCCATCGAAATCCGGGTACGCCGATCCAGGTACGCCGAATCCGGGTATGTCGAAATCCAGGTATTCGGACAGGAGTTCCGGATTTCATTGCCCGGCACCGGAGGTGGGCGCTAGCTTCACTCGTCATGTACCCGTCCGAGCGCGGAAGGCGCCCGGAGGTACTCGGACGATGTGGAGAACCCATGGCACCTCTGCGCTCCAGACGCCGTCACGCCCTGCTGGCCGTTCCGGCCGGGCTCGCCCTCACCGCCTCGCTCGCCCTGCTGCCCGGAGCGACGGCTTCCGCCGCCCCGCAGGGCGGCACTCCGGCCACGAAGGCCGCCGCCACGGACGGGCCGCTCCTGTCCTACGTGGTCAACGCCACCGCCGACCGCGCCACGGTCGCCCGGGTCAAGAAGGCCGTCACCGCGGCCGGTGGCAGCGTGGTGACCGCCTACGACCGCATAGGCGTCGTCGTCGCCCACTCCGCGAACCCCGGCTTCGCGCAGGCGCTGCGCGCGGTGCCCGGTGTCCAGTCCGCGGGCGCCACCCGCACCGCGCCGATCACCCCGGCGGCCACCACCGACTTCGGCCCGCCCGAGAAGGTGAAGCCGCCGGTGGCCAACTCCCTGAGCGCGGCCCGCTCGCTCGCCTCGGGCAAGGAGCCGCTGGAGGGCCTCCAGTGGGACCTCCCGGCCATCAAGGCCGACGAGGCCGCGAAGGTCGAACCGGGCAGCAGGAAGGTGACCGTCGGGGTCATCGACACGGGCGTGGACGACACCCACCCGGACCTCGCGCCCAACTTCTCGAAGAGCCAGTCCGCGAGCTGTGTCAGCGGCAAGCCCGATACCAGCCCCGGCGCCTGGCGGCCGACGGACCCGGCGAAGGACTACCACGGCACCCACGTGGCGGGCACGATAGCCGCCGCCCGCAACGGCATCGGCGTCGCGGGCGTGGCGCCGAACGTCAGGCTCGCCGCCATCAAGGTCTCCCAGCCGCGGAGCAGCTCCTTCTACGCGGAGAGCGTCGTCTGCGCCTTCGTCTTCGCCGCCGACCACGGCATCGCGGTGACGAACAACAGCTACTACGTCGACCCGTGGATGTTCAACTGCGCGGACGACCCCGACCAGAAGGCCATAGCCGACTCCATAGGCCGCGCCACGAAGTACGCCGAGAGCAAGGGCATCGTCAACGTCGCCTCCGCGGGCAACTCCAACTTCGACCTGGCGGCGAAGGAACTCACCGACACGGGCAGCCCCAACGACACCAAGCCGCCGCGGACCCGCAGGATAGACCCTTCCGTCTGCCTCGACGTCCCGGCGCAGCTGCCCGGCGTGGTCACCGTCTCCGCGACCGGCGTCAAGTCCCAGAAGTCGTTCTACTCCAACTACGGCCTGGGCCAGATCGACGTGGCGGCCCCCGGCGGTGACAACCTCCAGATACCGGACCTGCCGGCCAAGGACGGCCGCATCCTCTCCACCCTCCCCGGCGGCGACTACGGCTACCTCCAGGGCACGTCGATGGCAGGCCCGCACGTGGCGGGCGTGGCGGCGCTCCTGAAGACCACGCACCCGCGCTCGACGCCCCAGGAGATCCAGTGGATCCTCAAGGCGCAGGCGCACAATCCGGGGTGCGGCGGGGTGACGGGGTGCGCCGGGACGGCGCACGTGAACGGGTACTTCGGCTACGGCATCGTGGACGCGCTGGCCGCCGTCCAGGACTGACCGGGGCTCCGCCCCGGGCCCCGTGGTCGGTTGCGGCCCGGTGGTCCGGTTGTGCCCACCCTCCCCCAGACTCCGTCCGGGAGGTGCCCCCAGCCGTGCGGAACGCCTGCCCACAACCAGGA
>NZ_JAINFC010000465.1 GCF_020740835.1 Streptomyces sp. UNOC14_S4
GTGGTGGGCGGGACGGGGGTGTTCTCCACCGTGACGGCTACCTGCTCCCCCGGCTTTGCCGTGAACGGCGACGGAGCCTTGTTCAGCTGGTAGCGCTCGGGCGCCTTGGTCTCCTTGGCCCAGTAGCGGGTGCCCGCCTTGAGGTCGACGCCGAGCTTGAGCTTCGCGGTGCCGTCCACGCCGGTGGTCAGCTCCGCAACCTTCTTGCCCGGCTGGTGCTTGCCCGCGGCGTCGACGGTGTCGGAGTCGATCTCGATGACCGCGCCCGTGAGTGCCTTGCCGGTCGACTTGTCGATCTTCTTCACCAGGAGGTCGGCGTCCTTGAACGGGTCGACGACGGTGATCGGATGGGCCTTGGCGGACTGGCCCTCGGTGATGACGATGTCCTGGTCGGGCACCAGGGCGTGGATCGTGTCGCCGCTGTCGGTCTCGTGCAGGCGGTACGTGCCCGGTGCGAGGTTCTCGAAGGCGAGGATACCGTCCGCGTTCGTCTTGCCTTCGGCGACGGTCTTTCCGGTGGCCGGGTCGATGAGCTGGAAGCCGGCGCCGGCCATCATGTCCTTGCCCGGGTCGGTCTTGTGGATCTCGACGCCGCCCGTGGCGGGGGTGACCTTGACCTTCGTGGTGCCTTCGGCGGCGGTGGTGTCGCCGGCCAGCAGCATGCGCTGGGCCGAGGCGTCGCGCGGTTCGAGGACCTTCAGCTGTGAGCCCGGAAGCCCGCTTGCCGTCGCCTTCACCGTGGCTTCACCGGCCGTGCCGGTGGTGAACTGCCAGCTGGCGGTTCCGTCCTTGCCGGTGGTGACGATGCCGCGGGCGGTGCCGGAGCCGGTCTCGGACAGGTCGATCTTGATGCCGGGGACCTTGGCACCGGACAGGGAGGCGGTGACCTCGACGGCCACCGAGACCTTCTTGCCCGCGGTGGTGGTCTCGACGCTCGGCTTGATGTGCAGGGTGTAGGGGCCGGCGTACTTTTTCGCTTCGGCGATGTAGCCCTCGGCCAGCGTGCGGGCCGTCGGCGACACGTTCGGGTAACCCAGGCGCTGCTTGCCGCGGGATCCGTTGAGGGCGTACTTCCCGCCGGCCAGGAACTCGTACGTCGCGGCGTCGACGGCGGCGGCCTGCTCGTTGGACTGTGTCTGGCCGTACTTGCCGATCACGTAGGAGGCGTAGGCGACGTGGGAGTCGGGGACCGCCTGGCCGGTCTCGGAGGACGTCCAGTGGGTGACGGTCTTCGGGCCGGTGTAGCCGCCGGCGGCCTGTGGGCCCTTGCGCTCGGGGTCGGCGCAGTAGGTCTCGCTGTCGCCCCAGACCTTGATGCCGGGCGGTCCGTAGGCGCCGATGTGGGAGGTGGCGGCGTTGCTGTCGGAGTCCGGGATCGTGTAACCGGGCCCGAAGTCAAGCGGCTTGGCGTCGGCGGCCTGGGCGGTCGGCATCCAGGCGAGCGTGCCGGCCACGCCGGCGGCGACGACGGTCGACAGCAGCCGGACGGTGCGAGGGGTGGTGCGGGTGCGCATGGGGTGGTGATGCTCCTGCGATGCGGTAGGTACCGGCCCCGCGCAGCGGGGACCGTGTGGTGAACCCCGCGCCCAGCGGGGCTCGAGGCGGAAGGACGGCGGAAGGAAAGGGCTGTCAGGAGGTGCGGCTACGGTGCGCGACGGCGAGCGTTGTGGTGTATCCCGGGCCGGGTGCGAAGGACGTGAGGGCCATCGGTTCCGGCTGAAGCTCGGCAACCGGTATGCGGGGCGTGGCGTTCGTCATCGTGACCGTCCGCTCGTCGTCGGGCCCGGGGCGATGGGCTGGTGGCGGGTGGCGTGGGAGAACAGGTCGGCGTGCCGCCACGAGGGCGGTGTGCGCTGTGCGGTGATGGCCGGGGTGGTGCGGGGGCTGGTGGCGACGGCGGCCGCGGCCACTGGCCGGCGCACCGGCCCGTCCTGCGCACGGTCGGCGGCCTGGGCGGGTGCCCATAGGGGGTGGTGTGCTGTGGTGGGCGGCTTGCCTGCGGCCCACGCCGAGAGCGCGGTGTAGGTCGGGCCCAGGGCGCGGGCGGCGGCGGTGAGTTGGTAGGGCGAGCGGTGGTTGTCGGTGACGCGCTCGACGAGACCGTCGGCGCCCAGCTGTCGCAGCCGGGAGGTGATCACCATCGGGGACAGGCCGGGGGCTACTTCGCGGGCCAGCTCGCCGCTGCGCATCGGGCCGTTGGTCCGCAGTGCCCACAGGACGGCGGTGGCGTGGCGCGGGGTGATGAGCTTGAGGGCGTCCTCGACCTGCTCGGCGCGGGCGGTGGGGCCGGTGCCCTCCAGGTATGCGCTGGCCCAGGCGGCCAGTGCATCCTGGGCGGGGGCGAGTTCGCGTCCTCGGTCGGTGAGGGCGTAGTAGACCGGGCATCCGTCGGTGGCGGTGCGGTGGACGAGTCCGTGGTCGGCCAGGGCCGCCAGTCGCTGGGAGATTGCGGGATCTTTGAGCCAGGGCAGCTTCTCGCGCACCTCGTGGTAGCGCAGGCGGCCGGTTTGCTGGAGGGTTTGCAGCGTCCACACGCTCCAGCGCGGGGCGATCATCGCCAGGGACTCCTCGACGCGCTGCAGATCGTTGATGCGGGAGGTCGGGGACGTGAAGGTGGTGGCGGTCACCGAAGGGCTCCTTGCAGAAGGTCAGCGAGTACGGGCAGCGTTGCGCACGATGCTCGGGAAGAGGGCTGAGTACCGGGCGCCGGCGCGTCAGCGATTGCGACGTATGGCGGGCGTGGTGGAGGCCGTTGCCGCTGGCGGCACCGGCAGGGCCGTGGCCACTGGGCGGGCAGCTGCAGGCCGGGAGGAGCTGGTGGGCATGGTGCGCAGCAGCTCGTCGATGGCCTGGACGTACTGGGCTTTGGCCGTGGTGGCTGTCGCCAGCCACTGGATGTCGACGGCCAGGTCCTCGGCTGCCGGTTCCTGGCCGGGGGCGGTGGCCGTGTGGAGGCGGTCGCGGACCTCGTCCAGGTGGTCTTCGGCGACGGTGAGAAATCTCCGCAGCTCGAGCATGCGCTGCACGGCCGGCGAGACCGACGCGGTGGCCTGCAACTGGTGCAGTTCCTCGACGCTGTGGCCGAAGGCGGCCTCGATGACGCCGTCCTTGCTGGACGGGCGCAGAGCAACGCTCACACAAACCTCAACATCAACGACAGGGTGGAAAAGGGTGGTTCACCGGCGGCGGGCCGGCGCCTCGGTGTGGGTGGCGGTTGGCGGTGTGGTGCTCGCGGCCGGTACTGGCGCTGTCGCGAGCGGGTAGTTCGGGGAGTGGGCGGTGGCTGCGGCCGCCCGTCGGGCTTGCGCCGCCACCGGGCCGGTCATGGGAAGGGAGGCGTGGCGGTCGACGAGGCGGAGCAGGGCCGTGGCCTGGGCGTCACGGGCGGCCAGCGCCTCGGTGACCGCGCCCGCGGCTTCGAGCAGTGGCCATCCGTCGGGTTCACTCAGGCCGTCTTCCGCGGCGCCGAGTCGTTCGAGCAGTACGTCGTGGTGGCCTTCCAGCGTCTGCTGCAATTCGGAGAGCCGGGCGTACGCCTCCACGATCCCCGCGAGGCCCGCGTCCGGGTGCGGTGTGGTCGCGATGTGCTGCTGGAGGTCGGTGAGGGTGCGGCCGAGGGACTGCTCGATCCGTGCGCCGAACAGTGCCAGCACCTCGTCGTCACTCATCAATCAACTCCCTGGGCGAATACGGATGTAGTGCTTCCAGGGTCTGGATGACGGCCGGTTTGGATAACCGGTGATCGCGCGCTATAAGCAGGCACCCGCCACCGCCCGGCTGGGGCGGCTGTGGGCAGACCCACCCGGTCAGCGCCGGAGCCCTGGCGACGGAGGTGTCGGCGGCTTGGCAGGCGGGAGGGCCGCCGGGGGTGGCTGGGGCGATCTGCGGGTGGTGGTGCGGGCGGCCCCGGCCCTGGACGTGGCGAGCACGCCGGGGATAGAGGTGCGCGGCGCCGGAAGGGGTCCCTCGCGGCTCTCCATCCACTCCCACGCTGCTTCGGCGTTGCGGAAGGCTCCTTCGCGCAGGGTGTAGGTCGGGCTGTCGGGTGACCACGTTTCGAGAAAGAGGCGGTACGGCTTGTCGGCGCTGGTGGGGTCGGTGTCGAGGGCCAGCACGGACGTCTCGTACTCGGCACAGTCGTCGGTGTAGTGCTCGACGACGTCGTACCGGGTACCGGAGGTCATCAGCTGCTCTTCCAGCACGGTGGTGAGCGCATCGGCCGGCCGTGCTCCCGTGCGCTCCGGCGGCACCCGGACGGCGTCCGGTGCCGCCCCTCGGACGATCAGCCACCGCTGGGCCAGGGAGATCAGAGGATGGCGCTCGGCGTCGAAGCGGAAGGTCCACTTGTCCGGGTCCCGGGTCAGCGTCATGGCCAGCAGCTGCGGGCTCCCGGGGATGTCCCAGGTGGCCGCTGTGTCAAGCAGGACGAGGTAACTGTTCCGGCCGTCGTCGGTGTGGTGGGTGACCAGCGGAGCCAGGCAGTCGTGGTTCGTGGTCAGAGCGTGGAAGAGGTACTCATCACTCCCGTCAGCCAGGGTGTATCCCTCGAGACGGAAGTCCAGGGCGGACAGGTCGGGCAGGTCATGTTCGGGATGGGTCAACGGTTTTCTTCGATCAGGTGTCATCCGCGGCGAGGAACCGTGGCATCGTCAGCGTCGGCGGAGCCGGACCGTCTGCGCAGCCACGGGCGCGGTGGTCGGGACGGTCTGCACCGCGGGCGTGGTCTGGCGGGTTCGGGTCAGGCAGACGCGGCCGGCATCGGTCAGCGTGATGGGCTGCCCCGTGTGCAGAGGCCGTGTGGTGTCCCGGTTCACCAGGCCCTGGGTTTCGAGCCGTTGGAAGGCGGGCCAGGTGATGCGGTTGCCGGAGGGGGTGGTGACGGACATGCGGTGGGTGAGCAGGTGCTCGCGCAGTACCGCGCCGCCGGGGGCGATGGCCACCAACGCGGCGTAATCGGCATGGAGAAGATCAGCCCCGGTAGGTGCCAGGCGGGATCGGTTGCGTTCTTCGAAGGGCTTGAGCGTGCGCAGCAGTTCGGCGGCGCGCTCGTCACGCTGGGCGGCGGCGTCCTGCAGCTGGGCGACGGTGCGGTCGATGCGTTGGAAGAGGGCGTTTTCGACCTCGAACTCGCCGTTGGAGAGGCGGTGGAGCAGGGTGCGGTAGAAGGTGACACCCCGCTCCGCGTCCGCCAGCGCGCGGTGCGCGGCCACCACATCCGCGAGCCCCTCCTCGGCATGGACGCCGGTCGCCCACAGTGCGTCGATGCTCCAGCCCGTTGCGCTCTCCACCCGTGCGTCGAGGGACGTCAGCGTCTTCGGGGGAGTTCTCGTGGTGCTCACGCGGCGCGCTCGTCATGGCGGGCGGGATTGCCTGGCAGGTCCGGGCGGTGTCGGCGCAGCGCGGCGGTGAACTCGGAGCGCCGGTAGCCCTTGCGCTGGGTGCCGTCGGGCAGGCGGATATTGTGCCAGCGGATGCTGTAGGGGGACAGCAGGATGGCCAGGCGTCGGGGGGTGAGGTCTTCGCACTGCCAGGTGCCCAAGGCAGGCCCCTTTGTCGAGCGCAGGGCCTCCACGATGTCCGTCGTGGGCAGGGCTCCAGGGTCTCCGTGGGCGGCGAACACCTCACGGCAAGCCCGAAGGATTCCCGTATCGCCCTGGCTGTGTTCCACCGCGTGATGTGCGTGCCGGCCTGCGGGCGGGTGCGCAGCAGATGCCCTGGGGGCTGCGCTGCGGCGCGGTGTGGCGCTGAGCAGGTGGACGAGCTCTTCCGCGCGCTCCAGCAGCTCGAGTGCCTTCTGCCGGCACCGGGTGCGGTTCTCTTCCTGCCGGGCTTCGTCGGCGTGGAGGGCCGGGGTGAGCGCCGGGTACGGCAGGCGTGCGCCGGCCCCGTCGAGGCGATGCTGCGCGCAGCAGGAGGCGTCTATCAGGAGGTCAGCGAGGAAGGGCGTCATCGGGAAGGGCCTTTCTGGGCGAGCGG
>NZ_JAINFC010000466.1 GCF_020740835.1 Streptomyces sp. UNOC14_S4
CTTCCGGGGGCTCCGCCCCCCCGGGCCCCCGGACGGGGCGCGCCCCCATCAGGGGCGCGGGGAACTGCGCGACCAGCCGAAGACGACCCGCAGCCGCGCGCGCAGCGCAAGAGGCACCCCGGCGGGCGCACCGGTCCACGAGCGCGGCAGGCGCACCGGCCGCAGACACCCGCCGCGCCGTCAAAGCCGCGTAAGGCCGGAGGCCCACCGCGACAAGGCCCCGTCAGGGACCGTGTACGGGTGGTAACCGGACGGTTGGGTGAGGTGATCGTTCCACCCGACCGCCTGACCACCCGACCGAAGGCCACCATGCTGCAGCTGGTCCCCGAACAGAAGCAGACGCACGAGAGCGCCCCGCCACCCACGACCAGGCCGCCGCGCCGCCACCGCCGCGTCCAGGCAGGCACCGGCATCGACCCCAAGCATCTGCTCGCCGCCCTGCCGGAGGCATGCCGCAAGCTGCACCCCCGGGTCATGGTCCAGCACCCCGTGCTGTTCGTGGTCGAGGTCGGTTCGGTGCTCACGACGCTCTCCGCCGTGCTCGACCCCTCCGTCTTCACCTGGCTGATCAGCGGCTGGCTCTGGCTGACCGTCGTCTTCGCCAACCTCGCCGAGGCCGTAGCGGAGGGCCGCGGCAAGGCACAGGCGGAGTCGCTCCGCAGGACGCGGTCGACGATCGTGGCACGGCGGCTGAGCAAGTGGCACGTGGGCATGGACCACCGCGACTGGGAGGAGCGGAACGTCCCCGCGGCCGACCTGCGCCCGCACGACGTCGTGGTCGTCGAGGCGGGCGGCGTCGTGCCGGGCGACGGCGAGGTCGTCGACGGGGTCGCCGCCGTGGACGAGTCGGCGATCACGGGTGAGTCCGCGCCGGTCATCCGGGAGGCGGGCGGCGACCGCTCGGGCGTGACGGGCGGTACGACGGTGCTGTCGGACCGGATCGTCGTACGGATCGTCTCCCGCCCCGGCCACACCTTCCTCGACCGCATGATCTCCCTGGTCGAGGGCACCAGCAGGCAGAAGACCCCCAACGAGCTGGCGCTGAACATCCTGCTCGCCTCGCTCACCGTGATCTTCATCCTGGCCGTGGTCTCGCTCCAGCCCATGGCCGACTGGGCGGGCGCCCCGCAGTCGATCACCGTGCTGGTCGCGCTGCTGGTGACGCTGATCCCCACCACGATCGGCGCCCTGCTCTCCGCGATCGGCATCGCGGGCATGGACCGGCTGGTGCAGCGCAATGTCCTCGCCCTGTCGGGCCGCGCCGTCGAGGCCGCGGGCGACGTCAACACCCTGCTGCTGGACAAGACGGGCACCATCACCTTCGGCAACCGGCAGGCGGCCTCCTTCGTACCCGTCAAGGGGATCACGCACGAACTCCTCGCGGACGCGGCCCAGCTGTCCTCGCTCTCCGACGAGACGCCCGAGGGCCGCTCCATCGTCACGCTCGCCGAGCAGTACGGCATCCGTCACCACAGCGGCGACTTCACCCACGGCCGCTTCGTACCGTTCTCCGCGCAGACCCGGATGAGCGGTGTCGACTTCGCCTTCGAGGGGGACTTCTGCCGTATCCGCAAGGGCGCGGGCGCCGCGGTCGTCCAGTGGGTGGACCGCCGCGGCGGCCATGTGCCCGAGGACGCCCGCTGGATCGTCGACTCCATCGCGGCGGGCGGCGGCACGCCCCTGCTCGTGGCCATCGAGGACCCCGACGGCGCCCGCGTGCTGGGCGCGGTCCACCTCAAGGACGTCGTCAAGCCCGGCATCGCCGAGCGCTTCGCCGACCTGCGCGCCATGGGCATCAAGACCGTCATGGTCACCGGTGACAACCCGCTGACCGCCAAGGCCATCGCCGCCGAGGCGGGCGTGGACGACTTCATCGCGGAGGCCACCCCCGAGGACAAGCTGGCCCGCATCCGTGAGGAGCAGGCCGGCGGCAACCTCGTCGCCATGACCGGCGACGGCACGAACGACGCGCCCGCCCTCGCCCAGGCGGACGTCGGCGTCGCCATGAACACCGGCACCTCCGCCGCCAAGGAGGCCGGGAACATGGTCGACCTCGACTCCAACCCCACCAAGCTCATCGAGATCGTCGAGGTGGGCAAGCAGCTGCTCATCACGCGCGGCGCGCTCACGACCTTCTCGATCTGCAACGATGTGGCGAAGTACTTCGCGATCGTGCCCGCCATGTTCGGCGGCGTCTCCGGCTACGAGGGCCTGGAGAAGCTCAACATCATGGGCCTGCACAGCTCCACCTCGGCCATCACCTCCGCGATCATCTTCAACGCGCTCGTGATCGTCGCCCTGATCCCGCTGGCCCTGCGCGGCGTCCGCTACGCCCCGTCCACCGCGCACGCGCTGCTGCGCCGCAACCTGAGCCTGTACGGGCTGGGCGGGCTCGTCGCGCCGTTCGTCGGCATCAAACTCATCGACCTGGTGATCCAGCTCGTACCGGGGATGTAGAACCGGCCGTTCGTCCAGACGTTCCCGGGCATTTCCATAACTCAACTCCCGTACGGCACAAGGGCCTCTAGGGTCGTCCGGAGCCGACGTCCTGTGTCGATGTCCTGTGCCCCGGGAGGCCCCTCGTGCGTATCCGATCCGCGCTCGCCGCGTCCGCCGCCGCACTGGCGGTGGCGAGCTGCCTGTCCGCCGCCACCGCTCCGGCCGCGCAGGCTGCCGGACCGTCCCCGTCCCGCGCCTGCTCGCCGTACGCGCGGATCGACGGCTTCTCCGACGGGCTCGACAAGACGACGTTCCAGGGCGCGTTCGTGGGCAACCTGTCCGCGCTGGCCGTGGACCGGGACGGCACGGTGGCCGCCCTCTCCGACCGCTCCCAGCTGTTCTCCCTGGACGTACGGAAGGGACCGGCCGCCAAGCCCGTACGCGTCGTGCAGCTCGCCGACGAGAAGGGCGCCGAGCTCGACTCCGAGGCCCTCGTCGCCGACCGGGACGGCACGCGGCTGATCACGTCGGAGACCGAGCCGTCGATCCGCCGCTACGACCGCGACGGCAAGCTCCTGGGGCGGCTGCCCGTGCCGGACGCGCTGCGGGTCGCCCCGGCCGGGCGTGCCCGCGCCAACCAGACCTTCGAGGGCCTCACCCTCCAGCCCGGGGGCCGCACACTGGTCGCCTCCATGGAGGAGCCGCTGGAGGGCGACGGCCCGGACGCGGCCGGGCACCCGCTCGTACGTTTCCAGACCTGGCAGCGGCACGGCGCCCGTGATTTCCGCCTGTCCCGGCAGTACGCCTACCCCGTCGACGCGGGCCTCGGCGTCTCCGAGACCACCGCGACGGGCGACGGCCGCCTCCTCGTCCTCGAACGCGGCTTCACGCCCGGGGCCGGCAACACGGTGCGGCTGTACGTCGCGGACCCGCGCGGGGCGAGCGACGTGAGCGGCGTCGCCACGCTGCCGGGTTCCGGGGTGCGGGCCGTCCGCAAGACGCTGGTCGCGGACCTCGGCTCGTGCCCGTCGCTGGGCGCGACGGCGAAGCAGCCGCAGCGGAACCCTCTGCTGGACAACGTGGAGGGGCTGGCCGTGACGGGCCGGGGGCCGGGTGGTGTCCTCCGTCTCCTGCTCGTCAGCGACGACAACCAGAACCCGAAGCAGGTGACGAGGCTGTACGAGCTGTCGGTGCGGTTGCCGCGCTGACGGCTGCGCCCACTGGGGTGCCTCTTGCGCTGCGCGCGCGGCTGCGGGTCGCGTCGTGGCTGGTCGCGCAGTTCCCCGCGCCCCTTACGGGGCACGCAAGCCCGCCGCGTGCAGCAAATACATCGTCATCGGCTCGTAGAAGCGCGGGTCCGCGACATGGTCGTCCAGAGGGATCGCCACCCGCAGCGTGCCCTCCGCTTCCGCCAGGAAGAGCGCCGGGTCGTTGCTGTCCGCGTAGCCGATCGCGTCGATGCCGCGCTGCGCCGCGCACCCGGCCCAGCCGTGGTCGGCCACGACCAGGTCCGGCAGGGGGCTGCCCTCGCGGGTCAGGCCGTCGAGGATCGCGGCCATCGGCGCGCCCGAGTGCGTGTGCCAGAGGGAGGCCCCGCCCTCGAAGACCGCGACGTCCGCGAGCTGCCAGACCGCGCCCTCGTCGGCCCGCAGGCCGAGGGGGACGCGGACGATCTCGCAGCCCACCGCCCGCAGCGCCCGCGCGGTCATGTGGTGCACGTCCAGCAGTCCGCCCGGGTGGCCGGTCGCGAGGAGCACCCGCTGCCGCCCCTCGGCGGCCTTGCGCAGCAGCGTCGCCGCGCGCTCCAGGGCGTCCACCGTCAGCTCGGGGTCGATCGTGTCCTGGCCGGAGCGGTGGGCGAGGTCGTCGCTGACGCCGCAGCGCTCCGCCATGACGGCCAGTACGTCCTGCTCGTCCCGCCAGCGGTCGCCGAGCTCCAGCCCGAGCCAATGGTGCCGGTTACCCGCCGCGAGCTTGCGGTAGTGATCGAGGTTGTTCTCGCGCGGGGTGGCTACCGCCCCGGCGATACGGGTACGGACGAGGTGGTCGATCAGTTCGGCACGGCTCGGTACTCGGCTCGGTATCGGCATACGGAACATTCTCTCCCCCGACGGATTTTCGATGGACGCCGTGTCCAATAAGGCAGGGCCGGACCCTGCACTCCGTACATGTGCGGAATCCGCGGCCCTGCCTACCCTCGGGTACATCCCCAGCAGTCGCCCCGACGTTGATTCGAACGTGACGCGTCCGTGATTTCGAGAGGCTTTCGCATGAGCGCCACCCCTGCCCCCCGTGAACCGCGCGGCCCCGTCGACTCCTCCCGCATCCCGCGTTACGCGGGCCCGGCGACCTTCGCCCGGCTGCCGCGCCTGGACGAGGTCGGCACCGCCGACGTCGCGGTCGTGGGCGTGCCCTTCGACACCGGTGTCTCCTACCGGCCGGGCGCCCGGTTCGGCGGGAACGCCATCCGTGAGGCCTCGCGACTGCTGCGCCCGTACAACCCGGCACAGGACGCCTCCCCCTTCGCGCTCGCGCAGGTCGCCGACGCCGGTGACATCGCGGCGAACCCCTTCAACATCGACGAGGCCGTCGAGACGATCGAGGCCTCGGCCGACGACCTGCTCGGCACCGGTGCCCGGCTGATGACGCTGGGCGGTGACCACACCATCGCGCTGCCGCTGCTGCGTTCGGTCGCGAAGAAGCACGGTCCGGTGGCCCTGCTCCACTTCGACGCGCACCTGGACACCTGGGACACGTATTTCGGCGCCGAGTACACGCACGGTACGCCGTTCCGCCGGGCCGTCGAGGAGGGCATCCTCGACACTTCTGCCCTCTCTCACGTGGGCACGCGCGGCCCGCTGTACGGCAAGAAGGACCTGGACGACGACGCGAAGATGGGTTTCGGCATCGTCACGTCCGCGGATGTCATGCGGCGCGGCGTCGACGAGGTCGCGGACCAGCTGCGGCAGCGGATCGGTGACCGCCCGCTGTACATCTCCATCGACATCGACGTCCTCGACCCCGCCCACGCTCCCGGCACGGGCACGCCGGAGGCGGGCGGCCTGACGTCCCGCGAGCTGCTGGAGATCATTCGCGGGCTGTCCTCCTGCAACCTGGTGTCGGCGGACCTGGTGGAGGTGGCGCCGGCCTACGACCACGCGGAGATCACGTCGGTGGCGGCGTCGCACACGGCGTACGAACTGACCACGATCATGTCCCGCCAGATCGCGGCTGCCCGCGCCTGACCGTCCGAGGGGCGCCCCGTAAGGGGCGCGGGGAACTGCGCGACCGGCCCCACACAACCCGCAGTCGCGTGCTGAGCACAAGTGGCAGCCCAATAGGCGCAGCAAAACCGCCCCGCAGTCGCTCGCGGAGCGCAAGTGGCACCTCCGGTAGGCGCTACCCGAGAAGCGACCGCAGGTAGTCGCGTCCCGCCGTCGTCACGGCGGGAAACGCCGCGGCCTCGGGATGCCACCGCCGCTCGTACTCCCAGCACAGCCACCCCTCCCACCCCGCCTCCGCCAGAACGTCCAGGC
>NZ_JAINFC010000467.1 GCF_020740835.1 Streptomyces sp. UNOC14_S4
GGCCGCACCCCTCCCGCGCGCTTCCACGCGCTCCCGTCACCAACGGCCCGTCAGACCGCGTCGAGGACTTCCGGCCGCACCGCCTTGAAAGTGCGGGAGCACTGATCGAGCACATAGGCCTGTGCCTCGCCCACGTGGAAGTACATCCCCTGGAGTTGGAGCGAGCCTTCGGCCACGCGCCGGGCGACGCAACTGTGAGCCATGAGGTGATCGAGCTGCTGCATCACATTGACCAGCGCGAGGCGCTCGACGTCGTCCACCACGGGCCGGTCGGCCACCGCGACCTCGCCCCGGCCGAGCCGCCCGATCCGCTGCATCCGGGCCAGGCTGGGGCGGCCGTGGCGCAGCCAGCGGGTGAGCGAGGTCTGCCCGTCGTCCGGCAACTGGTCGGCGGTGTCCAGCAGCGCCTGCATCGCCCCGCATCCGGAGTGCCCGCACACGGTGATGGAGCCGACCTTCAGCACCTCGACCGCGTACTCCACGGCGGCGCCGACCGAATCGCAGCTGCTCTCGGCCCCGGGCGGCGGCATCAGATTGCCCACATTGCGCACGGTGAACAGATCGCCGGGCCCACTGGAGGTGATCATGCTGGTCACCAGGCGGGAGTCGGCGCAGGTGAGGAAGAGCTGGGTAGGGCGCTGTCCTTCCAGGGCCAGCCGCGCCAGCTCGTCCCGCACGAGTGGTGCCGTGTGGCGCTGGAACGCGGTGACCCCGCCGAGGAGCTGGTGTCCGCCACCGGGATCCAGGGAGCCCTGGAAGGCGATGGGGCGGGTGCAATGGTGGTTGCGCCAGGGCGTCCAGGGGCGGCAGTTGTGCGTGCTGGAAGGCTCCGCGATCGGCTGCCCGCCGCGCCCGCGGAGGGCGACCCATCCCCCCTGCGAACGGTGGGCGTTGCTCCAGGACTGAAGGGTGTCGTACGCGGCGTGGTCCATGAACGAACCACCCAGCTCGACCGCCACGCTGGCTCCCACCGGCACCTGGGTCAGTGCCCGGCTCAGCCGCGGCACCGCCAGGAACGTCAACTGGCCGCTGACGACGACCCGGTATGAACTTTCCTCCTCCTTCACGGTGATATGGGTGTGAGCGAGCCGCCGCAGTGAGAGGAAACCGGCCACCACCACGCCGACCATGAGCCCTTGGAGCACGCCGAACAGCACGACCGACGCCAGCGTGGCCGCGTACATCGGGAACTCCCGGTGCCGCTGCACATGCTTGATGTGGGCGAAGCTCACCATCCTGACGCCCGAGGCCATCACCAGAGCGGCCAGCGCGGCCAGGGGGATCAGCTCCAGCGCGGAGGCGAGCAGCGCCGCGCACGCGAGCACCCAGATTCCGTGCAGGACCGTGGACTTGCGGGTGGCAGCGCCTGCCCGGACGTTCGCCGAGCCGCGCAGCGCGCCACCGGCGATCGGCAGTCCGCCGAGCAGCCCGGACACCACATTGGCCGCCCCTTGGCCGAGGAGCTCCCGGTCCAGTGCTGCGGAATCCGCCCTTCCGTCGGTCGGCTCCCCGGAGCGTTCGGCTCGCAGCCGGTCCACTGCCACCGCGGAGAGCAGTGACTCCATGCTCGCCACCAGGGTGACCGTCAGGACGGCCGTGAACACCCCGAGCATCGGCACGGACGGCAGCGCGGGAAGGACCTGCGGCCCCCACTCGGGCGGCGAGCCGGGCAGGGACACCCGGGGCAGGGTCAGACCGGTGGCCGCGGCGGTCGCCACGACCACGGTGGCGAGCGGCGCCGGGACCGTACGCAGCAGTCGGCCGACGCGGCCGGGCAGCCGGGGCCAGACGATCAGGACGGCCAGAGCGACCGCCCCGACGAGCAGGGCCGACGGGTGCGGATCGGTCAGCACCGAGGGCAGCGCGGCGAGATTCGCCGGGACGGAGCTGTACGGGCTGCCGCCGAGGACCACGTGCACCTGCCCGAGGGCGATGGAAGTGCCGATGCCCGCGAGCATGCCGTGGACGATGGCCGGGCTGACGGCCAGCGCCGCGCGGGCCACCCGTGCGGCACCGAGGGCCAGTTGGGTCAGGCCGGCGAGTACGGTGATCGCGCAGGTGGCCCGCCAGCCGTAGCGCTGTACGAGCTCGGCCGTCACCACGACGAGCCCGGTGGCGGCCCCGCTGACCTGCAGTGGGGCACCTCCCAGCAGGCCGGCCACGATGCCGCCGACCGCCGCCGCGATCAGGCCGGAACGGAGCGGTGCGCCGGTGGCCAGGGCAATGCCCAGTGACAGCGGCATGGCAATCAGGAAAATGACGGCGGAAGCGGGGAGATCCTGCCGCCAGGTGGATCGGTCGGGAGGGCTCTCTCCCTCGAACTGTGTATTCGTCGACTGAGGCTGCATTGGGCGTTCCCGTCTTCGTCGGGGCTGCGCGGCGACGGGTGAAACCCGGGCCGTGGTCACGGCGTGCAGCGGCGGGAGCGGCTGCGATGGCGGGGCGTATCAACGCTCGGTAAACGAATCGTAATGCAGAGTAAAGGCCGGAGGAAGGGGGCTTGGTCGAATAAAGGAGCCGTTCCCTCCTTCGGGTGAATGAGTGTTTTTATCTGGTCGGTTGTGAGCGATGTCAGGCCAGTTGTGGGGCGGTGGAGGCCTCGTGTTCTCCCAGGACGAATGCGGGATCGACCTGGGCCGCCAGATCGGCGCCCGTCTTCGCGTTGCCCCAGCTCTCCGCGTTCTTCAGGTGGAAGTGCACCATCTGGCGCGTATAGCGCGGCCAGTCACGTGCCTCGTATGTGGCATCCACCGTCTCGCGCAGCGTGCGCAGCGTCGCGCGGTTGGCCTCCTCGAGCAGACCGAAGCGTGGCGGGCGGCCCTTCTCCATGGCCCGCACCCAGTCGGAGTGGCCGACGGTGGCCAGCAGGTCGTCGCCGACCTCCGCGCGCAGGAAGTCGAGATCGTCCGCGCCCTGCACCTTGTTGCCGACCACCTTCAGGGCGACACCGAAGTCCCGTGCGTACTCCTTGTACTGGCGGTAGACCGAGACCCCCTTGCGCGTGGGCTCGGCGACCAGGAACGTCATGTCGAAGCGGGTGAACATCCCGGACGCGAAGGAATCGCTCCCCGCCGTCATGTCGACGACGACGTACTCGCCGGGTCCGTCGACGAGGTGGTTGAGGCACAGCTCGACCGCGCCGACCTTCGAGTGGTAGCAGGCGACCCCGAGGTCGGACTCGGTGAAGGGGCCGGTCGCCATCAGCCGGACGGAGGTGTCGTCGTCCAGCGGGACGTCCCGCGCGCACGCCGCGTAGACGGGGTTGTCCTCGACGATCCGCAGCAGCCGGGAGCCCCGGCCCGGCGGAGTCGTCTTGATCATTGTGGCGGTGGAGGTGATACGCGGGTTGGAGCCCCGCAGATAGTCCTTGATCAAAGGGAGCTGGGCGCCCATCGCGGGCAGTGCGGCGGCCTCTTCGTCGTCCAGTCCGAGCGCCGCGCCGAGGTGCTGGTTGATGTCCGCGTCCACCGCGATCAGAGGGGCGCGATCCGCGGCGAGATGGCGGATGAACAGTGAGGACAGCGTGGTCTTCCCGCTGCCGCCCTTGCCTACGAAAGCGATCTTCATGTTCACCAAGCGTAGGGCGATGGCCGCGGAAGGTGAGAGCTGCGCGTGAAGAAGACCACTCCTTCGAGGGGTGTGAAGCCGAAGTGCGTACTGTTTCACCCATGAGTACGACTGCCGATCCGCTCGTGGCCCTGGGCTCGCTCCCCGGTGTCGCCGACTCCGTGGACTCCGTGCGCAAGGCGGTGGACCGCGTCTATGGGCACCGGGTGATGCGCCGCCGCAGCAATGAGATCGCCTCCGAGGCGGCACTCCGCGGAGCGCGTGCTTCCGCGGCGCTCGCCGGGGCCGACTGGGCGCTCGAAGAGGTGCGTCGCCGCACCGACTTCGGCGTCGAGGGCGAGCCGAGGACGGTCGGCGCCGCCCTGCGGCTCACCGCCGAGGCGGGTCAGCTGCTCAGCGTGTGGCGGCAGTCGCCGCTGCGGGCGCTGGCCAGGCTGCACCTGGTCGCGGCGGGTGGCAGCCGGCCCGACGACACGGTGGGGCGGCCGCGGTTCGAGGGAGAGCCGGTCGACGAGCCCCTGATCGGACTGGAGCTGCCGAGCGCCTCGGAGGTCTCCGGGCGGCTGGACGGACTCGCGAGTCTGCTGATCGCGGGGAGCGAGGCCTCCGCGCTGGTGACAGCGGCCGTGGTGCACGGCGAGCTGCTGGCGCTGCGCCCCTTCGGCTCGTGCAACGGGTTGGTGGCGCGGGCCGCCGAACGGATCGTGCTCGTCGGCAGCGGCCTCGACCCCAAGTCCATCTGTCCGGCGGAGGTGGGGCACGCCGAACTCGGTCGGGACGCCTACGCGGCGGCGCTCGAGGGCTATGTCTCCGGAACTCCTGAGGGGGTCGCCGCGTGGATCGTCCATTGCGCGCGCGCCGTGGAGCTCGGGGTGCGGGAGAGCACGGCCGTCTGTGAGGCGCTCCAGCGCGGAGCCGCGTGACGGACTCGGTCTTCCTCCGGGGGTGTCCCAGGGGGAGGGGCTGCCCGGTGGGGTTCCGGATGGGTTCCGGAGTGGTGGGAACCGGGTCTGAAGAGGCCGAGGGCTGGCCGTCGGAGAGACGAGGACAGAGCCTCGGAAGTGCGTGAAAGTTTCCCGAAGGCGTGAACATCGCGCTCACAGGGTTGCGGCGGTACCGGTCAAGTCCAGTACCGCCGCTGGCATGTTCGCCGGGTTACCATGCGTGCACGATGCTCGCCCATCAGGTCGGGAACTTTGCCCGCCCCTGGTGCGGCTGGCCCGTAATCGACGGGTCGGCGTCGCGTGGGTGCCCGACGTTCATGCTCGGTCCGTGGGCCATGGTGCGTGAAGGGCGTCCTCCCGGATGTCCCTGGTCTCGCGGGCCGTTGATTCCTTTCTACTCCTGTCGTCCGCGAAGCGGAAGTCCAAGCCGCAGTTCTTTGCTTTTTACCTCAAAAGCGGGCAATAGGGGCACTCGATGCGCGGCATGTGCGGCGTCGGCTGGTGAGCCAGACCAGGCTCGCCGTCAGGGCCGCGGCGCCGACCGCGGCTGCCGCGACAAGGGCGGGGCGCGAGGGCATGGAGAACGCCGGAAGGCGCTGCTTGAGTCGCACCGGGCGGCTGAAGGACAGGACCGGCCAGTCGCGGGCGGTCGCTTCCCGGCGCAGGGCGCGATCCGGATTGACCGCGTGGGGGTGTCCGACCGTTTCCAGCATCGGGATATCGGTCACCGAGTCGCTGTAGGCATAGCAGCGGGAGAGGTCATAACCCTCCGACGCGGCGAGCTCCCTGATGGCCTCCGCCTTGGTCGGGCCATAGGCGTAGTACTCCACTTCGCCGGTGAAGGTGCCGTCCTCGACGACCATCCGTGTGGCGACGACGCGGTCCGCTCCGAGGAGTTCACCGATCGGCTCGACGACCTCGGCGCCGGAGGTGCTCACAATCACCACATCGCGGCCCGCGGTGTGGTGTGCTTCGATGAGAGAGGCGGCCTCGTCGTAAATGATCGGATCGATGAGTTCGTGCAGGGTCTCCGCGACGAGCTCACGCACCTGCTGCACATTCCAGCCCCGGCAGAGGGCGGAGAGATACTCGCGCATCCGCTCCATCTGGTCGTGATCGGCTCCGCCGGCCAGGAACACGAACTGCGCGTATGCGGTGCGCAGCACGGCGCGTCGGTTGATCAAGCCACCTTGGTAGAAGGACTTGCTGAAGGTGAGCGTGCTCGACTTGGCAATGACCGTCTTGTCCAGATCAAAGAACGCGGCCGTCCGGGGCAACGAGTGGTTTTCCACGATGCCGAGCATAGGGGCCCTCCATTCGGCGTAAGCTGAGGCGTGTGGGTTTGCCTGAGAAGGCTCTCGGGTACACCATGGAAGTCACGGATCGTTCGCGACCGTGTCTAACCCGGCCCGACTCCTCCCCCCCCGAGTCGGCCGTGGGGACGACC
>NZ_JAINFC010000468.1 GCF_020740835.1 Streptomyces sp. UNOC14_S4
GGGGAAGCCGCCGGGGCGGGGGCGCCGATGGTCGGGATGCCGAGCATGACACCGGCCGGCTTGGCGGCGGGAGCGGCGTTGCGCTTCTCCCAGGCGTCGCCGGCGGCCGTGCGGCGCACCGCGAGGGTCGGGCCCTCGGCGAGCAGGTGGTGCGGCGCGGCGTAGGTGATCTCGACGGTCACCACGTCGCCCGGCCGGACCGGCTCGTCCGGCTTGGTGAAGTGCACCAGGCGGTTGTCGGGGGCGCGGCCCGACAGACGCTGCGTCGCGTCGTCCTTGCGGCCCTCGCCCTCGGCGACCATGACCTCCAGGACCCGGCCGACCTGCTTCTTGTTCTCGTCCCAGGAGATCTCCTCCTGGAGGGCGACGAGGCGCTCGTAGCGCGCCTGCACGACCTCCTTGGGGATCTGGCCGTCCATCTCGGCCGCAGGGGTGCCGGGGCGCTTGGAGTACTGGAAGGTGAAGGCGTTCGCGAAGCGCGCCTCGCGCACGACGTGCATGGTCTGCTCGAAGTCCTCCTCGGTCTCGCCGGGGAAGCCCACGATGATGTCGGTGGAGATGGCGGCGTCCGGCATGGCGGCGCGCACCTTCTCGATGATCCCGAGGAAGCGCTCCTGGCGGTACGAGCGGCGCATCGCCTTGAGGACGGTGTCCGAGCCCGACTGGAGCGGCATGTGCAGCTGCGGCATCACGTTGGGCGTCTCCGCCATGGCGGCGATGACGTCGTCGGTGAAGTCACGGGGGTGCGGGGAGGTGAAGCGCACGCGCTCCAGGCCCTCGATCTTCCCGCAGGCGCGCAGCAGCTTGGAGAACGCCTCGCGGTCGCCGATGTCGGAGCCGTAGGCGTTGACGTTCTGGCCGAGCAGCGTGATCTCGCTGACGCCCTCGGCGACGAGCGCCTCGACCTCGGCGAGGATGTCGCCCGGACGGCGGTCCTTCTCCTTGCCGCGCAGCGCCGGGACGATGCAGAACGTACAGGTGTTGTTGCAGCCGACGGAGATGGAGACCCAGGCCGCGTAAGCGCTCTCGCGGCGCGTCGGCAGCGTCGAGGGGAACGCCTCCAGCGACTCGGCGATCTCGACCTGCGCCTCCTCCTGGACGCGGGCGCGCTCCAGCAGCACGGGCAGCTTGCCGATGTTGTGCGTGCCGAAGACGACGTCGACCCAGGGGGCGCGCTTGACGATCGTGTCGCGGTCCTTCTGCGCGAGGCAGCCGCCGACGGCGATCTGCATGCCGGGCCGCTTCTGCTTCATGGGGGCCAGGCGGCCGAGGTTGCCGTAGAGCTTGTTGTCGGCGTTCTCGCGCACCGCGCAGGTGTTGAAGACGACGACGTCGGCATCGCCCTCGCCGGTGCCCTCGGGGGCGCGGACGTAGCCCGCGTCCTCCAGCAGACCGGAAAGCCGCTCGGAGTCGTGGACGTTCATCTGGCACCCGTAGGTGCGCACCTCGTACGTTCCCTTAACGTCCACTGTCTGGCTCCGGTCGCTGCTGCTGGTCATCACTCAAGAGTAAGGGGGGCCGGGAGAAGCTCCCGCATCGTCCCCGGGCGCCACATGCGGGCAGGGGCCACCGGGAACCTCGTCGGCGTGCTCCGCCGGAGCGGCCGGCCGGGTACCACGAGCCGTCCGCGCCGCACATGTCTTCCCGCACACCCCTGCCGCGGCCCGGCCGGGACTGGCAGTATCCGGCCATGTTTCCCCGGCTGCCCCGCCCCGGACGCCGCCGCGCCGTACAGGCGGGCGCGGCTGCTGCCGCCGTGCTCGCCCTGCTGGTGTGGTGGCTGGTGTCAGCGCACGGCTCGTCGTCGAGCGGACGGATGTCGTTCGCCACCGGGGTGCCGACGGGTGTGTACGCGAAGTACGGCGATCTGCTGAAGGAGGATCTCGCCAGGGACATGCCCTCCCTGGATGTGCGGCTCCGGCGCAGTCAGGGGTCGCTGGACAATCTGCGGCAGCTCACGTCGGGCGAGGCCGATTTCACGCTGGCCACCGCGGACGCCGTCGCCACCTACCGCGATCAGGGACGGCCCGGTGCCGCGGGGCTGCGGGCGTGCGCGCGGCTCTACGACGACTACATCCAGCTGGTGGTCGAGAAGGGCTCGCGGGTGCGCTCGGCACGCGACCTGAAGGGCATGCGGGTCGGCGTCGGCACGGACCAGTCCGGGGTGCAGCTGATCACCAGGAGGCTGCTCAAGGCGGCCGGGCTCGACTTCGACAAGGACATCCGGCCGGCCAGGGTGGGCATCGACCAGATGCCCACCCTGTTGGAACGGGGCGAGATCGACGCGTTCTTCTGGTCGGGCGGGCTGCCGACCAACGCCGTGCAGTCCTTGGGCAAGCGGCTGTCCATCCGGCTCGTGCCGCTGGGCGACCTCATAGGGCCGCTGCACGACCTCGGTCCTGAGACGCGCTACTACAGGGCGGCCGTCATGCCGGCGGACGCCTACCCGGAGCTGCGCGCCACCCAGGCCGTACAGACGATCGCGGTCGCGAATCTCCTGATCACCATGGATCACGCGGACCCGGAGCTGGCGGAAAGCGTCACCCGGTCGGTGATGAACAGCCGCGATCGCATAGGACAGAAGGTTCACGCCGCGCAGAAAGTGGACCTCCGGACGGCGATTTTCACCGACCCTCTGGACCTCCACACGGGAGCGCTGCGGTACTACCTGTCGGCCAAGCCGTAGCGGGACGGTTCTTCGCAACAGTGAAGCCACAAAGGTGAGGCCGTGGTGGCGAAGCGAGACCGCCGGGCCACTTAGGTCACCGGGATCCTCTCGCCGCGGTCGCGGGGCACCCGGATCACCGCCCGCAGCCCGCTCGGGGTGTTGTGGGTGTACGAGAGCGTGGCACCGCCCGCCGCGAGGAGGGCGCGGGAGATGGACAGCCCGAGGCCCGAGCCCGCGACGTTCTGGTGCCTGCTGCTGCGCCAGAAGCGGTCACCGATCCGGGCGAGTTCCTCCTCGGTCAGACCGGGGCCCCGGTCGGCGACGGTGATGCCCACCGTGTCGCCGTCCACGGAGACGCTGACGGATACGTCTGCGCCCCCGGGCGTGAACTTCAGGGCGTTGTCCACCACCGCGTCGAGCGCGCTGGAGAGCGCCACCGGGTCCGCCCAGCCCGTCGTGGCGGACGGCCCGCTGTAGGTCAGCGCGACCTGTCCCCGGTCGGCCACCGGCGACCAGGCACCCACCCGGTCGGTGACGAGCTCGGCGATATCGGTCAGCTGGAGGTCCGCGGGGGCGTGTTCGGCGAGTGCCAGGTCCAGCAGGTCGTCGAGGACCCGGGCCAGCCGCTTGCCCTCCGCCCGGACGGACGCGACCTCCTCGTGTCCCTCGGGCAGGTCCAGGGCGAGCAGATCGATGCGCAGCAGCAGCGCGGCGAGCGGGTTGCGCAGCTGGTGCGAGGCGTCGGCGACGAAGGCGCGCTGCTGTTCCAGGACTTCCTCGACGTGGTCGGCCATCTCGTTGAACGACCGGGCCAGCAGCCGCAGTTCGGGCGGCCCGCTGTCCACCGCGACCCGGGAGTTCATCCGGCCGGTCGCTATGCCGTGGGTGGCGGTGTCGAGCGTACGCACGGGCCTGAGCACCCATCCGGTGAGCCGGAAGGCCGCCGCCACGGCCAGCAGCATGGCGGCGGTCTCGCCCGCGGCGAGGAGCAGCCAGGAGTGCAGGATGCGCGACCGCAGGCGGCCGGTGGGCGAGTCGGTGACGACCACCGCGACGACATCGCCGTCCCGGATGACGGGGGAGGCGACGGTCAGCCTGCGGTGCTCGAAGGGCCACACCTGACCGGGGTCGTGGCTACGCCGTCCGGCGAGCGCCTCCTGGAAGGCGCGCCGCCCCTCCCCCTGCTCCGGGACGGCCCAGTCGACGGGGGCGACAGCCATGGCACGGCTGTCGCGATAGAAGATGCCGACCCGGATGTCGTAGACGTCCTCATAGCGGAGGAGTTCGTCGCGCAGGGTGCCGAGCCGCTCGTCGTTCCCGGCGCCGGGGTCGAACGGCCGGGCGGTGACGTACTGGGCGAGCGAGGCGAAGCGCGCGGTGTCGTCGATCCGGTCGACGACGAGCCGCTGCTGCTGTGCGGCGGCGATGCTCGCGGCGAGCGGGAAGCCCAGGGCGAGCAGCACTCCTGCCAGCAGGAGGATGAGGAGCGGGAGGAGTCGGGTGCGCACGGGCCCGTCCGGTGGTCAGGCGGCCGGGACGACGAGTTTGTAGCCGACCCCGCGGACCGTCTCGATGAGGGCCGGCAGGCCCAGCTTGGAGCGGAGCGAGGCGACGTGGACCTCCAGGGTGCGCCCAGTACCCTCCCAACTGGTGCGCCACACCTCGCTGATGATCTGCTCGCGGCGGAAGACGACACCGGGCCGCTGGGCGAGCAGCGCCAGCAGGTCGAACTCCTTGCGGGTGAGCGGTACGGGCGTGCCGTCCACCACGGCCTGCCGGTTGGGCAGTTCGACGGTCAGCGGGCCGAGGCGCAGCGCCCGCGGGCCGTCGGTGTCGTGCTGCTCGTCCGGAACGCCGTCGGTGTGCGGGGTGCGCCGGGCGACCGCGTGGATGCGGGCGAGGAGTTCGCCCGTGTCGTACGGCTTCACCACGTAGTCGTCGGCGCCGAGGTTGAGACCGTGGATCTTGGACCGGGTGTCGGCGCGGGCGGTGACCATGATGACGGGGGTGGCGGCACGTTTGCGGATCCTGCCGCACACCTCGAATCCGTCCTGGTCGGGCAGCCCGAGGTCGAGGAGGACGACCGCGTACGGGGCGCCCCGGTCGGGCAGCAGCGCCTGGAGCGCCTCCTCGCCACTGCGGGCGTGGGTGACGTCGAATCCGTGCCGGGCCAGCACCGCCGACAGGGCTGCGGCGACGTGGTCGTCGTCCTCCACGAGCAGCAGTCTCAACCCGCGCCCTCCGTCCGGCCGTGGTGTGGCAACACCGCATCCATGCTGATGGACGCCCGCCCCGTCAAGAGGGTTGCGGGGGCACAGGGGCTTCCGTTACCCACCCGGTACGCCTGCGCGACCCCGGCACGCTTCATGCGCCCCCTTCACGCGGAGTGTCCCTTTGCCGCCGGATCGTTATGCTCAATTTCCGCTCAGATGTAATGACGCTGGTCGTTCCCCCTGATTAGGGTCCTCTCCAATCGAGCCCCAATCGAGGAGGACGGAGCGAGACGCCGATGAGCGACATATCCCCGGCCACTGCCGCGGCGGCACCGGACGCGCTGGTCGTCCTGAGCGGTGTCAACAAGCACTTCGGTGCCCTCCATGTCCTCCAGGACATCGATCTGAGCATCGCGCGCGGCGAGGTCGTCGTCGTCATCGGCCCGTCGGGGTCCGGCAAGTCGACCCTGTGCCGGACGATCAACCGGCTGGAGACGATCGACTCCGGCTCGATCACCATCGACGGCAGGCCCCTCCCGCAGGAGGGCAAGGAGCTGGCGCGGCTGCGCTCCGAGGTGGGCATGGTCTTCCAGTCCTTCAACCTCTTCGCCCACAAGACGGTGCTGGAGAACGTGACACTCGGTCAGGTCAAGGTCCGCGGGACGGACCGGAAGACGGCCGAGAAGAAGGCCCGCGACCTGCTCGACCGCGTGGGTGTGGGCACCCAGGCGGGCAAGTACCCCGCGCAGCTCTCCGGCGGCCAGCAGCAGCGCGTGGCCATCGCCCGCGCCCTGGCCATGGAGCCGAAGCTGATGCTCTTCGACGAGCCGACCTCCGCGCTCGACCCGGAGATGATCAACGAGGTGCTGGAGGTCATGCAGCAGCTCGCCCGGGACGGCATGACCATGGTCGTGGTCACCCACGAGATGGGCTTCGCCCGCTCCGCCGCCCAGCGCGTCGTCTTCATGGCGGACGGCCGCATCGTCGAGGAGGCGCGGCCGGACCAGTTCTTCAGCAACCCGCGGAGCGACCGGGCGAAGGACTTCCTGTCGAAGATCCTGCACCAC
>NZ_JAINFC010000469.1 GCF_020740835.1 Streptomyces sp. UNOC14_S4
GGTCTGGGGGACGGAGGGGAGGTTGCGCCAGCCGCCGATGCGTTGGGGAATGCCGCGGTGTTCTTCGTCTGCGGGTCGGTGGGGGCTGGGCGCGCAGTTCCCCGCGCCCCTGACGGGGCGCGTCCCCCGTTCCGTCGACGCGTCCGCCAAGGCCGCGATCAGCGCCGCCAGACGGAGCGCTTCTCCTTCGTCCTCGGGCTCCGTCAGTTCGGCCAAGTGCCTCTCATAGAACGTTGTATCGACGCGGCCCGCCGCGAAGTCCGGGTGACGGAGCGAGCGGACGAGCAGCGAGCGGTTGGTGACCGGGCCGTGGACGCGGGCGCGTTCCAGGGCGTGGGTCAGGCGGCGGGTCGCCTCGGTGCGGGTGGGGGCCCAGGCGATGACCTTCGCCAGCAGGGGGTCGTAGTGGACGGTGACCGTGTCGCCCGCCGCCACGCCCGCGTCCACGCGCACGCGCCCGCCCGGCTCCAGCGACAGCTCGTGCACCTCGCCCGCCCATGGTGCCCAGTCCCGCCGCGGGTCCTCCGCGTAGAGCCGGGCCTCGACCGCGTGGCCCGTGGGCCGCGGGGGTTCGTCGTCGAGACGCAGGCCCTCCGCGATCCTCAGTTGCAGCGCGACCAGGTCCACCCCGTAAACGCACTCCGTCACCGGGTGCTCCACCTGCAGGCGGGTGTTCATCTCCAGGAAGTACGGGCGCCCGTCCTGCCCTACCAGGAACTCCACCGTTCCGGCGCCCACGTAGCCGACGGCTCGCGCGGCGGCGGCCGCGGACCGCGTCAGCGTGTCCCGCGCATCCTCGGAGAGGTACGGAGCCGGGGCCTCCTCGATGACCTTCTGGTGGCGGCGCTGGAGGGAGCAGTCGCGCGTTCCCAGGGTCCAGACGCCGCCGTGCGCGTCGGCCAGCACCTGCACCTCGACGTGCCGCCCGCCCTCCACGTACGGCTCGACGAACACCTCGTCGTCACCGAACGCGGCCAGGGCCTCCGCCCGCGCGGACTTCAGCGCCCCCGGCAGTTCCTCCGGCGCGCGCACGACGCGCATGCCGCGCCCGCCCCCGCCCGCGGCCGCTTTCACGAGCACCGGGAATGCGTCCGGGAATGCGTCCGGGGATACCGCCTCCCCCTCCAGCGGCGCGAGCAGTGGTACGCCCGCTTCCGCCATCAGTTTCTTCGCCCGCGTCTTGGAGGCCATGGCCTCGATCGCGGACGGCGGCGGCCCGATCCACACCAGCCCCGCGGCCAGGACGGCGCGCGCGAATTCCGCGTTCTCGGAAAGGAATCCGTATCCCGGGTGCACGGCGTCGGCGCCCGCCGCGACCGCGGCCCCGATCACGAGGTCGCCCCGCAGATAGGTGTCGGCGGCGGCGTTCCCCGGCAGCCGTACCGCCGCGTCGGCCTCGCGCACGTGCAGGGCCGAGGCGTCCGCGTCCGAATACACCGCGACCGTTTCCAGGCCCAAGGCGCGGCAGGTACGGAAGACGCGGCAGGCGATCTCGCCGCGATTGGCGACCAGTACGGTCCTCATCTCCTGCATCCCCCTGCTTCCTCCTGCTTTCCTCACATCCGGAAGACGCCGAAACCACCGCGGGCGCCCTCGACCGGCGCCGTGTGAATGGCCGAGAGGCACAGCCCGAGCACGGTCCGCGTGTCGCGCGGGTCGATGACGCCGTCGTCGTAGAGCCGCCCGGAGAGGAACATGGCGAGCGACTCCGATTCGATCTGCTGCTCCACCGCCGCCCGCAGCGCGGCGTCCGTCTCCTCGTCGTACGGCCGCCCCTTTTCGGCGGCCGAGGCGCGGGCGACGATCGACAGCACCCCGGCGAGTTGCTGCGGGCCCATGACGGCGGATTTCGCGCCGGGCCAGGCGAACAGGAACCGCGGGTCGTACGCCCGCCCGCACATTCCGTAGTGCCCGGCGCCGTACGAGGCGCCCATGAGCACGGAGAGGTGGGGTACCCGGGAATTCGACACCGCGTTGATCATCATCGCGCCATGTTTGATGATGCCGCCCTGCTCGTACTCCTGGCCGACCATGTAGCCGGTGGTGTTGTGGAGGAAGACCAGCGGCGTGTCGAGGCGGTTCGCCAACTGGATGAACTGGGCGGCCTTCTGCGATTCCGCGCTGAAGAGCACGCCCCGCGCGTTCGCGAGCACGCCGACGGGATATCCGTGCAGCCGGGCCCACCCCGTGACGAGGCTCGTCCCGTACAGCGGCTTGAACTCGTCGAAATCGGAGCCGTCGACGATCCGGGCGATGACCTCCCGCGGGTCGAACGGCACCTTGAGATCCCCGGGGACGGTGCCGAGCAGCTCTTCCTCGTCATGGACCGGGTCTTCCGCCGCCTGCGGATCCGCTGTCGCCTTGCGCCAGTTGAGGCGGGCCACGACCCGGCGCGCCTGCCGGATGGCGTCCCGCTCGTCCACGGCGAAATAGTCCGCGAGCCCGGAGGTCCGCGCGTGCATCTCGGCACCGCCGAGCGCCTCGTCGTCCGCGTCCTCACCGGTGGCCATCTTCACGAGGGGCGGACCGCCGAGGAAGACCTTGGCCCGTTCCTTCACCATGATGACGTGGTCGGACATTCCGGGGACGTACGCGCCTCCGGCGGTGGAATTCCCGAAGACCACGGCGAGCGTCGGAATCCCGGCCGCCGAGAGGCGCGTGATGTCCTTGAACATCGCCCCGCCCGGAATGAAGATCTCCTTCTGGCTCGGCAGATCGGCACCGCCGGACTCGACCAGGGCCACGCAGGGCAGCCGGTTGGCGTGCGCGATCTCGTGGGCGCGCAGGGCTTTCTTCAGCGTCCAGGGGTTGCTGGCACCGCCGCGGACCGTGGGGTCGTTCGCGGAGATCAGGCATTCCACGCCTTCGACCACGCCGATCCCGGTGACGAGGGACGCCCCGACCGTGTACTCGCTCCCCCACCCCGCGAGCGGGGACAACTCCAGGAACGGCGTGTCCGGGTCCAGCAGCAATTCGATCCGCTCGCGTGCGAGGAGCTTGCCGCGGGCGCGGTGCCGGGCGACGTATTTCTCCCCGCCGCCCGCGAGTGCTTTCGCGTGCTCGGCGTCGAGGGCGGCGAGTTTGGCGAGCATGGCGGTGCGGTTGGCGGCGAACTCGGGGCCCGTCGGGTCGAGGGCGGACGGCAGGGTGGTCATCGTGGCTCTTCCGCCTTTGCCTCCGCCTTCTCCTCCGCCGCCAGGACGTCTTCCGGTATGTCCATGTGGCGGGCGCGCAGCCATTCGCCGAGGGCTTTCGCCTGGGGGTCGAAACGGGGTTGCGAGGCGACGCCTTGGCCGAGGAATCCGTCGATGGTGAAGTTGAGCGCGCGGAGGTGGGGGAACTCGTATCGCTCTACGCCGGGGAATCGGGCGGTCTCAGGGAGGAGTTGGCGGAGGCGTTCCGTGGTGAGTTCTCGGCGGAGCCATTGCCAGGCGACGTCGGTGCGGGTCCATATGCCGAGGTTGGCTGTGCCGGCTTTGTCGCCGCTGCGAGTTCCTGCGACCGTGCCGAGGGGAACCCGGCGGGTTTTCCCTCCGGGCTCCGCCCCGGCCCGATCGGCCTCCCCACCGTCGCCGCCTCCGGCGGGAAAGCCCTCCGGGCTTGTCCTCAAACGCCGGACGGGCTGAGTATCAGGGGCCAGGGTCCGTGCCCCGTCAGGGGCGCGGGGAACTGCGCGGCCCGCCCCCACCGGCCCGCAGTCGAAGTCACCACCCGAACTTCGGGGGTCCGGGGGCGCAGCCCCCGGGGTGGGATCCCCCGCGGGGGGAGCCGGAATGCGGACTCGCGTGCCGTCCGGGAGGACGGCAACGTGTCGCACCCGGCTCGCCTCCACATACGCCGCCTCGAAGACCCCGTACGGCATGCCCTTCCCCGGCGGAGCCGTCAGGTGGAAGCCCGGATAGCTCGACAGGGCCAGTTCCACGGCCGCGCCACTGATGGCGCGGCCCACCGCTTCGGGGTCGCAGTCCCGGACCACGAGGCGCAGGAACGCGCTGGCCTCCTCCTGGATCTCCGCGTCCGGGCGGTCGGTGCGGGCGAGGAGCCACTGGACCTCGGCCGGGCGCCGCCGGGCCATGGCGGCCTCCAGCTGCTCGCGCACCAGCGCGGCCTTGGCCTCGACGTCGAGGCCGGTGAGGACGAACACGACCTCGTTGCGCCAGCCGCCCACCCTGGTCAGCCCGGTCTTGAGCGTCGGGGGCGGCGCCTCGCCCCGTACGCCGCTGACGCGTACCCGGTCGGGGCCGTCCTCCGTGAGCCGTACCGTGTCGAGGCGGGCCGTGACGTCCGGGCCGAGGTAGCGGGGGCCCGCCGTCTCGTAGAGGAGCTGGGCCGTGACCGTGCCGACGGTGACCGCGCCGCCCGTGCCCGGGTGCTTGGTGATCACGGCGGAGCCGTCCGCGTGGATCTCGGCGAGCGGGAAGCCCGGACGGTGCCGGGCGGCCCCCGGGATCTCCTGGAAGAAGGAGTAGTTGCCGCCGGTGGCCTGCGTACCGCACTCCAGCACATGCCCGGCGACGACGGCTCCGGCGAGCCGGTCCAGGTCCTCGACGAGCCAGCCGAAATGCGCGGCGGCCGGGCCGGTGACCAGCGCGGCGTCGGTGACGCGGCCCGTGACCACCACGTCCGCGCCCGCGCGCAGACAGGCGGCGATGCCCGCGCCGCCCAGATAGGCGTTCGCGGTGAGGACGCCCGGCCCCCAGTCGCGCTCGCCGAGCAGGTCGTCGCCCTCGACGTGCGCGACGCGCACGGGGATGCCGAGACGGTCGGCGAGGGCGCGGATCTCCTGGGCGAGCCCGGCCGGGTTGAGCCCGCCCGCGTTGGTCACGAGCTTGACGCCTCTGTCCACGGCGAGCCCCAGCCCCTCCTCCAACTGCGCGAGGAACGTCTTCGCGTAGCCGCGCTGCGGGTCCTTGAGCCGGTCCCGGCCGAGGATGAGCATGGTCAGCTCGGCGAGATAGTCGCCCGTCAGCACGTCCAGGGGGCCGCCGGTGAGCATCTCGCGCAGGGCGTCGAAACGGTCGCCGTAGAAGCCGGAGGCGTTGCCGATGCGGAGCGGCTGAGCGGACGGTGACTCCACCGGGTCGACCACGGTGCACTCTCCTGGGACAGGATGCGGTGACGGGCCGCCAGTGTCGTCAGTGCTGCGACGTACGGCCCGTGGTTCACCCCCGTGGCAGACGAGCGTGTCAGCGCCGCCCTAAACAAGCAAGCGTGCTTGCCTTTTATTTTCGGGCTTATTTTCGGCCAGGGTCACCGGGGTTGTCAGGGGTGTCAGGGGTGTCAGGGTCCAGGGCCTCGGCCAGGACCTCCGCGAGGTGGCGGGCCCGGCGGCCGGCGAGCTGTTCCAGTTGCGTACGGCAGGAGAAACCGTCGGCCAGCAGCTCCGCGCCCGGCGGGGCCTGCCGTACGGCGGGCAGCAACTGCTCTTCGGCGCAGGCCACGGAGACCTCGTAGTGGCCGCGCTCGAAACCGAAGTTCCCCGCGAGGCCGCAACAGCCGCCCGTCAGCGCGCCGGTGAGGCCCGCCTTCTCGCGGAGGCGGCGCTCGGCGGCGTCACCCAGAACGGCGTGCTGGTGGCAGTGCGTCTGCCCGGCGACGGGCCGTTCGAGCCGTGGCGGCCGCCAGTCGGGAGCGAGCTCTTCCAGCGTCTGCGCGAAGGTGCGCACGGCCGCGGCGAGCTTCCCGGCCCGGGGGTCGTCGGGAAGCAGCTCGGGCAGATCCGTACGGAGAGCGGCGGCACAGCTCGGCTCCAGAACGGTCACGGGGAGCCCCGCGTCCAGGGCCGGGCCCATCAGGTCGAGCGTCTTCCGGAGCACACGGCGAGCGGTGGCGAGCTGCCCGGTCGTGATCCAGGTGAGGGCACAGCAGGGTGCTTTCGGGGGGAGGGCGGTGCGGATGCCGGCGTGGTGGAGGACGGTGGTGGCGGCGTGGGCC
>NZ_JAINFC010000047.1 GCF_020740835.1 Streptomyces sp. UNOC14_S4
GTTCCTGGCCTGGCTGGCCGCGACGACGCTGCGCGAGGCCCGTACCGCCGAGGTACCGACGGCCGGTACGGCCGAGGCACGCCCGGCGGGGCGGCGCACGCTGTGGCAGGGCGCACTGGTCAACCTGCTCAGCCCGCACCCGTGGATGTTCTGGCTCACGACCGGCGCGCCCCTGCTGGTGGCCGCCTGGCGGAGCAGCCCGCCGGGCGCGGGCGGCTTCCTGCTCGGCTTCTACGCGCTGCTCGTCGGCAGCAAGGCGGCGCTCGCCGTGATCGTGTCCCGGGCCCGGCACCGGATCGGCACCCGCGGCTACCGGCTGCTGCTGGGCGGCTCCGGCGTACTGCTGCTGGCGGCCTCCGCCTTACTGCTCGTCGAGTTCGGATCCGCTCTGGCGGCGTAGCCCCGCTCGCCCCGATGAAAGCCCGTCGCAGGCCATGACCGAACGAATTTTTGTCCACCGCTCAACCGCGCCGCCCGCCCGGCTCGTTTCCGTGTGTACACGACAGCTTGCCCACGGGGGGAACCAGCGATGAGCCAGGCATACGCGCACGGGCACGGACACGGCACACCGGTGAGCGGCGGCCGCGCGGGGCCCGGCCTCTCGCGCATCCGGCTGTACGAGGAGGCCGCGGCCGCCGAGGACGAGCGGCTGCGCCCGGTCGTGGAGTGGGTCTCCGGCCACATAGCCCGCCCGCACCCCGACCTCGGCAGGCGCGGCGCGGTCTGCCCGTTCGTCCCGCTCTCGCAGCGGCTGGGCCTGATCCGGTTCGCCCTGGCCGATCCACCGGTCCGCGGCGAGGACGACCTGACGGCGGCCGCGCTCGCGCTCAAGGCGCACTGGCTGGCCATGGAGCCGCGCGGCGGCCCGCACACCGTCGACAAGACGATCGTGCTGGTCCTGCCCGGTCTGTCGCGGGAGACCGTGGTCCGGGTCCACGACCGCCTCAAGCCGGAGTTCGTCGGGGACGGCATGATGCTCGGCGAATTCTTCCCCGGCCACCCGGGCCCGGGCCTCCACAACCCCGCGTTCCGGCCGCTCCACAGCGACACTCCGCTGCTGGTGGCCCGGAGCATGGTCAACAACGACCTGCCGTTCCTGACCGAGAAGCGTTACCCGGCGGGGCGGCGGGCGGTGTTCGTGGCGGCGTTCCTGGAACACCAGCACGCGGTGCCCGCGGCGACCCGGGCCCGCGCCTTGCGCGAGCTCGCGCTGGCGCGCGACCAACTGGCGGCGCCGCACCCCGAGTGACGTGGTTGCCGCAGACGGAAAAGTCTTCTCTGGGGGCTGCGCCCCCAGACCCCCGCGTCCCGGGGCAGGGCGCCCCATCAGGGGCGCGGGGCTGTGACAATTGCGGCTCCGCCGCGTGGGCGCGACCAGCCCCCACCGGACCCGCAGCCGCCCACCGGGCCCGGGTGGCAACCCGGTAGGCGCAACGTCAAAAACGAACAGGAACCCTGACCGGCCCCCGGATCAGCATTCCCTCGCGCCAGGCCAGCGCCCCCGGGTGGACGTCCAGCGCCAGATCCGGGAAGCGCGCCAGCAGCGACCGGATCGCGATGCGCGCCTCCAGCCGGGCCAGCGGAGCGCCGAGGCAGTAGTGGATGCCGTGCCCGAACGCGACGTGCCCGCGCGCGTCGCGCCGGATGTCGAAGCGGTCCGGGTCCTCGAACCGCGCGGGGTCGCGGTCCGCGTCGGCGAGCACCGGCAGGACCAGGGCCCCGCCCCCGGGGATCGTCACCCCGCCGACCTCGATCGGCTCCCGCGTGAAGCGGTACGTGGGCGTCTCGACCGGCCCGTCGTAGCGCAGCATCTCCTCGACCGCGTTCTCCATCAGCCCGTCGTCGGCGCGCAGCGCCGCCATCTGGTCGGGGTGCCGAAGAAGGGCCAGGACACCGTTCGAGATCAGATTGACCGTGGTCTCATGGCCCGCGACGAGCAGGAGCCAGGCCATGCCGAGGAGCTCGTCGGCGGAGAGCCGGTCGCCCTCCTCGTCCGTGGTGCGGATCAGCAGGCTGAGCAGGTCGTCGCCGGGGTGCTCGCGCTTGCCCGCGATCAGCCCGGCGAGGTAGGCGCGGCCCTCCTTCGCCGCGACGGCCTTCTCGTCCACCGGCGCGGAGCCGACGGCGACGTTGGACCAGGCGCGGAACGCCGCGCGGTCGAGCGAGGGCACGCCGAGCAGTTCGCAGATGACGCCCATGGGGAGCGGGAAGGACAGGGCGTCGACGAGGTCGGCCCGGCGGTCCGGCGCCGCGGCCATCGCGTCCAGCAGTTCGTCCGTCATCCGCTGCACGCGGGGTGCCAACGCCGCCACGTGCTTGGGCGTGAACTCCCTGGCGACGAGCCTGCGCAGCCGGGTGTGCTGCGGCGGGTCGCTGATCAGCATGTGCTTGCCCGAGGCCACCGAGATGAGCGGGGTGTCCTCGGCGGCGGCGTCCCAGTCCTTGGACAGCCGTGGATCGTTGAGCGTGGCTCTGACCTCGTCGTGGCCGACGACGAGCCACGCCTCGGCACCCTCCGGCATCCGTACGCGATGCACGGGCCCGGCCGCGCGCAGCTCCGCGTAGACCCGGTACGGGGCCTTCGCGAACTCCTGCCCCATCGCCGCCAGATCGACTATGCCGCCGATGTCCGTTCCCATGGGAAGCCTCCTGCCCTTCAAGATCACCACAGTAACCGGCGGAACCCTCCGGACTGAAGGGCTCAGGGAAAAGGAGACTCCCCGTCAAGAGGTGATCCGGACAGGTGCGTTGGCCCCGCCGGTACACCCCGCCGCGGATGGCTCAGGGATAGGAGCGGAGGAAGGCGACACGGCCACGGGCGTCCGCCGGGCCGCCGGTGTCGTTGACGACGTGGCGGATGGTGCTCCTGCCGTCCAGGGAGACCGCGACGAGGTCGTGGAAGCGCACCCCGGCCGTCCGGGGCGCCGCGAAGGCGCGGTCGGCGACGATCCCCGGGTCCGTGGTGAAGTGGGCGTAGCTGCCGAGACCCCACGCCTCGTGGCGGCGCACCCGGCCCGTGACCTCGTACGCGGGCCACCCCTTGGTGCCGCCGCCGCGCCAGGCGGCCTGGGAGGGCGGGTCGTAGGGCAGTTCGTTCTGGAAGAAGTACGTGCGGCCGTCCTCGCCGTTCCAGACGGTCTGCCGCCGCTGGTAGTGCTCGACGAACAGGCCGTACATGGTGACGTGGTCGCCGTTCACGACCAGCCCCTCGGCGGCCGTGTTGGCGCCCCAGCCGACGCCGCTGCCGTGGTCGGCGCGCCACAGCCACAGGTCGTCGCCGATGACGTCGGAGCTGTTGACGACGAGGGTCCGTACGGCCCGGCCGATGCCCGCGCCGCCGATGCGGAAGAACACGTCGTGCAGGGAGACGGGGTCGTGCGCGTGGCGCCGGTGGGAGCCGGGCGGCCCGATCTCCATCAGGGCGGGCGAGGCGGCGGACCCGGCGTCGACGAGGAGGCCCGCGATCCGTACGCCGTCCACGTCGGCGACGGTCAGCGCGGGCGTGCCGCGGTCGGGCACGAGCGTCGCGAGCCCCAGCCCGAGGACGACGGTGCCGGGGCGGGTGACGCGCAGGGCGCGGTCGAGGTGGTGGACGCCGGGCGTGAAGAGCAGGTCCATGCCGCGCGCGAGCGCCGCCTGGATCCGCTCCGCGCTCGTCCCGGGCCGTACGACGAGGAACCGGTCGAGCGGGCGCGACGTCCCCGGCTGCCGGGCCCCGCGCTCCCAGGTCGGGCCGCTGGTGGCGGTGCGCAGGCCGGGGACGAGGACGCGGTACGCGCCCGCGCCGTCCACGTACAGGAAGGGCTTCTCGCGGATCACCGGGGTCCGGTCGACGCGGGTGTAGGGCGGCCGGGGGAAGGTGCCCGCGGGCGCGTTCCGCACGCCGACGAAGACCATGTTCCAGGTGGCGCCGTCCCAGCCGCCGAAGCGGCTGTCGCGCGAGAGCCACTGCTGCTGGGTGCCCGACCGCACCCGCCCGTCGATCCGCGAGTCGGCGATGAAGCCGCCGCTGGCCCACCCGCCGTCGTCGAGCCGCAGGTCGCCGCGCAGGTGCATCCGGCGGTACGGACCGGCCTGGGCGACGGCCCAGCGGTCGGTGCCGGAGGCGGGGACGACGGAGAGGTTCTCGGCGCCGCGCCAGAAGTTCTGGGTGGCGTCGCCCCGGAACCAGCGGGCGTCGACGTGCACGCCGCCCCTGATGGTCACGTCGTCGGGCGAGCGCCCCAGCCCCGCGACCTGGGTGGAGAAGCCGACCTTGACGTCGACGTCGTAGCTGCCGGGCTTGAAGAGCAGCGCCCGGCGCGCGGGGCCGAACTGGTTCTTCTCCTGCTCCTCGAAGACCGCGTCCACCGTCCGCTGGACCCGGTCCGCGGGCATGCCGGGGTCGAGGACGGTGACGTCCGGGCCGAGGTCGGGGGCGCCGGGCCGGGGCGCGGATGGGAGCTGGGCGAGGGCGAGGCAGGCGGCGACGGCCGCCACGGCGGCCAGGACGCGCACGGACCGGGTTCTCACCCGCCCATTGAAACGAAGGGTCCCGCCGTCGGGGCGACGGCGGGACGCGAATCGCGGTGGGATGACCCCAATGGTCCTATGGTCCTACCGGTCCGCCCGGAGGACCGGGCATGGGCTCCCAGGCGTGGGCTCAGCAGGTGAAGTCGACGCGGGCGAAGGTCGCGTAGTGGTCGGCCGTGTAGTAGTCCTCGTGGTACCGCTTGCCGGTGATGACGCGGCGCGCACCGCGGTCCGGGGCGCCGGGGGTCTTCACGGTGTACTCGTGGTAGTAGCCGCTCGACTGACCCGGCAGCACACCCTCGCGGTTGGAGAAGACGATGCCGTCCCGCGGGTACGGGAACGGGCCGCCCTGGTCGATCAGGGTGATGGTGTCGTGCGCCTGGGACGGCAGGTCGCCGTAGCAGATGTCGCCGACGGCCTGCACCTCGGCGACGACCGGGTGGGCGGCCGGGTGGGCGGCCGCGGTGGGAGTGGCCGCCACGGCGGGGCCGCCGAGCAGCAGCGCCGAGGCCAGCGCGGCGAGCGCCGCGGTACGTGTCACGCGGACGGAGAGAAGGGGGGTGTTCATGCCGGACAGCATGGCGGGAAAACGCCGTGTCATGTCAATGCCAAAAACAAGAGTTTCCAGGCTGTTCACCGGATGCATAACCGCAGGTGAGGGGATTGTGAGGAATGGGCGTAGAGATCCCGCCAAGGGTTTTGCGGAAGCCTTGCTTCCAGCCATTTTGCCTCGGGGGCAAAACTTTTGCCTCTGAGGCATGAGCAGGGCTATACCGGAAGGCATGAGCCCGCCGTCGACCGACCTGGCCGCACTCCACGGAGCGGCCGATCCCACCGAGCTGCCGTCCGTCGCCCCCCGCCTGCGCGACCTGCGCAGACGCAGTGGCCTGACCCTGGAGGCCGCCGCCGCGCGCGTCGGTCTGTCCCCGGCGCACCTGTCCCGTCTGGAGACCGGCCGCCGCACCCCGTCCCTGCCGATGCTGCTGACGCTGGCCCGTACGTACGGCACGACCGTGTCGGACCTCCTCGGCGAGGCGATCCCGGAGCGCGATCCCATTGTGCGCGGGGACCGCATGGAAGCCCAGGAGTCGGGCGGCTGGACCTACTGGCGGGCCGGCGGCTCCGGCCGGGCCATGCAGGCCCTGCGCCTGCACGTGCCGCCGGGCGCGGGCAGCCAGGCCGAACTGGTCCGGGTGCACCCCGGCGAGGAGTGGCTGTACGTCACCGCCGGGCGGCTGCGGCTCATGCTCGGGGAGTCCGTACACCTGCTGGACGCGGGCGACGCGGCGCACTTCGACTCGCTGACCCCGCACCGCATCGCGGCGGCCTCGGGCAGTGGGGTGGACCTGCTCTTCATGCACACGCTGATGCAGAGCGGCGCGACCGAGCTGTGCCTCGGCGGCGCCGAACCGACCCGGAGGGGAATGCCGTGAGCAACGCCTCGCAGGACGCCAACACCGTGGGGATCGCCGCGCCGACAGCGAAGCCGGCAGTGAATCCGACAGCGAAGAAGAAGGTGAACGAACAGGACCGGGCCCCCCTGGCGATCACGATCCGGATCTTCATCTACCTCGTGGCCGTGCACTTCTTCGCGGGCTTCCTCTTCCTCCTCTTCTACGTGGCCGGGGCGAAGTAGCGCCGATCTTCTGGCAGCCTGGTGCGATGACCCGTACCGCTCGTACAGCCCCGGACGTCCTGGCGGACGCGGCCCGTGAGCTCGCACCGGCGGACGACGCGAACCCGCTGGTGTCGCTGCTCGCCACCGGCGCGGCACCCCGCGAGGTCTTCGCGGCCCTCGCGCTGGAGCAGCATCACATCATCACCGGGGACCGCCGCAGCTTTCTGTTCCTGGCCGAACGGGCGGCGGCGCGCCCCGCCGAAGCGGCCTTCTTCCGCTTCCTCGCCGAGGGCGAGACGGAGGCCTTCCGACGGCTGACGGCCCTGACGGCCGCCTGCGGACTGGACGCGACGGCCGTCGAGGCGCACGAGCCGCGCCCGGGCTGCCAGGCGTATCCGGCGTACGCGGCGTGGCTGGCCCTCGGGGCGGAACCGTCGGACGCGGTGGTCGCGCTGACGGCCAACTTCGCGGCGTGGTCCGGCTATTGCGGCGCGGTCGCGCAAGCCATGCGGCGGCACTACGGCTTCGCCGACGACGCGTGTTCCTTCTTCGACTTCTTCGCGGAACCATCACCGGAGGCGGAGTCGCTGGCCGTCGCCGCGGTTCAATCAGGCCTGGATTCCGGACTTCTGACGGAGCGTTTGGCCCATCGGTACGGACGGCTGTTGCAGTCGTACGAGCTTCTTTTCTGGCGGACGCTGACTGCTTGACGGCACCGGGGGGTGCGTCTTGCGCTGCGCGCGGCTGCGGGTCGGTGGGCGGCGGCGCGCCCACCGGATTGCCTCTTGCGCTGCGCGCGCGACTGCGGGCCGGGGGCCCGCTCGCCCACCGGGTTGCCACCCGGGCCCGGTTCGCGCCTGCGGGTTGTCGATGGCTGGTCGCGCAGTTCCCCGCGCCCCTGACGGGGCGCGCCTGGCTGCGGGCCGTCGGCGCCGCAGAATGTCACAGTCCCGCGCTGCCCTTACGGGGTCGAGGGGCGGAGCCCCCGTGGGGGCCCGGGGGCGGAGCCCCCGGAAATACTCCCCCACCAACCTCACCACCCACCCACCAGCCCGTCCGGCGTTTGAGGACACGGCCGCAAGACGACGGCCGGAGCCACCTACCGGTCGAGAAGGGAGCCGTACGCGCGCAAGCGCGCGATACCCCCGTCAGGGTGGATGTCGATCCTGACATGCGTCACCGCAGGACCCTCCGTCAGCGGAAAACGGTGCACCGTGTCCGGCTGCAACCGCGTCCGCGGCAGAATCTCCCGCCACCCCACACCGTGGTCCAAAGGATCCGCCCCCGTCGTCGCGTCGAGGACGGACACGCTCGCCCACCCCGCCGCGTTGCCCTTGTAGCAGCCGGTGTCGATCTCCAGTGCCCGGAGGGTCGCGTGGCCGGCGAGCCGGTAACGCACCCAGTCGTGGCCGCGGTCGCGGCGGCGGCGCGTCTCCCAGCCCTCGTCCATGCGGTGCGAGCGTCCGGGGTGGATGGTGTGGAACGGCGAGGAGTAGAAGCGGTCGGAGGCGTCCTCGACGAGGCCGCCGTTCTCCAGGGCGGCCACGTCGTACGTGCCGAGGGCGGCGAGCCACGCCGGGTCCGGCACGGGCTCGCCGTGGACGCGGAGCCGGGCGATGCCTCCGTCAGGGTATTGACGGAGCCTCATATGGGTGAAGCGCTCCACCGACCGGACGGCGAAACCGTTCGCGGCGTGGCCGCCGACCGGCGTACGCGGAACGAGGACCGTCCACTTCACGTCGTCGGCGAGGAGTTCCTCCGGCGAGGGCGTGCCGGGCACGGCCGTGGCCTCGACGGCGACGGACTGCGGGTGGTTGCCACGGAAGTGGGCGGTGTCGACGACGATGCCGCGCACGACGCCGGGCGCGCCGAGGCGTACGAGAGCCCAGTCGTGGTCGTCGTCCGCGGGGTGCGGGTCGGCGGCGGAGGCGCCACGCCTGCGGCGGGTCTCCCAGCCGTCCATGACCTTGCCCTTGTGGCCGAAGTGCCCGGGGTCGAAGCGGGCGGGGCCGGGCGTGAGGAGGTTCTCGCGCTCGGCGAAGAACTCGTCGTTGGCGGCGACGACCCCGCCGCCCAGCCGCCGGTCGGCGAGGTCGGGAAACCGGTCGAAGGGGAAGGCGGCGGTCCGGTAGTCGCCGTACGGGTCGCCGCCCGCGTAGGGGCGCGCGGCCCCGGTGAAGGAGGGAGTGCCGACGGATACGGCGGATACAGCGGATACGGCGGATATGTCGTCGGGTTCGCTCATGCGCTGCGCTGCCTTTCGAGGAGGAGCCCCGTGGGCTCGGTGACGCCGCCGGGCCCGGCGATCCTGCGGCCGCGCAGCCATGTCGACCGTACGACGCCGTGCAGGGTCTTCCCGGCGTACGCGGTGACGGGGTTGCGGTGGTGGAGCGCGGCCGGGTCGACCGTGAAGGTCTCGTCGGGGGCGAGGACGGCGAAGTCGGCGTCGCGGCCCGCCTCGACGGCCCCCTTGGTGCGCAGCCCCGCGAGGGCGGCGGGGCCGCCGGAGAGCCAGCGGGCGAGGTCGTGGAGGGTGTGGCCGCGGCGGCGGGCCTCGGTCCACATGACGGGCAGGCCCAGTTGGAGGGAGGAGATGCCGCCCCAGGCGCGGCCGAAGTCGGGGACCTTGAGGTCGGTGGTGCAGGGCGAGTGGTCGGAGACGACGCAGTCGATGGTGCCGTCGGCGAGACCGGCCCACAGGGCGTCCTGGTTGGCGGCTTCGCGGATGGGCGGGCAGCACTTGAACTCGGTGGCGCCGTCGGGGACTTCCTCCGCGGTGAGGGTGAGGAAGTGCGGACAGGTCTCGACGGTCACGGGCACGCCGTCCGCCTTCGCGTCGGCGATCATCGGCAGGGCCTCGGCCGACGACAGGTGGAGGATGTGGACGCGGGTGCCCAGCCGGGCCGCGACGTCGAGGACCCGGGCGATGGCCGCGTTCTCGGCGGCGCGCGGCCGGGAGGCGAGGAAGCCCGCGTAGCGTGGCCCGTGCGGCTGCGGTGCGCGCTCCAGGTGGTGCGGGTCCTCGGCGTGCACGATGAGCAGGCCGCCGAACGCGGCGATGCGGGCCGCCGCGGGCGCCAGGTCGGCGGGGCCGAGCGACGGGAACTCGTCGACGCCGGAGGGCGAGAGGAAGGCCTTGAAGCCGAAGACCCCGGCGTCGTGCAGCGGGCGCAGGTCCGCGCGGTTGCCGGGCAGGGCACCGCCCCAGAAACCGAGGTCGACGTGGGTCCGGCCGCTCGCCGTGGCCTGCTTGGCCCGCAGGTGCGCGACGGTCGTGGTGGGCGGGACGCTGTTGAGCGGCATGTCGACGAGCGTGGTGATGCCGCCCGCGGCGGCGGCACGGGTGGCGGTGGCGAACCCTTCCCACGTGGCACGTCCCGGGTCGTTGATGTGGACGTGGGTGTCGACGAGGCCGGGGAGGAGGACGTCGTCACCGAGGTCCTCGACCGCCGGCCCGCCCGCGGCCGCCGGGGTCCGCAGGTCGCTGCCGTAGGACACGCTGTCGCAGGGCACGCTGTCGTAGGGCAGGACGGCCGTGATCCGGCCTGCGGCGACGGCGACGGCGGCGGCCCTGACGCCCTCCGGGGTGACGACACGGGTGGAGCGCAGCACCAGCTCCACCGGCGGGCCGGGGCTCCCCGCACCCCCCGCGTTCGTTGCGGACACGCCCACGCCATCCTCCTCCCGTGACCCTTCGGGCCACCGAGCCGGAATTTCAACGTTCTGTTGAACCGCGGCGCAGGCAGTCTTCAGCCGTGTCCCGTACCCGTCAAGACCTCACCACCGCGACCACGCCTCTCAGCGGTTCTCAGCGGTTCTCAGTGGACAGAAGTCGATTTTCGAATGCCGGAAGGAGACAGGTGGGGGTGCCGGAGTGCCGGTAGGCTGCTCCCACCCCTTGTACCGGAAGGACCGCAGCCGTGCCCTCGCCCGCCGACCCCCGCACCGCCCCGACCAGTGGTGGCGTCCAGTCACTGGAGCGCGCTTTCGACCTGCTGGAGCGGATGGCCGACGCAGGCGGTGAGGTCGGGCTCAGCGAGCTGTCCACGAGCAGCGGACTGCCGCTGCCGACCATCCACCGCCTGATGCGCACGCTGGTGGCCTGTGGCTACGTGCGCCAGCAGCCCAACCGCCGCTACTCGCTCGGCCCCCGGCTGATCCGGCTCGGCGAGAGCGCCTCCCGGCTGCTGGGCACGTGGGCCCGCCCGCACCTGGCCCGCCTGGTCGAGGAGACGGGCGAGACCGCCAACATGGCGCTGCTCGACGGTGACGAGGTCGTCTACGTGGCCCAGGTGCCCTCGCGGCACTCGGTCCGGATGTTCACCGAGGTCGGGCGGCGGGTGCTGCCGCACACCACCGGAGTGGGCAAGGCGCTGCTCGCCCAGGGCCCCGACGAGGAGGTGCGCACGCTGCTGGCCCGTACGGGCATGCCCGCGGCGACCGAGAAGACGATCACCTCGCCGGACGCCTTCCTGGAGGAGCTGGCCCGGGTGCGCGAGTCGGGTTACGCGGTGGACGACAACGAGCAGGAGATCGGCGTCCGCTGCCTGGCGGTCCCGGTGCCCGACTCCCCCACCTGCGCGGCCATCTCGATCTCGGGCCCGGCGGGCCGCGTCACGGACGAGGCGACGGAACGCATCGTGCCCCTCCTCCAGGAAGTGGCAGCGGAACTGTCGGCGGCGCTGAGCGCCCAGTAAGGGGCGCCCCGCAGGAGGCGCCCCGTCAGGGGCGCGGGGAACTGCGCGCCCAGCCACAACGCACCCGCAGCCGCACACCCAGCTCACGAGGCACCCCGGTAGGCGCCGCACAGCGAACCCGCACGCAAAAACGGGGCCCGGGGCGCAAGCCCCGGTCACCCCTGCCGCGGCACCCGCACCTCACCAAAACCGTCAACCGCCGCCCGCAACTCACCGAGCGCCGGCGCAAGGGCACTCACAGAACCCACCGCCCCCGCAACCAGCAGCAAGGAGCGGCGCAGCCGCGAAACCTCCGGCTCCCCCGCACGGGCCATCGCGTCGAGCGCGGCCAGCTCGTCCTCGGCGGCGTCCCGGTCGGGTAACCGGGCGGGGTGCGCCGCCAGCGCCCGCCGCAGCCGGGAGACCGCGTCCCGCAACGCGTCCACCCGGGGATCCGGACCGCCCTGACCGGCCCGGCCGGCGCTGCCCTCTCGCCCTTCTTCCATCACAACGGCGCCTTCCGCCACGACACTCCCCCTCCCACGCGCTCGCGCCGATCAGTTAACGCACTTTCCGTACAGCGCGCTATACGCACAGCGAAATTCAGTCCGTACGCCGCACGCACGGGTGACGGTCCGTCTTCTCACCACCCGCACGCATCCATGCGGTATGCAGGCTCCATGACGCGGACCACGGACACGACAGAGGCTCCCGACGGCACCCCCGGGGCGGGCGCCCCGCCCGTGGCAGGCCTGCTGCTGGCCGCCGGAGCCGGGCGGCGGCTGGGCGGTCGTCCGAAGGCTTTGCTGGAGCACCGGGGGCGCCCCTTGATCGAGCACGCGGCCCGGGCACTGCGTGACGGCGGCTGCGTACCACGGTACGTAGTGCTCGGCGCGGCGGCGGAGGACGTACGGGCCCGCGCCGAACTGCCCGGCTGCGTCCTCGTGGACAACCCGGACTGGGCGACGGGCATGGGCTCCTCGCTCCGCGCCGGACTCGCGGCGCTGGCCTCGACGGACGCGACGGCGGTGCTGGTGACGCTGGTGGACCAGCCACGCGTGGGCGCGGCGGCGGTGGCCCGCCTGCTGGCGGCGCACCGCGCGGGCGCGGAGCTGGCCGCGGCGACGTACGAGGGGGAACGCGGGCACCCGGTGCTGTTCGCACGCGAACACTGGGCGGGAGTGGCCCGCTCGGCGGAGGGCGACCGCGGGGCTCGCGCCTACCTGCGCGAACACGCGGCGCGGGTGACGCCGGTGGAGTGCGCGGACGTGGCGGACCCGACGGACATCGACACCCCGGAGGACCTGCCGCTCCTGGAGGCGTAGTTCGGGGGCGAAGCCCCCTTAAGGGGCGCGGGGAACTGCGCGCCAAGCCCCTCACCGGCCCGCAGTCGCGGACCAAGCCCAAGAGGCACCCCGGTAGGCGCGCCGAAAAAACAACCCGCACCCGAACAGCACCGGCACCGCGCACCGCGCACTGGCACCGCGCGCCATTGAACTTCCACAATAAGGAAACTACTCTCCATTCACTCAGGCTCCCGCGGCACCCCGTGCCGCCACCCGAAGGAGTGGCCCATGCCCGAACCGGCCATCGTCACCGCCCCCACCGTGGAACGGCAGGAAGAACTCCTGACAGAGGAAGCCCTCGCCTTCGTCGGCGCGCTGCACCACCGCTTCACGGCGCGCCGGGACGAGTTGCTGACCCGCCGCGCCGAGCGCCGGGCGGAGATCGCCCGCACCGGCACCCTGGACTTTCTCCCGGAGACCGCGGGCATCCGGCAGGACGACAGCTGGCGCGTGGCCCCCGCACCGGCCGCCCTCCAGGACCGGCGGGTCGAGATCACCGGCCCGACCGACCGCAAGATGACCGTCAACGCGCTCAACTCGGGCGCCCGGATCTGGCTCGCCGACTTCGAGGACGCCTCCTCTCCCACCTGGGAGAACGTTGTGCGCGGGCAGCTCAACCTGACCGACGCGTACGAGCGCCGCATCGACTTCACCGACGCCCGCGGCAAGACGTACGCGCTGCGGCCCGCCGAGGAGCTCGCCACCGTGGTGGTCCGGCCGCGCGGCTGGCACCTGGACGAGCGCCACCTGGCCGTCGACGGCCGCCCCGTGCCCGGCGCCCTGGCCGACTTCGGCCTCTACTTCTTCCACAACGCCCGGCGCCTCGTCGAGCTCGGCAAGGGCCCGTACTTCTACCTGCCCAAGACCGAGTCGCACCTGGAGGCCCGGCTCTGGAACGACGTCTTCGTCTTCGCCCAGGAGTACGTGGGCCTGCCGCGGGGCACGGTACGCGCGACCGTGCTCATCGAGACGATCACCGCCGCGTACGAGATGGAGGAGATCCTCCACGAACTGCGCGAGCACGCCTCGGGGCTGAACGCGGGCCGCTGGGACTACCTCTTCTCCCTCATCAAGAACTTCCGTGACGCCGGCCCCCGGTTCGTCCTGCCCGACCGCAACGCGGTGACGATGACGGCGCCGTTCATGCGCGCGTACACCGAGCTGCTGGTGCGCACCTGCCACCGGCGCGGCGCGCACGCCATCGGCGGCATGGCGGCCTTCATCCCCTCCCGCACGGACCCCGAGGTCAACGAGGCCGCGTTCGCCAAGGTCCGGACGGACAAGGAGCGCGAGGCGCACGACGGCTTCGACGGCTCGTGGGTCGCCCACCCCGACCTGGTGCCCGTCGCCCGTGCCGCGTTCGACGCGGTGCTCGGCGACCGGCCGCACCAGAAGGACCGGTTGCGCGAGGACGTGACGGTCACCGCCCGGGACCTCATCGCCGTCGACTCGCTGGAGGCCAGGCCGACGTTCGAGGGCCTGCGCAACGCCGTCGCGGTCGGCATCCGCTACATCGAGGCGTGGCTGCGCGGCCTGGGCGCCGTCGCCATCTTCCACCTCATGGAGGACGCGGCGACGGCGGAGATCTCGCGCTCGCAGATCTGGCAGTGGGTCAACGCGGGCGTGGTGTTCGACAGCGGCGAGGCGGGCGGTGAGGCCGGCGGTGAGAAGGCCACCGCCGACCTGGTCCGCCGGGTGGCGGCCGAGGAGCTCGCCGCGATCCGCGAGGAGGCCGGGGAGAGCGGAGAGGGCGCCTTCGCCGCCGGGAAGTGGCAGCAGGCGCACGACCTGCTGCTGAAGGTCGCCCTGGACGAGGACTACACGGAGTTCCTGACGCTGCCCGCGTACGAACTGCTCGACGGGACGGGCTGAGACGGATGAGACGGGTGATTTGATGATTGTTCACCCGATCCAGTGATTGTGGCTCATGTGTGCCCTGGCTCACCCTGGAAGGGAGCGGGGCACACCCACCAGGCGCCCCGCACCAGGACGTCACGGGGGAGCCGCCATGGCCGCAGCACCGATCACCAGCACCGTCCGGCCGGACGACAGGCCACTCGCCACGCCACCGCCGGCCGCCGCCCATGGGGACATCGGCACTGCCGGGGATCCCACCGGGCCCGCGCTCCGTCCATGGCTGCCGCCCGTCTTCACGGACATCGAGCTCGGCGAAGAGGTCACGGCGTACGCCGGGCGATGGTGATGACCCCCGCCCGGAGCCCGCAGGACTTCACCACCGCGCTGCGCGCGCACTCCGACCGCTACTGGCACAAGCACCCGCTGCACCTGCGTCTCCACCGGGGCGAGCTGAGCAGGCAGGAGCTGCGCCAGTGGATCGCCAACCGGTGGTACTACCAGAGGTGTCTGCCGCAGAAGGACGCGGCCATCGTCGCCAACTGCCCCGATCCGGAGGTGCGCCGCCGCTGGGTCCAGCGCGTCCTCTACCAGGACGGCACGGCCGAGCGGCGCGGCGGCCACGCCCAGTGGCTCGACCTCGCGGAGGCCGCGGGCCTCAGCCGCGCCGAGGTGCTGGACGAGCGCCATGTGATCCCCGGCGTCCGCTTCGCCACCGACTCCTATGTCGCCTTCGCCCGCACCCGGCCCTGGATCGAGGCCGTGGCCTCGTCGCTCACCGAGTTGTTCTCGCCCGAGCTGATGCGGGAGCGCCTCGACGCGCTGCGCACCCACTATCCGTGGATCGCCGCGTCAGGCCACGGCTACTTCGCCGAGCGGCCCGCCGCCGCCACCGAGGACGCCCGGCACGCGCTGGATCTCGTCCTCACCCACTGCACCACGCAGGAGCGGCAGGAAGCCGCGCTCGCGGCGCTGGCGTTCAAGTGCGACGTGCTCTGGGCCATGCTCGACGCCCTTGAGCACGCGGGCAGGACGCCATGAGCACGACGGAGCCCGGTCGCGCGGCAGGGGCCGGTACCGCAGTGCGCTGGCGGCTGCGCGGCGGGGTGCGCCTCCGCCACGACCCGGTCCGTGACACCGGAGTGCTGCTCCACCCCGAGGGCGTCCTGCTGCTCAACGAGACCGCGGCCGCCGTCCTCGCCCTGTGCGACGGCGGCACCGACGAGAGCGCCCTCGCCGAGGCCCTCTCCCGGACGTACGCGGGCGTGCCCGCCCGGGAGATCCGCGCCTTCCTCGCGGAGCTGGCCCGACGGCGCCTGGTCGAGCCGTCACCGTCCCCCGCCGTCCCCGGGCACAGCGCCGCCGGGCCCTCCCCCGCCGCCCCGGAGCGCACCGATGGATAAGCCGTCGGAGAGGCCACCGGACAGGCCATGGGGCAAGCCGCCGGACAGGCCGCTCGGGATGCTCGCCGAGCTGACGTACCGCTGCCCGCTGCGCTGCGCCTACTGCTCCAACCCGGTGGCCCTCGATGCCTACGCCGACGAGCTGTCCCTCGCCGACTGGTGTCGCGTGCTCACCGAGGCCCGCGAACTCGGAGTGCTCCAGGTGCACTTCTCCGGAGGGGAGCCGCTGCTGCGGGGCGACCTGACCGCGATCGTCGCGCACGCCCATGCCCTGGGGCTCTACACCGGCCTCGTCACCGGCGGCCAGGCCCTCACCGCGACGCGGCTGGCGGCGCTGACCGCGGCCGGGCTCGACCATGTGCAGATCAGCGTCCAGAGCGCCGACGCCCCGGAGGCGGACACCATCGCGGGCCGCCCGGCGCACCGGCGCAAGCTCGCCGCCGCCGCGCTCGTCAAGGAGGCCGGCCTGCCGCTGACGCTCAACGCCGTGCTGCACCGGGCCACCATCGGGCGGGCCGGGGAGCTGATCGAGCTCGCCGAGCGGCTGGGTGCCGACCGTCTGGAGCTGGCCAACGCGCAGTACTACGGCTGGGCCCTGCTCAACCGCCGGGCCCTGCTGCCCACGCGGGAGCAGCTCGCCGCGGCCGAGCCGGTGATCCGGGCCGCGCGGGAGCGGCTGGCCGGGCGGCTGGAGATCGTCTATGTGGTGGCCGATCTGTACGAGGGCGTGCCCAAGCCCTGCATGCACGGCTGGGGCAGCCGCCAGCTGACCGTCACGCCCAACGGGGACGTGCTGCCGTGCCCCGCGGCAGCGCAGATCCCGGGGCTCGGCGTGGTGAACGTCGCTCGAGCTCGGCTCGCCGACATCTGGTTCGACTCCCCCGCCTTCAACCGCTTCCGCGGCACGGAGTGGATGCGGGAGCCGTGCCGCAGCTGCGCCCGCAGGGAGATCGACCACGGCGGCTGCCGGTGCCAGGCCTTCCAGCTGACCGGGGACGCCTCCGCCACGGACCCGGTGTGCGCGCTGTCCCCGCACCACGCGGCGCTGGCCGAGGCCGTCCGCACCGATACCGCCCGAGCCGCCGGTGCCACACCGCTCGTGCCCCGTACCGACGCCCGTGCCCGCCCGCGCATCCGGGTCCGGCACCGGAACCGCCCCGCCGCGGGAGCAGGGGCGGGAACAAACGGGGCAACAGGCGGAGCAGCCGGAAACGACGTCCCGGACGGAGCAGGAGCAGGAGCACAGGAGAAGACGACGTCATGAACGCCCTGTCGGTCACCACGCAGCACAATGACAATCGCCGTACGGGCGCCAATCTGCTGGAGGCGGCCCTCCGTCCGGACAACGTCGGCCCGAACACCTTCGGCAAGCTCTTCAGCCGTTCCGTGGACGGCGAGATCTACGCCCAGCCCCTCTACCTCGCCCAGTGCCCCGTCGCGGGCCACGGCCTGCGCAATGTCGTCTTCACGGCCACGATGCACAACAGCGTCTACGCCTTCGACGCCGACGACCCGGCCGCCACGGCCCCGCTGTGGCGCACCTCGCTGGGCCCCGCCGTTTCCCTGCCCGACCCCAACATCGGCCCGACGCCCTACCACGACATCGCGATCGAGGTGGGGGTGCTGAGCACCCCGGTCATCGATGTGCAGCGGCAGCTCCTCTATGTCGTCGCCTTCACCAAGGAGCAGGGCGCGTACCACCACACCCTGCACGCGCTCGATCTGTCCACCGGCGGGGAGGCGCTCGGCGGCCCGGTGCGGATCGCCGCCACCGTGCCCGGCAGCGGCGCGGGCAGCTCCCACGGCACCTTGACGTTCACCGCCAACCGGCAGAACCAGCGGCCGGCCCTGACCCTCGCGGGCGACAGGGTGTACGTCGCGTTCGCCTCGTACGGCGACCAGGATCCGTACCACGGCTGGGTGTTCGCCTTCGACGCGGGCACCCTCCGGCAGACGGGCGTGTACGTGACCACGCCCGGCACCGAGCGGGGCGGCGTCTGGCAGGCGGGTCAGGGGCTCGCGGCCGACGACCACGGCAACGTCTACTTCATGACCGGGAACGGCGGCTTCCACGAGGACGGTTCGGAGCTGGGCGACGCCGTCGTCAAGCTCACCCCCGATCTCGCGCTCGCCGACTGGTTCTCCCCGTTCAACAACGCCGACCTGGACCGCGCCGACGCCGACCTGGGCTCGGCCGGGCCGCTGCTGGTCCCGGGCACCCGCCTGTTGCTGGGCGGCGGCAAGGAGAGCAAGTTCTACCTGCTGGACACCGGCGCCATGGGCCACTTCCACGCCGGTTCCGACAGCCAGATCGTGCAGAGCTTCTATGTGGAGCGGCCCGGCGGGCTCTCCCACCACATCCACGGCGGGCCCGTGTACTGGAACTTCCGCGGTGGCGGCGGGCCATGGGCGTACATCTGGCCCGAGAACGCCTTCCTGCGGGCCTATCGCTTCGCGGGCGGCCTGCTGCAGACGACGCCGGTGTCGACGAGCACCACGACGGACCCCACGGGCAACCCCGGCGGCTCCATCGGCATGCCGGGCGGTGCCATGTCCCTCTCCGCCCTCGGCGACGACCCGGCCACCGGCATCCTCTGGGCCACCCACCCGTACCGCGACAATGCCAACCAGGCCGTGGTCGCGGGCGTGGTCCGCGCCTACCGGGCCACCGACCTGACCCAGGAGGTGTGGAACAGCAAGATGAACGCCGCCCGCGACGACGTGGGCCTGTACGCGAAGTTCGCCCCGCCGACCGTGGCGGGCGGCAAGGTGTACGTGCCCACGTTCTCCAAGGCGCTGCATGTGTACGGGCTGCTGAGCTGAGGCGGGCGGAAGCAGGGTCAGGGGGCGGGAGTGAGGCTGCGCATCCTGGGGACGGCGGCGGGCGGCGGTCTGCCGCAGTGGAACTGCGCCTGCCCCGGCTGCTCCCGGGCCCGCGCCGCGGGCCCGGCGGTGTGGCGCACCCAGGAGTGCCTGGCCGTCAGCGCCTCCCCCGACGCCTGGTACCTCGTCAACGCCTCGCCCGACATCCGGCCGCAGATCCTCGCGTCCCCGGAGCTCGCCCCGCCCGGCGGCACCCGCCGGACCCCGCTGCGCGGGGTGCTGCTCACCGACGGGGAGCTCGACCACACCACGGGGCTGCTGGCGCTGCGCGAGGGCGCCGCGCTCGACCTGTTCGCCCCGGCGGCCGTGGTGGCCGCCCTCACGGAGGACTTCCCGCTGCGCAGCCTGCTCGCCCCGTACGGCGCGGCCCGCTGGCAGACCCTCGCGGGGGAGCTGCGGCTGGACGACGGCAGGCTGCGTGTCTCGGTGATCCCCGTGAGCGACAAGCGCCCGCGCTACGCCGCGGGCTCCTCCCGCCCCGGCCCCTGGGTGGTGGCCTACCGCTTCGACGACACGGTGACGGGCTCGGCCGCCGTCTACGCGCCGTCCCTCGCCCGGTGGCCGGAGGAGCTGGCGGCGGCCCTGTCGGGGGCCCGGTGCGCGATCCTCGACGGCACGTTCTGGAGCGAGGACGAGATGGAGCGGATGACGGGCCACGGCCCGGGGGCGCGGGCGATGGGCCACCTCCCCATCACCGGCGCCGGAGGCACCCTGGCCCGGCTGCGCGGGCACACGGACACCCGCTGGTTCTACACCCACCTGAACAACACCAACCCCGCCGCGGACCCGGCCTCCCGCGAGCGTTCGCTGCTGACGTCGGCGCTGGTGGAAGTGGCCGCGGACGGCCGGGAGATCCACCTCTGACCCCGGGCCCCCGGGCCCCGGGATCCCAGGGCTCCGGTCAGCTCGCGAGGGCGCCCAGGGCGACGAAGCCGCAGATGAGGACGGAGAGCAGGATCAGCAGCGGCCAGACGAAGCGCAGGTACCGGTCGTAGCCGACCTTGGCGAGCGCGACGCCGCCCATGATGACGGCGGTGGTCGGCACCCATAGATTCATCACCCCGCTCGCCGCCTGCCAGGCGGTGACCACCACCGAGCGCGCCACCCCCGCGAAGTCGGCGAGCGGGGCGAGGATCGGCATGGCCAGGGTGGCATGGCCGGAGGTGGAGGGGATCAGGAAGGCCAGCGGCAGGTTGACGATGTAGACCACGATCCCGAAGAGCGCGGCCGGGGTGCCGGAGACTGCGCCCTCGATGGAATGCAGCACCGTGTCCGTGATGCGGGCGTTGTTCATGATCACGGTGACGCCGCGGGCGAGCACGATCGTCAGCGCGGGGGCGATGAAGTCCCCCGCACCCTGGACGATCCGCTCGCTCAGCCGCTGTTCGCCCAGGCGGGCGACGATGCCGACGAGCACGGCGGCGACCAGGAAGAGGGCCGCCAACTGGGCGAAGGACCAGCCGAGTTCCCAGCCGTAGGGGGTCGCGTCGGCCTTTCCGGTGAGCGCGCTCGCCCAGGGGATCACCGAGAAGATCATGAAGGCGAACACCGCGGCGACCAGGCCGAGCACCCCCTTCTGCAGCCCGGTGAGCTCGGGCGGCGCCTGTGCCTCCGCGGCCAGTTCGCGGTCGCCGGGCAGGAAGCCGACGAGCGAGCGCCCCGGGTCCGTGCGCACCTTGTGCGCGTACCGCAGGACGTAGCCGATCGTGACGGCGGTGAGCACCACCCACATCGCGAAGCGCAGCGCGATGCCGTCGCCGAGCGAGATGTCGGCGGCGGAGGAGGCCACTCCGGTGGCGAAGGGGTTGACGGTGGAGGCGAGCACGCCGACGCCCGCGCCGAGGATGATGGTGCCGGTGGCGACCATGCGGTCGTAGCCGAGAGCCAGCATCAGCGGCACGATCAGCCCGTAGAAGCCGAGCGTCTCCTCGGCGAACCCCTCCACGGTGCCCAGCAGCGAGAAGACGGTCATCACCCCGGCGATCAGCAGCGCCCCGCGCTCGCGCAGCCGGTGCGCGAGCCGCTCGATGCCGCGGTCCAGGGCGCCCGTGGCGAACACGACCGTGATGAACGCCCCGATCGCGAGAACGAAGAGGAACACCCCCGCACTGCCGTAGAGGGCACCCACCGCGTCCGGGGCGACCTGGCCCGTCCCGCTGTCGCGAATGCCGTAGAGCCCGTTGACCGGGGAGAGGAAGAGATCCCCGAGCCGGTGCACGAAGCCGCCCGGGGCGGGCTCCCGGTGATACGTCCCCTGCAGGGGCTTCCCGGCGGCGTTGCGCCGATAGCTCCCGGAGGGGATGACGAAGGTGAGGGCCCAGACGACGAGCGTGACGACGGCGAGCACGGTGAGCGCACTCGGGAATCGGAAGCGCTTCGCCCCTGCGGGGCTCGCGCTCTGGGGTGGCTCATCCACGGCTGGCCTCTCGGGGCGACGACATGCCCCATTTTGCGCCTTTCGCAGTGCGATGTGCGCGCCACTGTAGAGGTGTGTCCGCCGATGCGACCCCACCCCGGGGGCTCCGCCCCCGGACCCCCTGCCTACGAGCTCGATGCCTTATGCCGTCCGGCGGCTACGGGCCGGTGGGGGCTGGTCGCGCAGTTCCCCGCGCCCCTTCGCCTACGAGCTCGGCCGCTCGTACCCGTCCGGCGGCTGCGGGTCGTCGTGCCCCCTGACAGGGCGCCCCGAAAGGGGCGCGGGGCTGTATCGATTATGCGGCTCCGCCGCGTAGGCGCGCCCAGCCACGACACAACCCGCGGCCGCGCACCAAGCGCAAGTCGCACCTCCGTAGGCGCCACCACTCAGTCAGGGCGACGTCGCACGTGGTTGAAGACAACATTCAGCACCACCGCCACCACACACCCCGCGCTCACCCCCGAATCAAGAAGAATCCGCACCGTAGCCGGAATCGCCGCGTTGTCGTAGAACGTGTGCGACACCACCGGGATCAGCCCCACCCCCAGCGACGTCGCGGCGACCAGCAGGTTGTCCCCCTGGTCCAGACCCGCCGTGCGGAGGACGTTGACGCCGCTCGCCGCCACGCTGCCGAAGAGCACGATGCCCGCTCCCCCGAGCACCGGCCGCGGCACCACGGCGATGAGCGAGGCGAAGACGGGGCTCAGCCCGAGGAGGACGAACATCAGCCCGCACGCCGCCACCACGAAGCGGCTGCGCACCCTGGTGAGGGCGACCAGGCCGATGTTCTGCGCGAAGGCGCTGTTGGCGAAGCCGTTGAAGAGGGGGCTGACGGCCGAGCCGAGCGTGTCGGCCCGCAGGCCGCGCGCGATGAGCTTCTCGTCGGCGGTACGGCCGACCACCTCGCCGAGCGCCAGCATGTCCGCCGTGCTCTCGGTCATGCAGACGAGCATGAGCACGCACATCGACACGATGGCGGAGACCGCGAAGTGCGGCGCCCCGAAGTGGAAGGGGGTCGGGAAACCGACGACGCGGGCGTGCTCGGTGGGCGAGAAGTCGACCGCCCCGGCCGGCACGGCGATGAGCGTGCCCGCCACCAGCCCGAGGAGGATCGCGATCTGCTGGAGGAACCCCTTGAGCAGCCGCCGCAGCACGAGGACCACGGCCAGGGTCGCCCCGGCCAGGCCCAGGTTGGTGAGCGAGGCCGGCCGGTCGGCGCGCCCGCCCTGGATCCAGCCGAAGGACACCGGCAGCAGGCTGATGCCTATGAGGGTGATGACGGTGCCGCTCACGACGGGTGGGAAGAAGCGGACGAGCCTGCAGAAGTACGGCGCGAGGACGAAGCCGAGCACCCCGGCCACGATGACGGCCCCGTAGATGACCGGCAGGGCGTCCCGCCGGTCGGGCTGGGCGTCCGCGACGGCGAGCATGGGGGCGACGCCCGCGAACGAGACGCCGTTGACGAACGGCAGCCGCGCGCCGACCTTCCAGAAGCCGATCGTCTGGAGCAGCGTCGCCACACCCGCCGTGAAGAGGGAGGCCCCCACGAGGAAGGTGATCTGGGCCGGGGAGAGCCCGATGTACGCGCCGAGGACGAGCGGCGGCGCGACGACCCCCGCGTAGCTGGCAGCGACGTGCTGGAAGCCGCCGGCCAGCAGCTTTCCGGGCGGTACGAGCCGGTCGACCGGGTGGACGCCGTCGCCTCCCCCGTCGTCTCCGTCGCCGGACGCGCCGGGCGGCTCGGCGCCTCGCTCGGCGCCTTGCTCGGCGCTGCGCTCCGTGAACCTGGGCACTGAAGCCACGGCGGTTCCTCCTGTCGGTTTTCGTGTCGCCGATGTGTGACACGGCTTCAGGGAGGTGGTGGAGGTGGTGATGATGCGCTGACGTTGCCGGACGGACGGGAAAAGGCGGGCCGGGGCGCGCAACCCCGGCCCGCCGCCCGCGGCCCCGCGAGGGGTACCGCGGGCCCGGCCGAGGTCCGTCCCCCTCGGCCGAGTCCGGGCCCCGGCCCCGGCCGTCGCGCCGGCCACGGCCGCGGAACAGGAAGAGCGCCGGTCAGCCCCCGGCGGCGCGTTCCGTCAGCCGCCGGGAGGCCGTACGCGCGGCGCGCGCGACGGCGTCCTCGTCGACGGTGGTGAGCCTGCCGTCCTCGACGACCGCCCGGCCGTTGATCAGTGACAGGGTGACAGGCGCGGCGGCGCCGAGCACCAGGGCGGCGACGGGGTCGGCGATGGTCGAGTGCCCGAGGCCGTCGAGCTTCCACAGCACGAGGTCGGCGAGCTTGCCCGGCTCCAGCGACCCGATCTCCGCGGCCCGTCCGAGGACCTGCGCGCCGCCGTAGGTGCCCAGGCGCAGTGCCTGACGCACCGTCAACACGTCGGCGCCGCCCGCGAGCCGGTGGATCAGGAGGGCGTTGCGGAGCTCGGTGTGGAGCTCGCCCGACTCGTTGGAGGCCGTGCCGTCGACGCCGAGGCCGACGGGGACGCCCGCGCGCAGCAGCTCGGGGACGCGGGCGGTGCCCGCCGCGATGCGGGCGTTGGAGGAGGGACAGTGGCCGACGCCGGTGCCGGTGCGGGCGAAGGCCGCGATGTCGGCGTCGTTCATATGGATGCAGTGGGCCATCCACACGTCCTCGCCGAGCCAGCCCGTGGACTCGAAGTAGTCCGTGGGCCCCATGCCGAACAGCTCCTTGCAGAACTGTTCCTCCTCGACGGTCTCCGAGCCGTGGGTGTGCAGGCGCACGCCCTTGCGGCGGGCCAGCGCCGCGGCCTCGCGGAGGAGTTCGGTGGAGACGGAGAAGGGCGAGCAGGGGGCGACGCCGATCCTCAGCATCGAGTCGAAGGACGGGTCGTGGTGGGTGTCGACGGCCTCCTCGGTCGCGATCAGCGCCTGTTCGGTGGTCTCGACCGCGAAGTCCGGGGGCAGCCCGCCCTGCGACTTCCCGCGGTCCATCGAGCCCCGGGTGGGGCTGAAGCGGACGCCCATGTCGCGCGCGGCCCGGATCTCGGCGCCCAGGAGGTCGCCGGAGCCGCGCGGGAAGACGTAGTGGTGGTCCATGGCGGTGGTGACGCCGCCCCGGGCCATCATCGCGAGGGATGCCTGGGCCGCGGCGTGCACCATCTCCTCGTCGATGTGCGCCCAGACGGGGTAGAGGGCGACGAGCCAGTCGAAGAGCGGGGAGTTCTGGGCGAGGCCGCGGGTGAGCCACTGGTAGAAGTGGTGGTGGGTGTTGACGAGACCGGGGGTGGCGAGGTGGCCGGTGCCGTCGACGCGGCGGACGACGCCGGTGAAGCCCTCGGGGGCGGGGCCCGCGCCCACGGACTCGATCCTGTTGCCCGCGACGACGATGTGGCCGCTCCGGTGCTCCGTGTCGTGCGCGTCGACGGTGGCGATCGCGCAGTGCTCGATGACGATCCGGTCGGCCGGCCGGTGGGTTTCCGTTGGTGCGGCCACGGTGATTCCTCGCTGTCGGTTCGGAGGGTGCGCCTCACGGAAGGTTCGTCAGATCCGCCGGGATGGCGGCATGGGCGCCTTCGCGCAGGACGGTGGCCTCGATGAGGCCGTAGGGGCGGTCGGCCGCGAAGTAGACCTCGTTGTCGTTCTTGAGGCCGAACGGTTCGAGGTCCGCCAGGAAGTGGTGCTTGTTGGGGAGCGAGAGGCGGATCTCGGCTATCTCGGGGCGGTTGTCGACGACCCGCGCGCCCATCCGGAAGAGCGTCTGCTGGAGCGAGAGGGAGTAGGTGTCGGCGAACGCGGTCAGCAGGTGGCGGCGCGTCGCGGTGTAACTCTCGTCCCAGTCCGGTGCGTTGTTCGTGTCGCCGTACTGCCAGGTGTGGCGCCAGCGGGCGTGCACCTGGGTGGCGAGTATGCGGTCGTTCGTCTCCTGGAGCGTGGTGTAGCGGTCCTTGACGAAGCCGTGGAACTCGGAGTCGGTGGTGTTGAGCACCACCAGGTCCTTGAGCCCGGAGATCACCTGCCAGACCGAGCCGTCGAAGGTGATCTGCGCGGTACGGGTCTCCCGGTTCGCCCGGACGAAGGAGTGCCGCGCCTTGCCGGGCGTCTCTATGCGCTCCCAGGCGTACTCCTCGATGCGGATGCGGGCGGTGCCGACGGACCGCTGGCTGCCGACGAAGTGCCGGGCCAGATGGATGCCGAACGCCTCGGCCGAGGCGACGCCGCGCTCCTTGGCGAAGGCGAAGACGGTGTTCTTGGTGGTGTCGGTCGTCAGGACGTTGGCGTTGGAGCCGGAGAGGTGGACGTCCTCCATGTCGCCGGAGAGGGCCACGGAGACGTTGAGGTCCTTGATGTGGTGGGTGGCGCCGTCCCGGGTGACCTTGAGGAGGCGGGTCTCGGCTTTGCCGTACTGGTTCTGGCCAAGGATGGGCATACGGTCGCTAGCTCCCTCGGTATACGGAGTAGCCGAACGGATTGAGCAGCAGGGGTACGTGGTAGTGCTCGCCCGGCGTGACGGCGAAGGCGACCGCCGCCTCCGGGAAGAAGGCTCTCCCCGGCCCGCGGGCCAGGTAGGGCCCGACGGCGAACACGAGCCGCGCGTGGCTCGCGCCGGGCGGCAGCGCCGGGAGGCCCCGGCAGCGCCCGTCGGCGTCGGTCACCCCCGTACCGGCGGGCTCCCACGCCCCGTTCTCCCCGTCGCGCGCGGACAGTTCGACGGCGACGGCGGCGGCCGGGCGGCCCGTGGTGGTGTCGAGGACGTGGGTGGAGACGGTGACGGCGGCGGCTGTCCCGCCGTCCGGTGCGGGGTCTGATGCGGGGCCTGATACG
>NZ_JAINFC010000470.1 GCF_020740835.1 Streptomyces sp. UNOC14_S4
GGTCGGGTCGGTCTCCGCCGGGTCGGCGGCGGGCAGCACCAGGACGCCGGTGGGTGCGGTCTCCCGCAGCCACGCGGCGAGTCCGTCGCGCCCGGCCGGGACGTGGCCGGGGTCCGGTGCGACGACTTCGGCGCCGCCGCCGGTGAGCGCGTCCGTCACGGCGGCCCGGAGGCCGTCGTCCGCGGGCGCGAGGACGAGCCAGCGCCCGGTCGGGCCGACGGCGGCCGTGGGGGCGTCCGTCCAGGGTTCCCACCGCTCGGCGTAGCGCCACGAGCGCACCACCGCGTCCGCCTTCCGGCTCGTCCGCCAGGCCGACAGGGCGGGCAGGACCTCGTGCAGCGGCGCGTCCTCGGGGATGTCGAGGAGTTCGGCCAGTCCCTGTGCGTCGGCCGCCGTGACGGTGTCCCACAGCGTGCCGTCCACCGGGTCGCCGCTCGGGGCGGCGGTCCGCTTCGCGCGGCCCGGCAGGGCCGTTCCGCTGTCGGGGTCGAGCCAGTAGCGGCGGCCCTGGAAGGCGTAGGTGGGCAGGTCGACGCGGCGGACGCCGTCCCGGTGCAGCAGGCGGGCCCAGTCCACGGGCACGCCGTGGGCGAAGGCGGTGGCGAGCGCGGCGACGAGCCGGTCGGGGCCGCCCTCGCCGCGCCGCAGGGTGTGCAGGACGCCGCCACCGGTGCCCGCCTCGGCGACGAGGTCCTCCAGCGGCACGACGAGTCCGGGGTGGGGGCTGCATTCGAGGAACACCGTGTGCCCGTCCGCCACCGCCGCACGCACCGCGGCGTCCAGGCGGACCGTGTTGCGGAGGTTGTCGTACCAGTACGGGCCCGACAGCGCCTGGGGGTCGGTGACGGCCTCGCCGGTCACGGTTGAGTACATCGGCACCCGGCCCGCGAGCGGGGCGGCGTCCGGCAGGGCCAGCAAGTCGTCCCGCAGCGCTTCCATGTGGGGTGAGTGGGACGCGTAGTCGACCGGGATCCAGCGTGCCCGGACGTCCTCGCGCTCGCAGTCGGCCGCGATCCTCGACAGGGCCTCGACGGGGCCGGAGAGCACCACGCCGGTGGGGCCGTTGACCGCCGCCAGCGACAGTACGTCGTCGCCGGAGACGAGTTCGGCGGCGCGCTCGGCCGACACCCCGACCGACAGCATCCCGCCGCCCATCGACGACACCCGCCGCAGAGCCCGGCTGCGCAGCACCGTCAGGCGGGCCGCGTCCTCCAGGGAGAGGAAGCCCGCCACATGCGCCGCCGCGAGCTCGCCCTGCGAGTGGCCGATCACGGCGGCCGGGCGCACTCCGCAGGACTCCCACCAGCGGGCGAGTCCGACCATGACGGCGAACAGCGCGGGCTGTACGACGTCGACCCGGTCGAGCAGGGCGCCGGAGCGGTCCCGCAGCACCTCCGTCAGCGACCAGTCCGTCAGCGGGTCCATCGCCGCCGCGCAGTGCTCGACCGTGTCCGCGAAGACCGCTTCGCGCTCCAGCAGTTCGGCCGCCATGCCGGTCCACTGCGAGCCCTGTCCCGGGAAGACGAACACCGGCCCGGTGGCGGCCGTGGTGCCGGGACCGCCCGTGCCGCCCGCGACCACGTTGGGGGCGGTGGACGCCGTGCCGTCCGCCAGCGCGCGCAGGCCCGCGGCGAGTTCGGCGCGGTCGCGGCCCCGGACCACCGCACGGCGTTCCAGGGTCGCGCGCCCGGAGGCCAGGGACCATGCCACGTCCGCCGGTTCGGCCCCGGGGCGGGCGGCCGTCCACTCCGCCAGCCGCCGTGCCTGGTCCCGCAGCGCGCCCTCGGTACGGGCCGAGAGCACCCAGGGCACGACACCGCCGACGCCCGCCGGTGCCTCGGTGACAGGAGCGGCGGGGGCGTCGGAGGCCGGTGCCTCCTCCAGGATGACGTGCGCGTTGGTGCCGCTGATCCCGAACGAGGAGACGGCCGCGCGGCGCGGGCGGCCCGCCTCGGGCCAGGGCCGGGCCTCGGCGAGCAGTTCGACGCGGCCGGCCGACCAGTCGACGTGCGGGGTGGGCGCGTCCACGTGCAGGGTCTTCGGCAGGAGCCCGTGCCGCATGGCCATGACCATCTTGATCACGCCCGCCACGCCGCCCGCGGCCTGGGTGTGGCCGAAGTTCGACTTCACCGAGCCGAGCCAGAGCGGGCGGTCGTCCGGGCGGCCCTGCCCGTAGGTGGCGAGGAGCGCCTGGGCCTCGATCGGGTCGCCGAGGGTCGTGCCCGTGCCGTGTGCGTCGACCGCGTCCACGTCGTCCGTGGACAGCCGCGCGTTGGCCAGCGCCTGCCGGATCACCCGCTGCTGCGAGGGGCCGTTGGGCGCGGTGAGGCCGTTGGACGCGCCGTCCTGGTTCACCGCCGAGCCGCGGACGACGGCGAGGACGGGGTGCCCGTTGCGGCGCGCGTCCGACAGCCGCTCCAGCAGCAGCATGCCGATGCCCTCGCCCCAGGCGGTGCCGTCCGCGCCGGCCGCGAAGGACTTGCAGCGGCCGTCGGCGGCGAGCCCGCGCTGGCGCGCGAACTCCACGAACACGCTCGGCGTCGACATGATCGTCACGCCGCCCGCGAGGGCGAGGTCACACTCCCCGGTGCGCAGCGCGTGGCTCGCCCAGTGCAGCGACACGAGCGAGGACGAGCACGCCGAGTCGACGGTGACGGCCGCGCCCTCCAGGCCGAGGGTGTAGGCGACGCGCCCGGACGCGACGCCGAAGGAGTTGCCGTTGCCGATGTACGCCTCCAGTTCGTCGTCGACGTCCAGCACGCGGCCCGCGGCGTAGTCCGAGTACATCAGCCCGGCGAAGACGGAGGTGTTGCTGCCCCGCTGGGAGACCGGGTCGATGCCGGCGCGTTCGAACGCCTCCCAGGACATCTCCAGCAGCATGCGCTGCTGCGGGTCCATCGCGAGTGCCTCGCGCGGCGAGATGCCGAAGAGTTCGGAGTCGAAGCGGTCGATGCCGCGCAGGAACGCGCCCTCGCGCGTGTAGCACCGGCCGGACCGGTCGGGGTCGGGGTCGTACAGCCCGTCCAGGTCCCAGCCCCGGTCGGTCGGGAAGGACGACACCGTGTCGACGCCGTCGGCCACGCACTGCCAGAGGTCCTCGGGGCTCGCGATGCCGCCGGGGAAGCGGCAGCTCATGGCGACGATCGCGATCGGCTCGTCCACGGTCCGGGCGGGTACGGGAGCCGGGGCGGCCCGGGTGTATTCGGGCAGGCTCAGCAATTCGGTGCGCAGGAAGCGCGCGAGGGCGGTGGCGTTGGGGTAGTCGAACAGGACGGTCGCCGGGAGCCGCAGGCCCGTGGCGGCGTTGAGGCGGTTGCGCATCTCCAGCGCGGTGAGCGAGTCGAAGCCCAGCTCGGTGAAGGCGCGCTCGGGGCCGACCGCCTCGGGGCCGGGGTGGCCGAGGACCAGCGCGGCCTGTCGGCGGGCGAGGTCGGTGAGCAGCTGCGCCTGCTCGGCCTCCGGACGGCCGGCCAGCCGCCGGGCGAGCTTCCGCGCGTCCTCGCCGCCGGAGCGGCGGCGGGCGGGGACCAGCCCGCTGAGGATCATGGGGAGTTCGTCGTCGAGCCGCCGCAGGGCCGCGAGGTCGAGGCGGACCGGTGCGAGCAGGGCCTCGCCCTGGACGAGCGCGGCGTCGAGCAGGGCGAGGCCCTGCGCGTCGGAGAGCGGGAGCACGCCGCTGCGGTTGATGCGCTGCCGGTCGGTGGTGGTGAAGTCGTCCTTCATCAGGCCGCTCTCCTCCTCCCACAGACCCCACGCGAGGGAGACGCCGGGCAGCCCGTGGGCCCGCCGGTGCTGGGCGAGGGCGTCCAGGAACGCGTTGCCCGCCGCGTAGTTGGCCTGTCCGCGGCTGCCGATGACACCGGCGACGGACGAGTAGAGCACGAAGGCGGTCAGGTCCAGGCCGCGGGTGAGTTCGTGCAGGTGCGTCGCCGCGTCCACCTTGGGGCGCAGGACGGTGCCGACGCGTTCGGGCGTCAGGGCGCCGATCACTCCGTCGTCGACGACGCCCGCGGTGTGCACCACGCCGCGCAGGGGGTGTTCCGCCGGGATCGTGGCCAGCAGCGCGGCCAGCGCGTCCCGGTCGGCGACGTCGCAGGCGGCGATCTCGACCGTGGCGCCCAGCGCGGTCAGCTCTTCGGCCAGTCCGGTGGCGCCGGGGGCCCGCAGGCCCCGGCGGCTGGTCAGGAGCAGGTGCCGTACGCCGTGGGCCACGACCAGGTGCCGGGCGGCCAGGGCGCCGAGCGCTCCGGTGCCGCCGGTGACGAGGACCGTTCCGGTGGGGTCGAAGGCGGGTCCGGCGGCATCGGCTGGGGTCGTGCGGGTGATCCTCGGGGCGTACGGCGTGCCTGCCCGCAGGGCCAGTTGCGGTTCGCCGGACGCGGCGGCGGCCGAGGCCGCGGCGGCGAGCGCGCGGACCGACGCTTCGTCGTCGTCCATGTCGACCAGGACGATCCTGCCCGGGTTCTCCGACATCGCGGAGCGGACCAGTCCGCCGACCGCCGCGGCGGCCAGGTCCCGGACGGGGTCGTCGTCGTCCACGGACACCGCCCGGCGGGTGACCACCGTCAGGCGCGCGGCCGCGAAGCGCGGTTCGGCGAGCCAGTCCTGCACGAGCCGCAGGGCGCGGCCGACAGCGGCGTGCACGGCTTCCCGGGACGGGAGATCCGGGACGTCCGCGGCGGTGTCCGGCCAGGGGAGGACGACGACCTCCGGGGCGGGGAGCCCGGCGTCGAGCGCGGCCGCGAGCGCGGCGAGGTCGGCGTGGAGGGAGGCGCCCAGGCGGCCCGCGAGCCGCGCGGCGTCCCCGGCGACCCCGGCGACCGCCCAGGACCCGGCGGCGGGGGCCGGGGCGTCCTCGGCCGGTCGCGGCAGCGGGGTCCAGCGGACGGCGTGGAGCGGGTCGTGCCGCGCGGCTGTGGCGGAGCGCAGCTTCTCCGGCGAGACCGGGCGTACGGACAGCGACCCGACCTCGGCGACCGTACGGCCCGTGGCGTCCGTGAGGGTCAGGGACACCGACTCCGGCCCGGTGCGCCGCAGCCGTACCCGGGTCGCCGAGGCGCCGGGGGTGACGAGGCGGACGTCGCGCCAGGAGAACGGGAGCGACAGCGGTCCGGAGCCGGGTTCGGCACGGTCGGCGAACGCGGCGATGCCGAGCAGGTGCTGGGCCGCGTCCATCAGGGCCGGGTGCACGCCGAACCGGTCGGCCTCGTGGGCGACGGCCTCGGGCAGCGCGATCTCGCCGTGGACCTCGTCGCCGTGCCGGGCGGCGGAGCGCACGCCGTGGAAGGCGGGGCCATAGGTGACGCCGGTGTTGGCGAGCCAGTCGTAGAAGCCGTCGAGGGGGACGGGGGCCGCGTCGGCGGGCGGCTGTCCGGTTTCGGCGGACTCGGCGAATTCGGCGGACTCGGTGCCGGGGGTGCGGGCGAGGGTGCCCACGGCGTGCCGGGTCCACGGCTCGCCCGGGTCGCCGGTGTCGGGCCGCGAGTGGATCGCGACGGCCCGGCGCCCGTCGGCGTCGGGGGCCTCGACCCAGAGCTGGAGCTGGAGTCCGCCGTGTCCGGGGAGGACCAGGGGCGCTTCCAGGGAGAGTTCCTCGACCCGCTCGCACCCGGCGCGCCGGCCCGCGTGCAGCGCGAGCTCCAGGAAGGCCGTGCCCGGGAGGACCGCCGTGTCGAGGACGACGTGGTCCGCGAGCCACGGGTGGCTGTCGAGCGAGAGCAGGCCGGTGAACAACGAACCGTGTCCGCCCGCCAGTTCCACCATCGCGCCGAGCAGCGGGTGGTCCGCGACCCCCTGGCCGAGGCCGGTCGCGTCGGTCGCGCCGACGCCCGCGTCGAGCCAGAACCGGCGCCGGTCGAACGCGTAGGTCGGCAGCTCGACCCGGCGGTGGGCGGGGACGGCCGTGAGCGCCGCCCAGTCCACC
>NZ_JAINFC010000471.1 GCF_020740835.1 Streptomyces sp. UNOC14_S4
CCCCTCCACGTCTTCGAGCGCCGCTACCGCGCCATGATGGGCGATCTGTCGGCACTCCCCGAGGACGAGCCACGCCGCTTCGGCGTCGTCGCCATCCGCGACGGCCACGAGGTCGCGCCCACCGCGCCGGGCCTGCCGGAAGGGGCACGGCCGGAGCCCGGCCCGGCGTCGGGGTTCGGGCAGGACCCGATGAAGGCGTTCTACGCGGTGGGCTGCGAGACGGAGGCCGCCACGATCCGCAAGCGGGACAACGGCACGTACGAGGTCCTCTCCTCCGGCACCCGCCGCTTCCGGCTGCTGTCCGTGGACGCGTCGGGCCCCTACCTGACCGGCGAGGTGGAGTACCTGGAGGAGGACGAGGGCGAGGGCGCGGGCGCCCTGGCCTCCGGTGTGGTGCGGGCCTTCCGGGCGTACCAGAAGCGGCTGGCGGGGGCGGCGGAGCGGTCCCTGGCCCAGCAGACGGAGCTCCCCGGGGAGCCGACCGTGCTGTCCTACCTGGTCGCGGCTGCGGCGATGCTGGACACCCCCGCGAAGCAGCGGCTGCTCCAGGCCCCGGACACCGCGAGCCGGCTGGCGGACGAGCTGAAACTGCTGCGCGCCGAGACGGCGGTGATCAGTAAGCTGCCGTCGCTGCCCGCCATGGACCTCACGCGGCAGCCGACCAGCCCCAACTGAAGGCAACCGAAGGCACACGGTGAAGAAGGCGAAGAAGCAGCAGGCCGGGTCCACCCCGGCGGTCGTCGCCCTGGAGCGGGCGGGCGCGTCCTTCACGGTGCACGCCTACACGCACGACCCGGCCGCCGCCTCGTACGGCGAGGAGGCGGCCGAGGCCCTGGGTGTCGACCCCCGGCAGGTCTTCAAGACACTGGTGGCGGAGGTCGACGGCACCCTGACCGTGGCCGTGGTCCCGGTCTCCGGCTCCCTGGACCTCAAGGCCCTGGCGACCGCCGTCGGCGGCAAACGGGCGGCGATGGCCGACCCGGCGGCCGCCGAGCGCACGACGGGCTACGTGCGGGGCGGCATCTCCCCGCTGGGGCAGCGCAAGCGCCTGCCGACGGTGCTGGACGCGTCGGCGGCCGCGTACGCCACGATCTGCGTCTCGGCCGGGCGGCGCGGCCTGGAGGTCGAACTCGCCCCGGCGGACCTAGCCGCTCTGGCCGATGCGGTGGTGGCCCCGATAGCCCGAACCTGATCCCATCGCTGTGAATGCTTACCCGCGGCCAAGAGCTCGTAACTTGATTTTGTTGAGGTGCGCTGGTCGGGCGTGACTGGTGGTGGCGGTGTGGGCTCTTTCAGAGCGGCTGGCGTGCGTAGGCCGCCGCTCCTGTACGGGGGAGGTCGGCCCAGACGCGGGTGCCTTCCGAGGTGTCGGCCGGTTCGGAGAGGCCCCAGGTGCCGCCGCATTCGTGGACGGTGCGGGCGAGGAGCAGGAGCTGCCCCTTGCGGTGGGCGACGCAGGCCGCGGTGGCGTCGGGGTTCGCGTGGGTGCGGGGGTGGGGGTCCCAGACGATCGTGCGGAGGGCGTTGTCCTCCTCGCGCCACCGCAGGTGGATGTAGAGCGACTGGTCGGGGGCGAACAGCGAGGCCGCCGCGGTGAGTTCGCCGACCACCTGGAGTGCGGGGAGTGTGATGTTCGAGAGCCCGTGCTTGTCGAGGGAGATGCGCGCGTTGTCGCGGGCGATCCCGGCGGCTTCCGGTCCGCCGGGCAGCGTGAAGCTGTAGGCGAGCTTCTGGGGTGCCAGCGGTGGAAGGCCCGGCTTTGGCACGGGCCGGGAGATGAGCGGGCAGAGGCTGGCGGGCATACGGCAGCTCCGAGTGGGGTGGGTGAGGTGGTGGGGTACGCGCGGCGGCGAAACGGCTGCCGGTGGCTTGTCTCCCTGGGCGCGGGGCGCCTCCCCCAGGGCAGAGGCAAGCAGGCAGCCCGCACCGATGCGCTTCCGGCTGACGCCGTGCGGTGAGTGACGCGGAACTGACTGTAGGGCACTCAGGAGTACGCGTACTACTCTTCGCTGAAGGTGCCACCCGTTCGTTGGACCGACCGCTGGCCGCGCGGGCAAACTGGCCTCATCCCTTGTAAGTGAAGGAAGTTGGGAGAGTGCATGCCCCCGAGACGTACACCGACGGCGCGACAGAAGCGTCTGGGGACGGAGCTGCGCAAGATGCGCATCGCGGCCGGTATGACGACCGAGTTCGCTGCTGGCCTGCTGGGCGTACCCCGCACGAACGTGCCGAACATGGAGTCGGGTCGCTCGGGCATCAGTGCGGACCGAGTGCGTGTCCTGGCTGGCAACTATGGGTGTCCGGACGCGAGCCTTGTGGATGCACTGGCCGACATGGCGGGTGAGCGAGGCAAGGGCTGGTGGGAGACCTACCGGGGCGTCTTGCCCGTCGGCTTCCTGGATATCGCGGAAATGGAGTGGCACGCCACCCGTATGCGCATGGCTCTCACCGTTCACCTACCTGGCTTGTTCCAGACCGAGGAGCGCGCACGGGCGGTCTTCGATCAGGTCTTTCCACGTCTGCCCGACGGGGAGGTCGAAGCCCGGGTCGCCCAGCGGATGGACAGGGCGCAGGTACTCGACAAACCCGACCCGCCGGAGGTGGATGTCATCCTCCACGAGGCCGCGTTGCGGATGGAGTTTGGCGGCGGTGATGTGTCACGAAGGCAGCTGGAGCACATCCTGCGCATGACTGATCGCGACAATGTCACTGTACGCGTCATCCCATTCAAGAGCGGTGGATTCCCGGGAGCTGGCCAGTCGGTCATCTACGCCGAGGCTGCCGTGCCCCAACTCGACGTCGTCGAACTGGACAGCACCCACGGGCCGGAGTTCATCGACTCGGAGATGCAGCTCAGGAAGTACCGTGCCCAGCTGGAGCAACTGGAGTCCGTGACACTCGCATCCGAGCCGTCACGCGATTTCATCCGTCAGATCATTCACCAGCTCTAGGGGAGCTCTGCATGTCACACATCACCTGGGAAGATGCCTTCTGCGGCGAGGCCGCCAACTGCTTCCGGATAGGTATCGACAGCCTCGGCAACGCGTATATCGCCGTCAGCGGTGCCGAGGAGTACTACGTCACCGACACCCGTGACGCGCTCCGCGCCCTCATCCGCGACATTAAAGCAGGTAGGGTCGATCACTTGCTCTGACGGTCTCGAGGGTGGACCCTGCTGCCCCGGATCTCCTCAGTCGCTCAACTCGGGCACAACTCACCCTTTCGTCACCAATGTCGATGCTGGCGTAAACCTTTCCCTGGGTGGAACGAACACAGTTCGGCAGGCGCAGGCAGGCGAGGGGGGCGAAGCGTAGTCGGTGGCGAGCCGTGCTCTTGGCGGCCGCTTCGAGGTGTGCTTGCTGTCTGCTGTCATGTGCACGCTCTGCTGGCCCTCGGCTTGCCGGGACTCTGGATTATCTGGAGGTGGCTTTCGGGAGGGTGGAGCAGTCCGGTGCTTAAACCCGTGAGGCCTTGGCGGAATCTGCGGCCGGAAATCGATTGCGGTGGGCGTGTAATCGAGGTTAGCGTGCGTCATGTTCATGGAAAGCGGAATCAATCCCTGAAGGGTGTTTGATGAAGCTCACATTGGGGCGCTGGCTGACCGCCGGCGCATGCGCGGGCCTTCTTGCCGCAGGGTTCGGAATCGCCTCAGCGCCTACCGCTTCGGCGGCTTCTCACGACTGGTGCGCTCCCTATTCGTTCGTAGATTCGGACGGGACCTTCTATTCCTGGATAAAGTGGGACCGTAAAGCTGGCCATAAGGTCGCCTACTGGTCCATGGGGAATAAGGATGGTTCGGGATATTATTTCTACAGCGGTCCATGCGACTAGGCGGTAACGGTCTTCGGGTCTGAAAGTTCGCTTGTTGCACCCTCTCTTGGGTTCCCCGGAGAGGGTGCAAATTTTTGCGAACTGTGCACCGCTAAACCGTATTGCGTCGGGTTATGAATTGGGAATTCCCCGGCGTGGCTCGGCTCCGTTCATGCTGAGGTGCCCCCTTGGCTCGGTTAGTGCGACTGTGTCGTTTCCAGCTGATCGCGCAGTTCCCTGCGCCCCTGATGGGGCGCCCTTGCGCGTCGCCTGCCGGTTGTGGGCATGCGTTCCGCTGGGGGTCCCCCGGACGGAGTCCGGGGGAGGAACGGGTGGGCGCAACTGGACCACCGGCCGCAACCGACGGCGAGGGCCGGGGGCGGAGCCCCCGGTTACAGCCCCAGCTCCGCTGCGCGGAGCTTCGCCGCCGCGTCCGCGTCGCCGTCCAGTTCCACGTGCGAAGCGCCCTGGCGGCCGAAGGCGAAGAGGATGAGTTCGCCGGGTTCGCCCGTGACCGTCACGACAGGGGCACCGCGGTGGGCCACGGCCGTGCGGCCGTCGGGGCGGCGCAGGACGAGGCCCACAGGGGACTTGCGGCCGAGGACGCGGGCCATGCGCTCCAGGCGGAGCCAGAGCGCGTCGGCGAAGACGGGGTCGAGGTCGCGGGGCGCCCAGTCCGGCTGGGCGCGGCGCACGTCCTCCGTGTGCACGAAGAACTCGACCGTGTTGGCCGCCTCGTCGACCTGCTTGAGGGCGAACGGGGACAGCTTCGGCGGCCCGGTGCGGATCAGCTGGAGCAGCTCCTCGTACGGCTTGGCGGCGAACTCCTCCTGCACCCGTTCGAGCCGCGGGGCCAGCGGCTTGAACACCACGCCCGCCGCCGCGTCGGAGCGGCGCTCCCGCACGACGACATGGGCCGCGAGGTCGCGCGCCTTCCAGCCGGTGCAGAGCGTCGGGGCGCCCGGCCCCACGGTTTCCAGCAGGTCGGCGAGGAGCAGGCGCTCGCGCTGCGCATGGGTCGACATGCGGCCCACCCTACGACCGCCGCCCCTAGTTCGGCAGAGGCTCCGTCAGCTTCGCTCCGCCCGGCGTAATGCTCCGGGTGATGCTGCACGTGATCTGGTTCTGCCCGCGGTCGTACGTCCGCTTGGCCGGATACAGCACGTACGAGTAGTACGTACGGCCGTCCGTGATGGACGAGACACGCTTCTGCGCGTCGGTCTCGCACAGGCTCTTCGCCTTGTCCTGGATCGCCTGCTCGGTGTCGAAGGAGCCCGACAGGGTCGCGTTGGATATCACCTCGCCGTCGTGCGTCCCGTTGCACGACTGCTTCGTCACCACCGATATGCCGCCGTGCAGGCTCGGGTGGTCGAAGCACTCACCGGGCTTGAGCACCACGTACGGCACGCGCTGGTCCAGGCCGGAGTCGTCCGCCCCGGAGGGCGTGGCCGACGGCTCGTCGCCGGGCTCCGTGGCGGGCGCCGACGGCTCGGAGGACGCGGACGGGCGCGGGTCCTTCCTGGCCGCCGACGCCGACGACTTGTGGCCGCCCTTGAAAGCGAGCACGAGACCGCCGACGGCGATGCCCGCCACCAGCACACAGGCGACCACGATCGCCGCCACCTTCGCACCGCTGCCCCCCGACGGCGGGGGAGGCGGCGGCATCGGCGGCGCGAACTGCTGCCCGTACGGCTGCTGCCCGTACGGCGCCCCGGGTTGGCCGAAACCCGGCTGCTGACCGTAGCCCTGCGCACCCTGCGGCGGACCGTACGGCTGCCCGAAGGGCTGCGGCCCGGCGGCGGGCGGCTGGGCAGGCGGCTGCACGGGCGGCTGCCCCGGCGGGCCGAACGCCTGCGGCGGCCCGAACCCACTGCTGTCGCGGGGCGGTTCCTGGGAGTTCGGCGGCGGAGAGGTCATGGTCGAAGCATGCCGTACGCCACTGACAGCCCGAGCGCCGGGGAGTCCGATCAGGGTCATGACCAGCCACGGGCCGCCCGGTCACCCCCGTCACCGGCAGCCGTCACCGGCACCGCGCGCACCACCCGCCCCTCCGTCCCCGGCCGTGGCGGCAGAATGGACACCATGACCGGCACCCCCCAGACCCC
>NZ_JAINFC010000472.1 GCF_020740835.1 Streptomyces sp. UNOC14_S4
CCCCCAGCACCGTGACGCCTATGGCCGCGGCCACCGCCGGATTGATGACGGTGAGCGTGGCGAGCGGGGCCGCGAGGCCCGCGCCGCGGTAGGAGGCCTGGGAGAGCAGCAGGCCGGTCGAGGCGAAGAACGCGACGGCGACCAGGGCCGTGGGGAGGGAACGCGTCTCGTGGGACGACCAGTCCTCCGCCGCGGCCTTGGTGAAGACGGAGGCGAAGCCGAAGGCGACCCCCGACGCGGAGGCCAGCACCACGCCCCGGACGACCGGCCCGCGTACCCAGCGCGCGGTGAGGACGAGCACGGCCATCGCGCACAGCCCCACCACCGCGAGGACGGGGCGCAGGCCGCCGTCGAGGGTCTCGGTGCGCGGCGGCCCGGTCAGGGACAGCAGCGCGGCCAGCCCCCCGGTGGCCAGCAGCGCGCCGCGCCAGCCCACGGCTCCGACGGGTCTGTGGAAGAACACCGCGGCCAGGGGCAGGGCGAACACGATCGTCAGCGCGCCCAGCGGCTGCACCAGGCTCAACGGGCCGAGGGCCAGGGCCAGCACGTGCAGCCCGGCGCCCACGCCGGTCAGCCCCACCGCACCCCACCAGCCGGGACGGCGCAGCGGACTGCCCGTGCCCGTGGCGGCCACTCGCTCCTGCACGATGGCGGCCGCCCCGTAGCACAGCGCGGACACCAGACACAGCAGCACCGACAGTACGAGCGAGTTCACGTCGCCCCTCGCCGTTCCGTCCCGAAGCCCTTCATACCCTCCACCATGCCTCGGGAGGGCGGCCGCGTCGTCGTACCTGAGTACGGACCGAGGGGTACTACAGATGGAGTACAAGGGCGTCCGCCCCGGAGGGAACCGGTCCGGGCCCCTGGTTTCCCGGGATCCGGAACACCGCCGTCCCCGATTAGTAATATTTACATTTATTTCCCGTATAGCGCCACTGTCGGGAAATCCCGTTGAAAACCGGCACGGACCTCTGAACCCTCATAGGCGGGGCAATTCTCGAAAACGGGGGTTCAAGAAATGCATCGCCACGTTACCGTCATCGGTGCCGGCATGGCCGGACTGGCGGCGGCCTGCGAACTGGAAAAGCTCCGGTTCAGTGTCACGATATTCGAGGCGGACAACAGGGTCGGCGGCCGCGTCCTGACGCACCGATTCGGCTCCGGGCCGGGCGCGCCCGCGGTGGAACTCGGCGCCATGCGCATCCCGGACCAGCACCGGCGCACGCTGGAATACATAGAGCGCGTACGGCTCGACGACGAGATCCGCGCATTCACCACCCTCCTCTCCGAGGAGAACGCGTTCCTCGCGACCGGCGGCGGCTTCGTCCGCGTCCGTGACGCGTCCCCGACATTGTGCGAGAACTTCCGGCGGGAGTGGGAGAGGAACGATCCCGGATTTCCCGGACGGCACCGCGACTTCACCGACGGCACCATCGCCTTCGGCGCCTGGCTCACCGCGATCGTCGACGCCGTCGCCCCGCCGGACCTGCGCGAGGCGCTCCGCGCGGACCTGCGCCGCGAGCTCCTCGACCGCATCGAGCGGATCGGCCCGGGGCCGTGGCTGCCCGGCGCGGGCGGCGGCAGGGTCGACCTGCACGGGCTCTTCGCCGCGCACCCGGAGGTCCGCGCGGGGTGCAGCGCCCGGCTCGACAGCTTCCTCGACGACATCCTCACCGAGACCGGTCCGTCCCTGCTCCGGCTGCGGGGCGGCATGGACCAGCTGCCGCGGCGGCTGGCGCGCACCATGCGCTCCCCGGTGGTCTGCGGCCGCGAGGTCGTCCGGATCGACGTGCGCGAGCACGACGTACTCGTCCATGTGCGGGCCGGTGACCAAGTGCTCGTCCAGGCCAGCGACTTCGCCGTCTGCACGGTGCCGTTCCCCGCGCTGCGCCGCATACGGCTGACCGGGGTGGACGCGGACAAGCTCGCGGTCCTGAACGAGGTGGTCTACTGCCCGGCGACCAAGGTGGCCCTGCACTGCCGGGAGCCCTTCTGGCAGCGGCAGGGCATCAGGGGCGGCGCGTCGTTCACCGCGGGCGCCATCCGGCAGACCTACTACCCGCCGGTGGAGGGCGACCCGGCGCGCGGGGCCGCCCTGCTGGCCAGCTACACCATCGGGGACGAGGCGGGCCGGCTGGGGCGACTGTCCGAGGGCGAACGGCACCGCGTCGTTCTCCGGGAGCTGGCGGAGGTCCACCCCGAGCTGCTGGAGCCGGGCATGGTGCTCGGCGCGGTCAGCACGGCCTGGGGCACGGAACCGGGGACCGTCGGCTGCGCCACCCGCTGGGGCAAGGACGCCGCCGCCTGCGAGGAGGAGCGGCTGCGTGCCGCGCGCCCGGCGCACCGCCTGTTCTTCGCGGGCGAGCACTGCTCGACGGCGCCCGCGTGGATCGAGGGGGCGATCGAGTCGGCGCAGCGGGCCGTGGCGGACCTCACCGCCTTCGACGGCACGCGCCGCCGCACCCCGCTGCGGACGCCGCTGGAGGTGGCCGGATGAGCGTGTTCGACCTGCCGCGCCTGCACTTCGCGGGCACGGCGACGACGAAGCTGCCGACCGGGCCGCGCTGCGGGCGCGTCGACCTGGCCGCCCAGCGGGCGCTGACCGACGAGGGCCCCTTCCCCGCCGACCGCCCGGCCGCCGAGTACCACGCGTACCTGGAGTCGCTCGGCCCGCGCTTCGGCGCGGACGGACGGCCCTCGCCCGAGGGCGCGTTCAGCCTCGCGAAGGGCTGGAACTTCGACGGCAACGGGCACTTCTGGATGGACGCGGAGATCACCGCCGTGGAGGACCCGGACGGCCGCCGGGACACCGGCGACCCCGCCGTCGGCCGCAGCGTCGACGTCTGGGGCCACTACAACGAGTACCTGCGCACCACCGTCAACCGCGCCCGGATCTTCGACCTCGACCCCGCGTCGCGGTGGACCGCGGCACTGATGGTGGGCCGGTTCTCCCTGGGACGCCTGGGGCGTTCGCACGACGACGGCTATCTCGTCACCGGCTCCGTCAGCGGGACACAGCCGCCACGCTGGACCGACTTCGGGCACATCCTGGACGTGGGCGAGCACCTGCTGGCGCCCCAGCTGCGCTACTGCGCCGTGCACCAGTTCGCGATCGCCCGGGACGAGGAGCTGGAGTGGCTGCCGTCCGCCGCCGTCTCCCCCGCCGTGGCCGCCCTGCGCGCGGCGGTGGACGGCGGCGGGGCCGACGGCATCGTCGTCCGGTTCGCGCTGGACAACATGGCCACGCCCCTCGCGCCCGACCGCCCCAGCCACTGGCGGGTGCGCGGCACGGTCGCGCCCTGGCACGAGGAGGAGCTGCGGACGTACCCCGCCGGACGGCTGCTCGTCCCGGCGGCCGGGGCGCGGCACCGGCTGCATCACCTCACGGTCGCCGTGGCGGACGGGCGGGCGTCCTTCGACATGGTCTCCGCCGTGCCCCTCACCTCCCGGGCGGAGCACGCGGGCCCCGGTCCGCTGCACCGCCTCGGGCCCCCGGTGGACGCCGGTGACCTGGAGCTGCGCACCGCCGCGACCGGGCGGCTCGTCGCCCGCGTGCCCGCGGGCGCGTACCCGGGCGACGCGACCTCGGGCATCGTCACCGTGCCCGCCGAGCCCGGCGGGCGGGCCGTGGCGGACGAGGCGCTGTGCCTGACGGGGCTGCTGCCGGACGGGCGGCGCGCCACGCTGCTGACCGAGAAGGAGGTCAACGTCCAGAGCGACGAGGCGTTCGCCGTCCTGCACCACCGCGACGGGGCGCGCGGCCTCGACCACGCGGTCCAGGTCCCGCTGCGCAGCTACGTCCGCGGCCGCCCGGCGAGCGCCGGGCCGGTGCGCGTGCGGCAGTACGCCAACCCCCGCGCCCTGCCCGGCGACACCGTGGCGGGCGCGCCCGGGGCGCGCTGCGGGGACGCGGTCGTACTGGGGGTACGCGAGGGCGCGGACGGGGCGTACGCGGAGACCGGCACCGTCACGACGGACGCCCGCGGCCGCGGCACGCTCACGCTGCGCGGCGAACGCGCGGGCACCTGCCGGGTCCTGCTCTCCGCGGGCCCTGAAGACCTCCCGGACGTCGACCTGACCGCGCCGGGCTCGGCGTGGGCCGCGTACGACGACGAGGACGCGCTCGGCTTCTGGGCGGGGGCCGGCTGGCTGGCCGTCCGCGTCCTGCCGGACGACTGGCACCTGGACGACGTGCCCTCGGCGAAGGTGGACTTCGACCTGCTGCACCGGGAGGTCTTCGCCTACTACGAGCACACGTCGACGTTCATGAAGTCGGAGGTGTTCAGCCTCGCCGACCGCTGCAAGGTGGCCACCTACGCCGAGCTGATCTGGCAGATGTGCGATCCCCGCAACAAGGCGAGGACGTACTACATGCCGCCGACGCGCGACCTGACGGACCCCAAGGCGCGGCTGCTGCTGGCCTACCTGCGCAACCAGCAGGAACGGCCGCGGCCACCGCTGTTCGTCCCGGCGGCGACCGCAGGCGAGCGGCCCGCCATCCGTACGCGGGGAGAGCTGTGGGCCGTGCTCAAGCAGGCGGCCGCGCTGGAGCTGGCGGTCATGCTCCAGTACCTCTACGGGGCCTTCTCCGTCCCCACCCACGGCGCGGGGCGGGAGCTGGTGCGGCGCGGGCTGTGGACCGAGCGGCAGCTGGCACTGGCGTGCGGCGGCGGAGGGGAGACCGCCGACGACGGCATCCGCGGCAGCCTGCTGGCCGTGGCCCGCGAGGAAATGATCCACTTCCTGCTGGTCAACAACATCATCACGGCGATGGGCGAGCCGTTCCACGTCCCGGCCGTCGACTTCGGCACGGTCAACAGCCTGCTGCCGGTACCGCTCGACTTCGCCCTGGAGCCGCTCGGCATCGGCAGCGTGCAGCGGTACATCGCGATCGAACAGCCCGCCGGTCTCGCCCCGGACGTCCGGAGCGGGACCGCCGGACGGCGCGCCGCTCCCCCGGCGGCCGCCTCCGGCTTCACCTGGAACTCGGTGAGCGAGCTCTACGCGGGCATCCGCGAAGGGCTGCGGCGCGTGCCCGGCCTGTTCCTGGTGGAGAAGGGCCGGGGCGGGGGCGAGCACCATCTCTTCCTGCGCAGGTCCGTCGAGGCCGCGCACCCGGACTACCAGCTGGAGGTCGACGACCTGTCGAGCGCGCTGTTCGCCGTGGACGTCATCACGGAGCAGGGCGAGGGCGGGGTCATGGGCCCGGACCGCCCGCCGGAGGAGTCGCACTTCCGTACGTTCCTGCGCATGGGCGAGGCGCTGACCACCGAGCGCACGGAGGGCCCGTACGGGCGGCTGCTGCCGTGGAACCCGGCCTACCCGGCGCTGCGCAACCCGACCCTGGGCACCGGGGACGGGACGAAGAGCGAGGTCACCGACCCGGAGGCGCGTGCCGTCATGCGCGTCTTCAACCGCTCGTACGAGCTGATGCTGCACCTGATGGTCCAGCACTTCGGCGAGAGCCCCGACGGCAGCCTGCGCCGCTCGAAGCTGATGAACGCCTCCATCGACGTCATGACCGGCATGATGCGCCCGCTGGCGGAGCTGCTCGTGACCATGGAGTCGGGACGCCACGGCCGGACGGCGGGGCCCTCCTTCGAGCTGGAGACGCGGCCCGTGTGCGGGCCCCGCCCGGACGTGGCCCGCCGCTCGCTCGCCCTGCGCTTCGCGCATCTGGCCGCGGCAGCGCGCCGGACCGCCGCAATACCGGCTCAAGTATCCGAAATGATGGAGTTCTACGCGGAGTTCTTCCGCCGGGAGGGGGAGCGGTGACGGGACATCCGTACGAGACGGCCTCCCCGGCCGCGCGCGACGGCCGGGGCCACGGAGCACCACGACGCCCCGGCCCGGCCGTCGCG
>NZ_JAINFC010000473.1 GCF_020740835.1 Streptomyces sp. UNOC14_S4
AGCACAGGCGGGGGCCGGTGAAGGCGGCGCGGGCGTGGAGCCAGCGTTCGTTGTCGAGCAGGTAGCCCTGGCCGACGGCCAGCGGCAGGCGGATCTGGTAGGTGGTGAGCGCGCTTCGGAGGTCGGGCAGGTAGCTCTGCACGATGGGGCTGAAGCGGGCGAGGCCGTCGAGCCGAAGCCGTACGGACACCCGGCCGTCGGGATGTTCGGTGAGCACTTGAGTCGGGTGTCCGTCGCCGCCGCCGAAGAACGCGGTGCGCGGTTTGCTCAGGGCCAGGATCGCGTCGCGGCGGCGTGCTGCGAGGTCGGTGTACACCGCGCGGCCGTCGGTCAGCAGGCACTCTCCGCCGACGTAGGCGGGGGTGCCACAGACCAGCAGCATGAGACGGGGCGGCTCGGGAACTCCGGAGCGTTCGGTGTGCGGGGCCAGCTCGCCGTTGCCGAAACCCCCGTATCCGGCAAGGTGCGTGTGACGGCGGGTGTCGCGGATGGTGGTGAGTCCGTCGGGGTCGCTGTCCCGGTGCGGGGCGATGTCCATGATCCTGGAAGCGAAGTCGCGGACGGCGGTGCGGGAGGAGAAACCGCCGAGGGTGATCATCCCGGAGTCGCGTAACCGTTCCCGGACCGCCTCTTCGACTCGCGGCGACTGGATGTCGACGAAGTGCGCCGAGAACAGCTTGGCCTCGTGCATCGGCGTGCTCCTCTCATCGAAGGGAATGCGGACAGAGTCGGAGGCAGAGACTGGCGGGGTACAGCGACGGATTGTCGACTCGGACAATTCGCTTACAGAAGCGGCAGGTTGATGAGGTCGTGCTATGTTCCGCACGCCCCAAGGACCCGCGATGCCCCGCGAAGGACAGCAGCGATGACCTACACGCCCCCGACCTGGCCCGTCTCCGTCAAAGCCGTCGCCCTCGACATCCACCAGCGCGTACTGCTGCTGAAGAACGAGAGGCAGGAGTGGGAACTGCCCGGCGGCCGCCTCGAGCAGGCAGACGACAGTCCGGAGACGACGGTCGAGCGGGAGCTGCTGGAGGAGACCGGCTGGGAGGTGAAGGCCGGGCCGATCATCGACGGTGGCGTGTGGATCTACGAGCCGATCCCTGGCCGGCGGGTCCTGATCGTGACCTACGGCTGCACCGTGCTCACCCCGGACCGGACGCCGGTCATCAGCCACGAGCACAAGGAGATCGGCCTCTTCACGGCCGACGAGGTGCCAGGGCTGAACATGCCGGACGGCTACAAGCGGGCGATTGCCACCTGGTACGGGCAGCGGCAGAGCTGACGGGCTGCCGGGAGGCATGACGTGATGCTTCCGGCGCCACGGCCGGCCGCCCGCCATGTGGTGTGGCACTGGGCGACCCCGCAGGCCGAGGCCGTCCTCGCCACCCGCGACCTCGGCGTCATCCTGCGCTTCCACCGGGCCGTGCACCGGCTCAACCAGACCGAACTCGGCGAGATCCTGGGCTACGACAAGACGTACGTCTCCGCCCTGGAACTGGGCAAACGCTCGCTGGACGACGTCGGCTCCCGACGCCGCGTCGCGGAACACCTCGGCCTCCCGCCGCACGTCCTCGGCGTGACCGACGTCGCCGACACCGACCACCGGGCCATGCTCCAGTTCGGCGCGTCCACCGTCCGGCTCGCCGAGATCGCCCGCCAGACCGGCCATGCCTCCGAAGCCGTCGCCGAACTGTGGCCGCTTGTCGCCCGCCTCGAAGCCCGCGTCGAAGACGGACACAGCGAACGCGATGTCGTCCGCCTGCTGGCCCACGCCCGCGTCGGACTCGGCGTCGCCCTCGGTAATGTGCTCCCCGAAGAGCGCCTGGCCACCGCGGCCCGCTGGACCGCCCGCAGCCTGGAAGCGGCCCGCCACCTCGGCAACGACCCGGCCTTGCTCTCCGGCATCCTGCGCATGCACGGCAACGAACTGCGCAAGGCCGGACTCCGCGGCGCCGCCGTCGAACGCCTCCGCCATGCCGCCGCCATCGCGTCCACGACCGACGGCCGTGTCGCCGTCCTGCCGCTCCTGGCCCGCGCCGCCGGCGCTCTTGGCGACCGCACGCTGTTCGACGCGGTGATGCACGAGACCGACGGTCTTCTCGACCGTGCCGTGCACACCTCGTTGTTCAACCCCTACTCGCTCCACGAGATCCGCCTGCGCGGCCTCCTGGCGACGGGCCGTGCACCAGCGGCCATAAGGCTGGTCGAGGATCGACCGACGCTGACGACCACGGTCGCGCCGCAGTGGCGGGTGATCGAGCTGGTCACCGTTGCCCAGGTCCTGCTGCTCGGCGGCGACAGCACCGGGGCCGCCGAGACCCTGGACGCGGCGGTGGGCGAAGCGGTGGTGCAGCGGCTGCCGCACCAGTTGCAGCGCATCATCCGCGCCGCCGGCCAGCGGCTGCCGGACACCCGGGCCGCGGCCGACGAGGCGCTGGGCCGGATGCGACAGGAGATGGCCGCGTAGGACAGGGGCTGCGGGCCCGCTCATCGCGTCTCCTCCGGGCCGCTGTCGGGGAAGGGCACCGCGCGGGCGAGTTCCCAGTAGACGTCGTAGTCGTGGGCGCCCCAGCTGGTCACGTCACCATGCGCCTGCCGGTAGCGGGCACCAGTGGGGGATTCGGGGGCGGTCTCGCGATTCCGCACGATGGGCAGGGCGGGTCCGGACATGGAAGTGCCGGGGGAGCAGGGCATGGGAGCGTTCTCCCGTTCTCGGGGGGATGTGCGAGAGCGCGGGCCCGTCAGGGGCGGCGGCCCGCCGTGTGTCCACTTCACTGCTGGACCGATGGCCGTACGAGGAAACCGAGCGGCCATTGAGCGGCCATTCACTGGCCTCGAACACCGAAGATCAGCGTGATTCCCGCCACCGCATACCGTCCGCGGCGGTTACCGCCTACGGTGAGTCCGAGCTGAGATCAGGGAGTAGTCGGATGAGGACGCCGGCAAATAAGGAACTGTTCGCCGCCCGAGTGGCGAAAGGCTGGTTCTCCCAGGAAGCAGCAGCCGAGGGCATCAGTGAAGCTGGGCAGCAGGCTTTGCGAGAGCCTCGGTACGTGATCAGCGTGCGTACCTACCGGCGGTGGGAGTCGGTCAATCCCGGGTGGCCGAGGCCGGACCAGGCAACTGCTCTGCGAGCGGCGTTCGGGCGTGGCCCCGAGCACCTGGGGTTCGTGATCGATGCCGAGCAGATGTTTGACAGCCCCGACGAGGGGACCGCCATGATCCCACCTATGAAACGACGCAACGCTCTGACTGCCGGAGCCGCCGTCATCGGCCTGCCCTGGCTCAGCTCCTCGCCCTCCCGCCCTGCCGAGGTGCGCGTGGGCCACGACGAGGTCGTCCTGCTCCAGGCTGCCGCTGCCGACCTTGATGCCATCGACCAGCGTTTCGGCGGTGACCGGCTGTGGCGAACTGCCACCATGCACCTGAGCTGGATGCACCACGTGATCAATCACGGCACCTACAGCGACGCCATCGGCCAGGAACTCCACACCATCACTGGCCAGCTCACCACCAGCCTGGGCTGGTTCTGCTACGACGCCGGACAGCAGACCGAAGCCCGCGTCTACTTCTCCGAAGCGCTGAACACAGCGATGATCTCCGAAGACCACGCGCTGGCCACGCGAACACTGTCGAACATGGCCCGCCAGTCCGTTGATCTCGACAAGCCCCGTGAGGCGGTGCGCTTCGCCCGCACCGCCGAACAGTACGCCGCAAAATGGGATGCCCCGCCTCGTGTGACCGCGCTATTGGCCATTCGTGCGGCCCAGGGATACGCGCGGTTGGGAGACGAGATCAACGCCTCTCACACCATCAAGCGGGCGTGGCGGTCCTTCGACCAGGGCTCCACGGACCGTGACCCTGAGTGGACCGGGTTCCTCAACGAAGCGGAACTCGTGTGCCTGGAAGGCATGTGCCGATCCGACCTGAAGCAGAACCGGCGTGCCGTACGGCTCCTGGAGCGCTCTGCTGGCCTACAGGACATCGAACACTCCCGTAACCGGGGCATGTGCTTGGCCCGCCTCGCGCAGGCAGCCGTCCACGACCACGATCTCGACCGCACAGCAGAAGCCGCCAAGGAGTCCCTGCGCCTGATCGAGGGCGGCCAGTCCTCCACCCGCAACCGCCATCAGCTCGCGGCCGTCCGCGACAGCCTCACCCCGCACGCGTCCAGCGCACAAGCCCGCGAAACCATTGAGCTGTTGAACGCCCACATCGCCTGACCAAGGAGCCGCCTCCGCATGCCCCACCTCACGTTCGCCCGGCACACCCCCGACGCCGCTCGAAAGATCATCGACGAACTGACCGACGTTTACGCAAAGGTCTACGACGTGCCTCCGTACATCGGCGACCCCTTCTTCTCCGTCGCCACTTTCGTCGAGCGACTCACTGCCGCATTCGACATGAAGGGCTTCGAAGTCGTCACCGCGCACCTCGACGACGGCACCCTCGTCGGCTACGTCCATGGCGTCACGCTCACCACCGACCGGCCTTGGTGGGCCTCCCTTACCGACACGCTTCCCGCGGACGCGAAGGACGCCGCACAGGCTGGCGACATGTTCTGGCTACGCGAGCTGATGGTCCTCCCACAACACACCAACAACGGCATCGGCCGAGCTCTCCACAACGAAATGATCAGCGGCCGCGCGGAACCCTGGACAACCCTGACCTGCATCATCGACAACGAGCCCGCCCGCAGTGCCTACCCCCGGTGGGGGTACGAGGTCATCGGCCGCATCAAACACGCTCCCGAGTCTCCCGTCTACGACGCCATGATCCTTCGCCCTGACGTCGTGCCTTCCTGAACCCTGCCCAGGAGGTGCCCTTGCTGATCGTCCGCCGCGCGGTACCCGGCGGCGGTCGGGCTGTGCTCTGTACGCACGCCGTCCCTGCTGACGGACACCACATGGCCCGCCTTGCTGGACCGTAGATCCCTGTCACCCCGACTGGTACATCGTCGGAGAACTCCGCGCGTCCGGTGCGACTACCGCACGGGTGATGACGACCGCAGTCTGCCGTCGGCTTCTACCTTCCTTCGTAATGCCGTCTTTGGCCTCGTCGTCCGCGTGCTTCTTACGTCCGAATGATCCGCCGTACATGCCCCATTACCCCAGTTCGCCTACGGCAGACGGCGATCGGTGCGAACGGGCTGGAGACCTGCTCGCCACCCATGTCAACGTACGGGTGTCCGGAAAACCGCAGGTCAGGGAAGGGATTCACCGTGATGATCACCGCCACCACGCCCCACGTCGGCTCGCCCGCCACGCTCTCCACTGCACCCCACGCCGGGGAGCGGGAATGGCTGACGGGGGATGGCTGCGCGGAACCGGTCATCGACCTTCTGCGGGGGCAGGGCTGGTCGATCGTCTCCGACGATCTCGCCAACGTCCACTGTGGAAGTCCGGACGGTAGGGCGTACGTCGGTTTCCTTCCGGAGACGCCGGACGCCTTCCACAACGACGTCGTGTGGCGCGTGAGCGTGAGCGCGCCGCGCGGAAGCCGAGGGCGGGAGTAAAGCTTCGGCTCGGGTACCCCCGCCGAGGCCATCGCTCGGTTCCTCACCGCTCTGATCGCTGCTCAGCCCCAACCCGAGCCTGATGCCAGTGGTGGCCTCTGTGGCCATTTACCACAATCCACAGAGCGAACTCACGGTCTTTTGTTGCCTCATTTAACGGCCTGCTGCTGACGCAGGCAAGGCCAGCCGTCGGGGGCCTGTCGGCGGCGGGTGAATCGTGACCCACTTTGGCCGGGTGAAAACGGACCCTTTTGTGGGGGTTCAGTCGTTGTCGGTTCGGTCGGTGGGGACGCGTCCGAGTTCGCGTCCGCGCATGCGGTAGGA
>NZ_JAINFC010000474.1 GCF_020740835.1 Streptomyces sp. UNOC14_S4
GTCCGTCCAGGCACTGTGGAGGTGGTCGGCTATCGACTGCGGCGGGTGCTCGCCCGCGAGGCCCTGGGGGCCGGTCGCGGTGGGGAGGGTGTCGAAGACGAACGGGAGCTCCAGGCCGTGGCAGGCGACCAGCCTTCGCCCACCTGTAGCCGCGCGTGGAGCGCGAGAGGCACCCCAGCAGGCGCACCCCGTGGCCCGAACCAGCAGGCGACGAGCCCCCTACGGGAGGGGCGTGTCGTCCGGGCGCATGGAGGGCGCGGTGTCCACATGGAGGAGCAGGCGGTCCTCCCCGTACCGGGGCCAGCCCGGGTCACCGGTGGTGGCGAAGTCCGTCCAGGCACTGTGGAGGTGGTCGGCTATCGACTGCGGCGGGTGCTCGCCCGCGAGGCCCTGGGGGCCGGTCGCGGTGGGGAGGGTGTCGAAGACGAACGGGAGCTCCAGGCCGTGGCAGGCGCCGAGGCGGCCGTCGCAGGCGGGGGAGCGCCAGGCGAACTCGTAGAGGTACGTGCGGCCCGCGTGGCCGGTGGCGAGGCGGCGGGCGGGTATGCGGAAGACCAGGTCGGTCAGGGTGTCGACCAGCACGGTGCCGGGGTGGCGGCCGTCCGTGCCCAGCCCGTGGGCGTCCAGGACCGCCGCCGCGTCCGGGTGGTAGGCGGACAGCTGGGTGACGGCCGACTGCTCGTCGAAGGAGTCGACGGCGCCGGAGGCCATATAGAGGTTCATCTCCTCGCGGCAGGTGCCGACGACCACGTCGATGTCGGCGCCCGCGCCCCGTGCGATCGCGGTGCCGGGGTGCCTGGGCAGGACCTCGTCGCAGACGACGGGCAGGAACGGGGTGATCCCGTAGGCCTGTTCATGGCCGAAGGGGTCGCGGAGGTCGGGGCAGTTGCCCGGGAGCTGGAGCGCCTGCTGGGCGGCGACGAGCTCCTCGGTGGTCGTGGAGCGGAAGCCATCGGCATCGGCGGGGATGCCCAACGCCTTGGCCAGGTGGTTCGTGAGCAGCGTCGCCTGTGCCTCCGGCCGGACCATCTCGGTGTGCCCGCTCTCGATGATCGCGCGATGGAACAGCCCCGCCGCGAGCGGGGAGCCCAGCAGGCACGAGATGCTCATCGCCCCGGCCGACTCACCGAAGACGGTGACCTTGTCGGGGTCGCCGCCGAACGCGGCCGCGTTGGCGCGCACCCAGCGCAGGGCCGCTATCTGGTCGCGCAGGCCGATGTTCGTCTCGCCGCCGGGGACGGGCAGGAAACCCTCCGCGCCGACGCGGTAGTTGATCGTCACCAGGACGACGCCCGACTGGGCGAACCGCGTCCCGTCGTACGCCGGCGCCGAGCCCGAACCGGCGAGGAAGCCGCCGCCGTGGATGAACACCATGACGGGCAGGCCCGTGGTGCCGGTGTCGGGCGACCAGACATCGACGGTCAGATACTCCGGGCCGGGAACCCAGCCCGTGCCCAAGATCGACGCTATGTCCAGCCCGGGGACGAGGCGCCTGGGGCCTTGCGGGGCGGTCGGGCCGGGCCGGGTGGCGTCCCGTATCCCTGCCCAGGCCGGCGCCGGGGCCGGGGCGGCGAAGCGGAGCGCGCCGACGGGGGCCGCGGCGTACGGGATCGCGCGGAAGCGGATGACCTTGTCGGCCTCCTCGCCGCGGACTCGACCGGAGGTGGTGGTGACGACTGGCGCGCTCATGCGGGCGTCCTTCCGTTCTTCCGGGCCTGGGGGTTTTCCGGACCCGGGTGTCTTCCGGGCTCGGGCGGGCGAGTGTCGTGGACGAGCGCCCCGGACGGGTGCCGTGAACCGGTGCCACGTGCAGGCGTTCGGGTGCAGGCGTTCGGGTGCTGATCTCCAGCCTGTACGCGCCGGGGTCCTTCGGCAAGAGCATCCAATTCCAGCTGTGGATAACCTGGTTCGAGCCGTCGGCTTGGCCGGTTTGTCCCTGTGCCTGCTGGTGTTCTGGTGGTGAGGGTGGAACCGGAGGGACTGATGGGTCCGCAGAGGAGCGAGTGAGGGAGCCGTATGCAGAACGACGTCACCGCCACACCGGGCAACAACGAGGACGCGACGCGCCGCTACTACGAATCGGGCGATGTCGACGCCTTCTACGACACGGTGTGGGGCGGCGAGGACATCCACACCGGCATCTACACCGACGCGAACGAGCCGATCGCGGCCGCGTCACGACGCACCGTCGACCGGCTGGCCGACCGCTTCGAGGGCGTCCTCGCGCCCGGGGCGTCCGTGCTCGACCTCGGCTCGGGGTACGGGGGCACCGCCCGCCATCTCGCGTCCCGCTTCGGCTGCCGCGTCGTCGCGCTGAACCTGAGCGCGACGCAGAACGAGCGGCACCGGCGCACGAACACCGAACGGGGACTGGGCGAACTGATCGAGGTTGTCACCGGCTCCTTCCACGAAGTCCCTTTCGAGGACGGGACATTCGACGCCGTTTGCTCGCTGGAGGCGCTCTGCCACAGTGACGACCGGGCGAAGGCACTGGGAGAGGCGGTCCGGGTGCTCAGGCCGGGCGGCGCGCTGGCCTTCACGGACATCGCCGCCGCGGAAGACGTTCCGGAAGACGTGCTCTATCCGGCGGTCTCCCGGCTCGGGGTGTCGGCGCTGGCGACGATGTCCTTCTATCTGCGGCGGCTCGGCGAACTCGGTCTCGAAGGCATCGAATTCGACGAGCACAGTGGTGAATTGATCACGCACTATGTGCGGTTGACGGAGGAGACGACCCGGCGGGAGAAGGAACTGCGCGAGGTCATCAGCGCGCGGTACGTCGACGGTCTGCTGGAGAACCTGCCGCTGTGGACGGCGGCGGCGCGGGCCGCGCACCTCCGGTGGGGGATTGTGAGTGGGCGGCGGCCTGTTTAGGCCGCCGGGTGCGCCTATTGGGGTGCGTTTTGCGCTGCGTGCGCGGCTGCGGGTCGCTGCGCGGCGCCTACCGGGCTGCCTCGTGAGCTCGGTGGGCGGCTGCGCGTCCGTTGTGGCTGGTCGCGCAGTTCCCCGCGCCCCTGACGGGGCGCGCCTATCCTGTCGGCAAAGTAGGTGCTCTCCTGGGGGAACGCATGAGCGGGGTCAAGGTTGCCGTGGTCAGCAGTGGGTTCGGGGTCGAGCACGATGACGAGTTGCCGCTCGTCGTCGAGGCGCTTCGTGCTCGCGGTATGGATGCTGAGCCCGTGATCTGGGATGACGGGACCGTCGCGTGGGAGCGGTTCGAGCTTGCCGTCATCCGGTCGGCGTGGGATTACGTGCTTCGCCCCGGTGAATTCCTCGCCTGGGCTGATGCGACCGCCTGTCTGACCCGGCTGTGGAATCCCGCTCCCGTCGTGCGGTGGAACAGCGACAAGCGGTATCTGCTGGAACTCGCCCGGCACGGAGTTCCCGTCGTGCCGACGCGGGTCGTCGAGCCCGGCCAGGAATGCGGAGCGGCGGACTTCGCCGCGGCGGGCGGCGTCGTGGTCAAGCCCGCCGTTTCCGGGGGAGCCCGTGACACCGCGCGTTACGAGCCCGGCCAGGAAGCCGACGCGTTGCGGCACGCGCGCATGCTGCTCGACACAGGGCGCGCGGTGATCGTGCAGCCGTACCTCCGGCGCGTCGAGGAAGGGGAGCGTGCGCTGATCTTCCTCTCCGGGGAATTCAGCCACGCGATCCTGAAAGGCCCGGTGCTGACCGAGGCAGGGCTGGCCGACAGCTCCCGGGACCCGCACCCGGGCGTCACGCCCTACCGCCCGACGGAGGCGGAGACGCGTACCGCTCGGGCCGCCCTGGCGGCGGTTCCGGGAGGGGACGCGTTGCTCTTCGCCCGGGTGGACCTGGCTTTGGACGATGCCGGGAATCCGGTGGTCATGGAGGTGGAGCTCATCGAGCCCTATCTGTTTCTCCAGACCGAACCCCGAGCCGTGCGGCGATTCGCCGACGGCGTCGCGGCTCACATGACCGGGTCGTCTTCCAGTTCCACGGCGCCCTTGGGATAGAACTGCCGCGCCCAGCGGCGGTACGCGCCGATGGGCGCGTCGGTGGCAGTGAGTTTCGGTTCGGGCACGTACGCCTTGTGGTGCAGGACGGGCAGGGTCGCCCGGGCGTCGTACACATGCCAGCGGTTCGCGCTGAAACTCAACGCCTTTTCCAGGACCCGGCGTACGGGTACCGGCAGACGCGGGGCGAGATCGGTGACGACGCTCGCCGCCGCCCGGTACTGCAGCCGGCCCGAGGCGACCGGCGTGGCCAGCAGCCATTGGGCGACCCGCAGGCGGGGCAGATCGATCAGGAAGAGCGCGCCTCCGAGGCCCAGGAATTTCACCTCGACCTCCTGGACCGTGGAAATCCGGGAGAGCTCGCGCCCGATGCGATAGGTCACCGAGCCGAACGGGCCGACCGCTTTCGGGGGCGACAGCGTCTCGACGGAGCTGAGACCGTGCAGTTCGACCAGGCGCCGGTGGTCGATGACGGTTTCCATCACGTCCTGCGGATGGCCCGCCAGCTCCTTCCCGTGCACCGTGCGCGGGTGGGTGGCCTCCGGCAGCTCCGGAAGTTCCCACGTCGGCCGGGAGCCGTCGACGGAATGCCACACCCAGACGATTCCGTACTGCTCGCGCGCGGGCAGCAGTTCCAGCGCGGCGCGCGGCGGTGCGCCGTACGGGGTACGGGCACAGGCACCGTCGGCGCCGAACGCGAAACGGTGCAGCGGGCACACCAGGAATTCCCCGTCCACGGTGCCGCCCGCACCCAGGTGGGCACCCAGGTGCGGGCAATGGGGACGGGTCACCCGGAGCATGCCGGACGCCGTTCGGTACACCACCACATCGGAGCCGAAGAATCGGCACGTGCGGAGTGCTCCGGGTTTCCAGTCCCGGGACAGCCCTACGCAGAACCAGCCTGACGGGAACGGGAGAACCGGCCGCCCGACATTCTCATCGGCGGCCAGTGCCACGTAGGGGGATTTATACCTGCTCACTCGCACGACGGGATCACCTTCGGTGGACGTGGCCTCCTTTGATGATCACCGTGGTGCGGTTCGTGTCCTTCGGCAACCGCTCGCGTCCGGACGGGTGAGGACGACTGCTTTACGGGTGGCTGAACTGGACCGAATGCGGCACGGTGGCTCCTCCGTAGGCACCGCTGCCGTTCGGGAGGAGAGTGTCCTGGAGGACGGTGCAGCTGTCGTCCCGGAACAGTCGGGCGATCGAGTCCGTCTTGTTGTCCACGATGCCCGCGCCGTTGTTCCGCGTCTTTTCCCCCGAATGGCCGCGTGCCTCAGGGACGGCGAAGTTCGAAACTGGCCATGGTGAGGCCGGGGGCCGGGGAGAAGTCCTGGGTCCGGGCGAACCCGAGGCGCTTGTAGAGGGCTATGGCCGGTTCGTTCGCCGCGCCGGTGGAGACGGTCAGGTCTTTCGCCGGGAGGAGCTCGTCCATGAGGTGGCCGAGCAGCCTGCTCGCCAGGCCGTGGCGGAACCATGCGGGGTCCACGCAGACCCTGTCGATTTCCACCGGGTCGGTGGTGCGGTCGTAGGCGACGAACGCGGCGAGTTGCCCGTCGGGGGTCAGCACGCCCAGCCAGGTGAGCGGGTGCGCGCGCATCCCCGCCAGGGTCTCGTGGAGAGCCGGGATGCCGTCGAAGTCGATGAGCTTCGCTTCTATGGCATAGGCGGCTTTGGTTATGCAGTGCGCTGCGTGGGCGGTTTGGGGGTCGGCTAGGTCCAGGGGGCGTATGACGAAGTCGTCGGGCGCGTGCGGCATAGGGTGTCGGCCTTGATTCTGTGAAGCAGGGTGCGGAGTGAGGCCGACGATACGGTGAGGATGGTGTCGGGGCGATCGCTTTCCCGGAGGAGGAGGGTGGGGG
>NZ_JAINFC010000475.1 GCF_020740835.1 Streptomyces sp. UNOC14_S4
GGGCGGAGCCAGCCCCGCGAACGGTGGTCTGGGGGCGGAGCCCCCAGAGGGAAAAATCTTCTTTGACCCGCACCACAGCGGTGGGTCAGCCGAAGACTCAGGAAGCCGCCGGCAAGGCCTTCGCATCGCGCGCCAAAGCCGTCAGCCGTGAGATCGCCCGGAAGTACTTCTTGCGGTAGCCGCCCGCGAGCATCTCCTCGCTGAAGATCTCGTCGAACGGGCGCCCCGACGCCAGCACCGGTATCTCGCGGTCGTACAGCCGGTCCGCCAGGACCACCAGCCGCAGTGCCGTCGACTGGTCCGGCACCGGCTCCACGCCGGTGAGGCAGACCGCCGCGATGTCGTCGCACATGGCGCCGTAACGGCTCGGGTGGACCTTGGAGAGGTGGTCGAGGAGCGCGGGGAAGGCGTCGAGCGAAGCGCCCGGTGTCGTGTGTGCCGCGCGGGTGACGACGTCGTCACCGAAGGGGGCCGGAGCCTCCGGCAGCCCGCGGTGGCGGTAGTCCTCGCCGTCTATGCGCAGCGGGCGGAAGTGCGCGGACAGCCCCTGGATCTCGCGCAGGAAGTCGGCGGCGGCGAACCGGCCCTCGCCCAGCTTGCCCGGCAGCGTGTTGGAGGTGGCGGCGAGCGCCACGCCCGCGTCCACGAGCTTGCGCAGCAGCGAGGAGACCAGCACGGTGTCGCCCGGGTCGTCCAGCTCGAACTCGTCTATGCACAGCAGCTTGTGCCCGCTGAGGGTCTGCACGGTCTGCTGGAAACCCAGCGCGCCGACGAGATTGGTCAGCTCCACGAACGTGCCGAACGCCTTCTGCTCCGGCGCCGCGGGGGTGGCGTGCCAGAGGGAGGCCAGCAGGTGGGTCTTGCCGACGCCGTAGCCGCCGTCGAGGTAGACGCCCCGCGGGCCCGCGGCCGCGGCGGGCTTCGTCTCGCGCCGGAACCAGCGCCTGCGGCCCGTTCCGCTCGCGCCCGCCCCGCCCAGACCGGCCGCGAAGCCGTCCAGTGTGCGTACGGCCTCCGCCTGGCTGGGCTGCCTGGCGTCCGGTATGTAGTTCTCGAAGCGCACCGAGTCGAAGCGCGGCGGGGGCACCATCTCGGCGACCAGGCGGTCGGCCGGTACGTGCGGGGCGCGCGAGGTCAGGGCGACGGGGGAACCGGCGCCCTGCCGGGGTATCGGGCCGGAGGCGTCGGCCGGTCCCGTTGCGGAGGTGGCTGCCGGGGCTGCTGCGCCGGAAGCGGATGCAGTGGAGGGTGACACGACCGTCCAGCCTAGCCCCTCCGCCCCGGCGGGGTTCCGCGGCCGAGAGGGAAGTCACGCCGCGAGGCATGTCACACTGCGGCCTATGCGACGCCTGTTCCCCTCCCCGCTCACCCCTGCCGAATCCGAGGACCGCACCTGGGACCTGGAGGAACTGGCGGACGCCTACGCCTACCCCGGGACCCCCGGCGGCGGCCCGGCGGTGGCGGCGGAGGAGGGGCGGCCCGGCGGCGTCTGGCTGCGGGCCAACATGGTCTCGTCCCTCGACGGCGCCGCCCACCACGAGGGGCGCTCGCAGCCGCTGTCCTCCGACGCCGACATGCGGATCTTCGGCACGCTGCGGGCCCTCGCGGACGCCGTGGTGGTGGGCGCCGAGACCGTACGGCAGGAGGGATACCGTCCGGCGCGGGCGCGGGAGGCGTTCGCGGCGCGCCGTGCGGCGCTCGGCCAGGGGCCCGCGCCCGCGATCGCGATCGTGAGCGCCGGTCTCGACCTGGACTTCTCCCTTCCGCTGTTCACCGGGCCGCTGGTGCCGACTCTGGTGCTGACGGGCTCGGATGCCCCCGCGGACCGGGTGGACGCGGCCCGTGCGGCGGGCGCCGAGGTGATCGTGGCTGGCGAGGGGCGCCGGGTCGATCCCCGGCGGGTCCCGGAGGTGCTGGCCGAGCGCGGGCTGACCAGGCTGCTGACCGAGGGCGGCCCCCGCCTGCTGGGGGAGTTCGCGGCCGCCGAGGTGCTGGACGAACTGTGTCTGTCCCTGGCCCCGCTGGTGGCCTCGGGCACCTCGCCGCGCATCGTGAGCGGCCCGTCGGTGGCGGTGCCGGAGCGGTTCGCCCTCGCGTCGGTGCTCGAAGAGGCGGGTTTCCTCTTCACGCGCTACCGCAGGGCCTGACGGCGTGCGGCAGCGGCGGTGGAGCGGGTTCCGGGTCGTTCCGACCGTTTCTGGCCGCTTTTGGCGGCTCCCGGTCGTTTCTGGGCTGCTTCCGGGCCGGAACCGGTTCATGGAACCCGCACGTCGGACGATCGGGGGTCTGACAATCGGCGGAATTTTCTGCTCCGGTTACCTCTCGGTGGGCAGAATTGAGTCAGACGCGCCCGCACGGGAACGTGATCGGAACAGGCGGGCCCAGGGGGGCACGCGCAGGATGGTTTCTGTCGGGCCCGGTGGCCCACGAAGAGAAGGGCTCCCACCGTGTTCACGAGCGTATTGATGATTGAGCAGCCGCTGTCCGCCGTAGACGTCGACTTCGTGACCACCCTCCACGACGACCAGATGTCCTTCGTCGTCCTGATGCAGCCCAGAGGCGCCGAGGACCGGTTGCTCCGTGCCATCGACGACGTCGCGCTGGGCGAGCTGGAACAGGCCGTCCACGAGGCCGACGAGCCAGAAGGGGAGGCCGCGCGTCGTCCGGCGGCCCTGGCGCTCGAGCACTCCCTCCGCATGCTGCGCGCGGCGGGCAGCGAGGCCGTCGGCCAGCTCATCGACGGCCACCCGCTGGACCTGCTGCGGTCCGTCGTCGAGCAGACCCACGCCGACGAGGTGATCGTGCTGACCGCCCCGCACCTGGTCGAGGAGTTCTTCCACCGCGACTGGGCCTCCCGGGCCCGCCACAAGGTGGGCGTTCCCGTCCTGAAGCTCTACGCCCACGCCGACGGGGAAGGCGGGGAAGGCGAGGAGGACGAGGAGGGCACCGAGGCCGACACCGCCTGACGCCGTCCGGCACGACCCCCTTCCCGTACGGGCCCTTCCCGTACGGCACGTACGGGGCGGTGGCCCGCCTCACCGCCCCGTCAGCCGCCCGTCGCTCATCGACAGCACCCGGTCCGCGTGCCCGAGCAGCGCCCTGTCGTGCGTGACCAGGACCGTCGCCGTGCGGTGCCCGCGCGTCACCTCGGCCAGCAGCTCCATGACGCGCTCGCCGCGCTCGTGGTCCAGCGCCGACGTGGGCTCGTCCACCAGCAGTACGGACGGGCCCGGGAACAGCGCGCGGGCGATGTTCACGCGCTGCCGCTCGCCCCCGGACAGCTGGTGCGGGCGACGGCGCCGCTTCGCCGCGTCCAGGCCGACGGACTCCAGCAGCTCCGCCGCGCGCGACCGGGCCCGGCGGACGCTCCCGCCCCGCAGGTGCGCCACAGCCAGCAGCTGCTCCTCCGCCGTGAGCGACGGCAGCAGGTTCGCCTGCTGGAACACGATGCCGATCCGCTCGCGCCGCAGCGCCGTGCGCTCCTTGCCGCTCATCGCGGCAGCGTCCCGCCCCGCCACGAGCACCCGGCCCGCGTCGGGGCGCAGCAGCGTCGCCGCGACCGCGAGCAGACTCGACTTGCCCGAACCGGACGGCCCGGCGACCGCCACCAGCTCACCCGGCGCCACGGCGAGCGACACCTCGTCCAGCGCCGTGAGCCTGCGGTCACCATCCGGATAGGTGAGTTTCACGGCTTCCAGCGACAGAACCGGAGTGGTGGCAGCTTCCCTCGACGGAACAGACGGAACAGAAGTGGTGGTCAACGGGACGCTCCCAGCGCGGTCAGCGGATCGACGGACGTGATGCGGCGGACGGCCAGCGCGGACCCGGCCAGGCCCAGCAGGACCATCGCCGCGACCGGCACGGCCACCGTGGCCGCACTCAGTTCGAACGGCACCGCGGCGGCGGCCAGCGCCCCTCCGCCCGCGCCCGCCGCCGCGCCCAGCAGCGCCCCGGCGAGCAGGACGGCGGCCGCCTGGCCGAGGGCGTCGCGCACCAGATAGCCGCTGCTCGCGCCCACCGCCTTGAGCACGGCGACGTCGGGCCGCCGCTGCACCGTCCACACCGTGAAGAAGGCCCCCACCACCAGGGCGCTCACCACGAACAGGAAGCCCTGCACGAGCTGGAGCGTGCCGTGCTCCGCCGCGTAGCCGTCGATCCCGTCCAGCGCGTCGTCCACCGGGACCGCCTTCGTCGTCCGGGCGGCGTCCCCGGCTGGGCTGCCGGAACCGGTCACGGCGAGCACGCTCGGCTGCCGCTGATGGCTCACGCCCTGCCATGTCGCGACGGTCGTCCAGACGCTGGGAGCGTGCCCGTACGCGCGGTCGGCGGTGACGCCGGAGACCGTCAGCTCCTCGGTACCGAGGACGACGTGGTCGCCCACCCGGATTCCGCCCTCGCGCGCCACCCGCTCGCTCACGGCCAGCTGCCCGTCACCGGGAGCCGTACCGGACAGCAGCGCGGGCCGCAGCCGGGCGGACGTGCCCAGCGCGCTCACCGACGTCGCCTTGCCGTGGGCCGTCAGCCGGGTCATGGCGACGCCCAGCGGCTCGGCGGACCCGACCCCCGGCGCCGCACGCCAGGCCCGGAGCTGCCGCTCGTCGACCGAGCTGTTGCCGAACGACACCTCGGGCTCCGCCCCGGGGGGAGCGCCGAAGACGATCCGGTCCACCGGCAGGCCCGCGACGGCCGACGTCGCCTCGCGGGCCAGCCCGCCGGTGAGGCCGTAGAGAAAGACCACCAGGGTGGTGATGAGCGCGACGACCGTGCCCATGAGGGCGAACCGCCCCTTGGCGAAACGGATGTCACGGAACGCGACGAACAAGGAACCCTCCCGGGGCTCTGACCAGAACGCCTTCCACCCTTCCGCGTACGGCCCGGCCCGCCATCAGGGCAAGGGGTGGTCTCCACCCCGCACATCCGGTGCACCCCGAAATCAATCGAACGGTTGATGGCCCGCGGGAGCACAGGGGCGAGGAGACCCCCGGCCCGGGCCGTACGCTCGATGGGGTGAAACCGAGCAGCAGCCCCGCCCCGGAGACGTCGCCCACGCGCGCGCACGCGCGTGCCGCCGCGGAAGCCCCTTCGCTGCGGCTGGTCCAGCTCGCCCTGCACGGAGCCTTCTACGTGCTGCTCGCCGTCGCCCTCGCGCCCGTGGTCGTCGGGGCCGAACCGCTGACAGCGCTGATTCCCGGCCTCGCGCTGGCCGCCGTCTACGGCCTCGGCGCCGTCCGGGGGACGCCGCGTGCGGACCGTACGGACGGAACCGGTACGGACGGAAAGCGACGCGCCGGTACGACCCGCACCGGCCGGGCCGGCCTGCTCTGGCTCGCTGCCGTCACCGCCCTGTGGCTCGCGCTCCTCGCGCTCGACCCCGGGGCGAGCTACGTCGCGTTCCCGCTGTTCTTCCTCTTCCTGCACGCGCTCCCGGTCCGCTGGTCCCTGCCCGCCGTGGCCGCCGCCACGGGCGCCGTCGTCGCCGCGCAGGCCACCACACCCGGTGGCCTCACCGCGGCGAAGGTGATCGGCCCGGCCGCCGGGGCCGCGGTCGCCGTCCTCACCGCGTACGGCTACGCCGCGCTCTACCGCGAGACCCGCCGCCGCCAGCGCCTGATCGACGACCTCGTGCGGACACGGGACGAGCTCGCCGCCGCGCAGCGGGAGGCCGGACGGCTCGCCGAGCGGCAGCGGCTCGCCCGCGAGATCCACGACACCCTCGCCCAGGGGCTGTCCAGCATCGTCCTGCTCGCCCGCGCCGCCGAGACCGCCGGTCCCGAGGCGGCACGCGCGCGTATGCGCGAGGTCGGCCGGACGGCCTCCGACAACCTCGCCG
>NZ_JAINFC010000476.1 GCF_020740835.1 Streptomyces sp. UNOC14_S4
CTCAGGGTCCGGGGCGGCCTCAGGGGCAGGCGGCAGGGTCGGGGCAGGCCGACCGTCCGGGAAAGGCTCAGGAGCCGGGGTCGGGGCAGCCCGGAAAAGCGCACGACCTGGAGGCGGCCCAGGGCCCACGGCAGCCTGTCCCGTCGGCCACGCAGAGCGCCGGAGCCGCGCCGCTGAGGGCTGAGCCGCCCGACACGGACGAGGTGGTACAGAACACGCCGCTCCGGGCTGTCCGCCGGACGCTCCCGCCGCATGACCACCGCAGTGCCGGGGCGCGGCCGAAAGGCCGTGATGAGGCCGCTGAGGGTGCGCTGAAGCCCCCTGACGGCCAATCGTGGACGCCGCAGGAGAACGGATGACCGTGTGCGAGCAGCTGAGCGAAGTGTGGAGGCGGCCGACGGAAGCGCGGGAGCGGTCGGCGGGAGGCCGTGGGCGGCCGATGGGAACGAGAGCGGGCGACCTCCCCCGAGGGGGTGGCCGCCCGCGGCTGCCCGGCCCTGGACGGCCGGACCTCGCTCGTCGTCGGATGCGATGTGTCAGCGTTCCGCCGCGGACTCACCGGTCCTCGTCGGACGCGGACGCCGGAGTGGCGGTGAGCCGCCCCGTCTCGTCCTGTATTTCCGCGGCGATCTTCTTGAGTTCTGGCTCGAACTTACGCCCATGGTGGGCGCAGAAGAGCAGTTCGCCGCCGCTCAGGAGAACGACGCGCAGGTAAGCCTGAGCGCCGCACCGGTCGCAGCGGTCAGCGGCCGTCAGCGGGCTCGCGGGGGTCAGAACAGTAGTCACGTCGCCTCTTCTCTAGCTCGACGAGCTGTCGTACCAGGGTCAACATCCAACCAGGCCGAAAACGTTCCCGCTCGCGCCTTTTCCTCGAAAGTTCCTTCCGGGAGGGTCGGATCTTGACGTTTGGCGGCGAATGAGCCGTATTGCGTGGGCTTACGGTTTCACGTCGCTGGGGGGCATCGGTCCGCCCGGCCGGCTGCCGGGTTGTTCTTGAGGACGTGCCCGGAGCCTAAATGGTTCATGCCTCCAGGGGAACGTGATGTGCGCGTCACTCCATCGAGTCATCGAACGTGTGATCGATGCTGGACTAGCATGGGCATTCCCACGGGTGGCTGCGCAAAGGCTCTACCTGGCCTCGGTACCCTCTGAACGGCAACCGAGCCACACCGCGCCCGACCGGGGCCGAAAAGAAATTCAGCGAGGAGCGAACCGCGTGACCGCCGATACGTCCGTGCCGTCCACTGCGTTGCTGACCGGGGCAGACCGGGACGGATCCAACTACACCGCGCGGCACCTGCTCGTCCTCGAGGGACTGGAGGCCGTCCGCAAGCGGCCCGGCATGTACATCGGCTCCACCGACAGCCGCGGTCTGATGCACTGTCTGTGGGAGATCATCGACAACTCGGTGGACGAGGCCCTGGGCGGCTTCTGCGACCGGATCGAGGTGATCCTCCACGACGACGGCTCGGTGGAGGTCCGTGACAACGGCCGTGGCATCCCCGTGGACGTCGAGCCCAAGACCGGGCTGTCCGGTGTCGAGGTCGTGATGACCAAGCTGCACGCGGGCGGCAAGTTCGGCGGCGGCTCGTACGCGGCCTCCGGCGGTCTGCACGGCGTGGGCGCCTCCGTGGTCAACGCGCTCTCCGCGCGACTGGACGTGGAGGTCGACCGGAACAGCCGGACCCACGCGATCAGCTTCCGGCGCGGCGTCCCCGGCATCTTCACCGAGTCCGGTCCGGACGCGCCGTTCGATCCGGCCAACGGTCTCCTCAAGGGCAAGAAGGTGCCCAAGACCCGTACCGGCACCCGGGTGCGCTACTGGGCGGACCGGCAGATCTTCCTCAAGGACGCGAAGCTCTCCCTGGAGACGCTGTACGGGCGTGCCCGGCAGACCGCGTTCCTGGTGCCGGGCCTCACCATCGTCGTCCGCGACGAGCGGGCCCTGGACGGCGAGGGCGTCACCGAGGAGACGTTCCGCTACGACGGCGGCATCAGCGAGTTCTGCGAGTACCTCGCCCAGGACAAGGCTGTCTGCGACGTGCTCCGGCTGACCGGGCAGGGCACCTTCAAGGAGACCGTCCCGGTCCTCGACGACCGCGGTCACATGACGCCCACCGAGGTCACCCGCGAGCTCGGCGTGGACATCGCCCTCCGCTGGGGCACCGGCTACGACGCGACGGTCAAGTCCTTCGTCAACATCATCGCCACCCCCAAGGGCGGCACGCACGTCACCGGGTTCGAGCGCTCGATCACCAAGACGGTGAACGAGGTGCTCCGCTCCGCCAAGCTGCTGCGCGTGGCCGAGGACGACGTCGTCAAGGACGACGCCATGGAGGGCCTCACGGCCGTGGTGACCGTCCGGCTGGCGGAGCCGCAGTTCGAGGGGCAGACGAAGGAGGTCCTCGGCACCTCGGCGGCGTCCCGGATCGTGGCGAACGTGGTGGCCAAGGAGCTCAAGGCGTTTCTGACCTCCACCAAGCGCGACGCCAAGCAGCAGGCGCGCGCCGTGCTGGAGAAGGTCGTCGCCGCGGCCCGTACGCGCATCGCCGCCCGCCAGCACAAGGAGGCGCAGCGCAGGAAGACGGCGCTCGAGTCCTCCTCGCTGCCGGCGAAGCTCGCCGACTGCCGCAGCGACGACGTCGACCGCAGCGAGCTGTTCATCGTCGAGGGCGACTCGGCCCTGGGCACGGCGAAGCTGGCGCGGAACTCCGAGTTCCAGGCGCTGCTGCCGATCCGCGGCAAGATCCTCAACGTGCAGAAGTCGTCGGTCTCCGACATGCTCAAGAACGCCGAGTGCGGCGCCATCATCCAGGTGATAGGGGCGGGGTCCGGCCGGACCTTCGACATCGACGCGGCGCGCTACGGCAAGGTCATCTTCCTGGCCGACGCCGATGTCGACGGCGCGCACATCCGCTGCCTGCTGTTGACCCTCTTCCAGCGCTACATGCGGCCCATGGTCGAGGAGGGACGGGTGTTCTCCGCGGTGCCCCCGCTGCACCGGGTGGAGCTGATCAACCCCAAGAAGGGGCAGGACAAGTACATCTACACCTACTCCGACAGCGAGCTGCGGCAGACGCTGCTGGAGCTGGAGCGGAAGAACATCCGCTACAAGGAGGGCATCCAGCGCTACAAGGGTCTGGGCGAGATGGACGCCGACCAGCTCGCGGAGACCACGATGGACCCGCGCCACCGCACGCTGCGGCGCATCAACATCAGTGACCTGGAGGCGGCGGAGCGCGCCTTCGACCTGCTGATGGGCAACGAGGTCGCGCCGCGCAAGGAGTTCATCACCAACTCCGCAGCGACCCTGGACCGCTCGCGCATCGACGCCTGACGGAGCGCACGCGTCCGCGTGCCGTATCGATCCGGCGCCCGTCCGTCCGACGGATCCGCGCCGGGTCTCCACCCCCGGGTGGAGTTCACTCTCCACCCGGGCTCCACCTCCGGCTCACCGGCTCCACCCGAAGCCCCACCCGTGGGCCGATCCCCTCCGGGCTCCGCGTCCGTAGCGTCGGATGCGTCGTACCCCACGCGCCCGGGCGCACGAACAGCACGGTCAGACCCTGTGCCGTGCCCCTGGCCAGGTCCACGGAGGCTTTCCCATGTCCGGCTTCATCGACGCCGTAGTGATCGTCGCGGTCTGCGCGATCGTGCTCGTCCGGCAGGCGAGGCCGCGCAGGGCGGAGGCCGATGCCCAACGCTGGTGGCTGCTGCCCGCGGTGCTGGCCGTCCTGGCCGTCCGCGGACCGGGGCCGATCGACTCCGGGCACCCGGCCGCGTCCGTCGGGCTGCTGGCGGGCGGGGTGCTGGCCGGGCTGGCCACGGGCACCGCGTGGGCCTGGACGACCCGAATATGGCGCGACGCCTCCGGGGAGCTCTGGGTACAGGGCAGCAGGGCCACCGGGGCGGTATGGATCGGTGGCATGGTCCTGCGGATCGCGCTCTACGGCACAGGCGCCCTGATCGGGGTCCACCAGAACGGTTCCACCGTGCTGCTGACCGTCGCCGCCGTGCTGCTGGCCCGGTCGGGCGTCCTCCTCCACCGGGCCCGTGACGCCCGCCCGGCGTACGGTGTCCCTGCCGGTGGCTGAGCACGGTGTCGCGGCGGGAGGACCTTTCGTGCCGATGGAGAACTGGACCACGTGGCCCGCACGGGAGGCGCTCTCCCGCGTGGGGGTGCCCCTGCGCAGACAGGTCATGGGCTGGGTGGTGCGGCTCGCGCTGGTCGGGCTCGTCCTGTGGGGGGTGGTGCGCGACGGCGTCCTGCACGGCTGGGGTTTCGGGGCCCTCGCCGTCGGCTTCGCGGTCTGCGTCGTGGGGATCCGGGTCTACTACGTCACGACGCTCGCCCAGCGGCTGTGGCCCTCCCTCGGAGTGCTGGTGGTGCTGTACGGGGTGGGGGCGGGTGCCGAACTGGCGGCGGTGCGCACTCCGGCGATCGTGCTCTGGTGCCTGTGCGCGATCATCGGGATGGAGCGGCTGCCGATGCTGGCCGGGCTGGCCGTCGCGGTGGTGGGCATGGGGTCGTACGCCCTGGTGGCCACGGACGAGCCGTTGGTGATCGCCCTGACGGCGGTCGGGCTGCCGGTGATGGGCTATGCGCTGCGGCTGGACGAGGAGGCGCGGGGGGCCGGCTTCCGGCTGCTGGCCCAGGAGCGGGCGGCGCGCCGTGCCGAGGCGGAGTCGGCGGCGCTGACGGAGCGGGCCCGCATAGCCCGGGAGATCCACGACGTGCTGGCGCACAGCCTGTCCGCGCAGATGGTGCATCTGGAGGCCGCGCGGCTGCTGATCGAGAGAGGGGAGGACCGGCAGCGGATCCTGGAGCGGGTGGTGGCGGCCCGGAGCATGGCCCGGGAGGGCCTGGCGGAGACCCGGCAGGCGCTCTCCGCCCTGCGGGGAGAGATGTCCCGGGTCGAGGAGTTCCTCCGGGAGTCGGCCGCTTCGGAGGGTGCGCGTCTCGAGGTCGCGGGGGAGCCGCGAGACCTGCCCGCCGAGGCCGGGCTGGCGGTGCGCAGGGTGGCGCAGGAGGCCCTGACCAATGTCAGGAAGCATGCGCCGGGCGCCCGGGTGGAGATGAGATTCACCTATCTGGAGAGGGAGGTGGAGCTGTGGATCCGTGATGGCGGGGGACGCCTGAAGTCCGGGGACCTCGGGGTGTCGGGAGCCGGGTACGGTCTGCTGGGGATGCGGGAGCGCGCCGAGTTGCTCGGCGGGACGCTGGAGGCCGGACCGGCCGGACCTGAGCAGGAGGGCTTTGTGGTGCATTTGCGGGTGCCTGCATGACGAGCGGCGCAGGGGGAATCGGAGGCGCGGAGAGCGGCGTCGGCGAGGCGGTGGCCCGGGTCGTGGTGGCGGACGACCAGACCGTGGTCCGCGAAGGCATTGTGATGCTGCTGGGGCTGCTGCCGGGCATCGAAGTGGTCGGGGCGGCGGCAGACGGCCACGAGGCGGTGCGCCTGGTCGCCGAACACGCGCCGGACGTGGTGCTGATGGACCTCCGTATGCCGCGCTGCGACGGGGTGGAGGCGACGCGGCGTATCCGCCGGGAGCATCCGGCGACCCAGGTCGTGATCCTCACGACCTATGCCGATGACGACTCGCTCTTCCCGGCGCTCCGGGCCGGTGCGCGCGGCTATCTCACCAAGGACGCGGGCGGGGAGGAGATCGTGCGTGCCGTGCGGCATGTGATGTCGGGGGAGGCCGGGCTCTCGCCGAATGTGCAGCGGCGGTTGCTGGAGCGGCTGTCCGCGTCCGACGCGTCCGGCGACGCGGGCGCTCACGGTGGTGCGGCGGGTACGAGCGGAGCAGGGGG
>NZ_JAINFC010000477.1 GCF_020740835.1 Streptomyces sp. UNOC14_S4
CCCTCCGACGGCCCGGCGGCCAGCCCCTCCTGCCCCGGTCCTCGCCGAACTCCAGCCGCGCGATGGCGCTCGGCATCGCGACGGAAGGCAGCACGATCCGCCACATCTCCTCGACACGCTGCGGCATGTCCGCCCGGCCCGACTCGATGGAGGAGTGCATCTGGGCGCCGGTACAGGCGTTGACGATCAGCCGGGACAACGCGTCCGCGCAGACCGTCTTGCGCAGTTCCCGCTTGGCCTGCGCGACGCGGAAGTCGGAGGCGATGACCTCCGTCCACTGCCGGTGCGAGTTCTCCTCCGGCGCGATGAACTGCTCCTGCTCCATCACCAGACGGGCGCCGGCGAACAGCACGGCGTCGCCGACCAGTCCGTACGCCCAGGTCAGCGTGATGTCGACGGCGTGCTGCAGCCCCTCGGACTGCTGCGGCGGGCTGACCCGGCCGGGCTGCGCGCGCACGATCTCGCGGGCGAGCTCCTCCTTCGACTTGAAGTGGAAGTAGACCGCGCCGAGCGTCAGCCCCGCCCGGTCGGCGATCTTCGAGACGCTGGCGCCGGCGAACCCGAGCTCACCGAAGACCTCGGCGCCCGCCTGGACGAGCGCCTCTCTCGTTCGTACCGCTCGCTCCTGCTTCACAGTTCGCGTTCGCTGCACCATGCGGTCTCCCTGGCTCACCACTCGACAAAGAAAAGAATGAACACTATTTTATTTGTTCGATCATGCATCGTCCAGCCGTACCAGGCTGGGCGTGGGCAGCTCAGGGGGGAGCAGCACCATGTCTCACACCAGCGTTGCAGCATCACCGGTCGCAGAGCGGGCCCGGACCGGGGCCGGGCCCAAGGAGCCCAAGGACTACGTCGGCAAACGGGACCTCTCGGAGGCCCTCGTCGTCGACTGCCGCCATCTGTGCGACACCGAACAGATCGTCACCGTCGAGTGGCCGGACGCCCACGACTTCTACACCCTGACCCCGCACACCCACAGCCCGCTGCTCTTCACCGAGAGCGTGCGCCAGGCGCTCGCCGTGTCCTGCCACACGGCGCAGGGCGTCCCCATGGACTACCGCCTGGGCTGGGAGTACCTGCGCTCGGACGTGGTCGCCGACGCCCTGCGGACCGCCGGGCGGCCGACCGCCGTCCGGCTGCGGGTCGTCCACTCGGCGGTCAAGCGCCGCAGACTGGGCTCGGTCCAGCTGGTCGCCCATGTCGAGGGCACCGTCGACGGCGCGTACGCGGGTTCCGCCGAGATCCACTACAGCGCCCACCCGGGCGTCATCTACGACCGGCTGCGCGGCCCGTACGCCGATGCCCGCGCCGCCTTCCGCCAGGCCCTGCCGCCCACCCCCGCCGTCTCTCCCGAGCGCGTGCGGCGTCTGCGGACCCGCGATGTGGTCATCTCCCCCACCGGCGAGGCGGACCGCTGGCGGATGCGCGTCGACACCAGCCACTCCGTGCTGTACGACCACCCGCACGACCACATACCCGGCATGGTGCTCCTGGAGGCGGCCGGCCAGGCGGCACAGGCGCGACTGGGGTTCCCCTCGCTTCCGGTCGGCTTCGACACCGCCTTCGACCGGTACGTCGAGTTCGACGCGCCCTGCTGGCTCACCACCACCCCGCTGCGACCCGATCTCCACGGTCGGCCCCGCGTACGGGTCGACGCGCACCAGCGCGACCGGAGGGTCTTCACCGCCGCCGTGACCCTCGCGCCGACCCCCGCCACCTGATCGAGACGGTCCTCGCCGGACCACTTCCGTGCGCGCTGCGCCCCGACGCGATCAGCTCCACGCCCCCGCCGCCGCGGCCCGCTCCGCGTACGCCGTGAAGTCCACCGGCTCCCGGCCCAGGACACGCCGCACACCGTCGGCCGGAGCGGCCGTGTGCCCCTCGCGGTGGAGGGCGAACATGGTGCCGAGGGCCCGGGCCACCGCTTCCGGATAGCCGTCGGCCAGCAGTTCCGCGTGGTACTCCTCCGGGGTCAGCTCCACGTACCGGATCTCCCGGCCGGCCGCCCGGGCCATCGTCGCGACGGCGTCGCCGAACGTCAGCCCGCGCGGTCCGGAGACCTCGTGCACTCCGTCGGTGTGACCGGTGCGCGTGAGCAGGACGGCGGCCACCGCCGCGACGTCGTCCGCGTCGACGAAGGGCTCCTCGACGTCCCCGATGGGCAGGGCCAGGCGGCCGTCGCGCAGCGGCCGCCACCACAGGTCCTCGTCGAAGTTCTGGTTGAAGTTGTTCGCCCGGAGGACGGCCCACTCGGCGCCGGAGCCGCGCACCGCCTCCTCGGCCGTGACCATGCCCTGCCCGAAGTCCGGGCCCACGTGCTCGATGCCCCGGCCCGAGAGGACCACGAACCGGCCGACACCCGCCCGTACGGCCCGGGCGGTGAACTCCGGCACCGCCGCGTACCCCTCGTCGGGGGCGACCAGGTAGACGGCCGACGCGCCCTCCAGGGCGCCGGGCCAGGTGGCGGGGTCGGTCCAGTCGAAGCGGACGTCGCCGGAGCGGGACGCGGCCCGGACGGGAACGCCCGTGGCGCGCAGCTCGCGCACCACGCGGCGACCGGTCTTGCCGGTCGCTCCCAGGACGAGAACAGAATCAGTATGCGAATCGGTGCTGAGGGGAACATTGTTCTGCATGCGACGAGTCAATCCGCCTGCCGCACCGCAGGCCATGGGTGATCGTCCGCACCGCATGCCCATGAGTCCGCGCCCGCGGCACCCCGCATAACGTGTCGTCATGGACCTCTTCGACGACCTGCTGCGCGGCGTGCGGGCCAACGGCGCGGCCCTCGGCGGCTCGGTGCTGACACCGCCGTGGGCACTGCGCTTCGCGGACCACGCCCACCTCACCCTGTGCGTACCGCTGCGCGGCGAGGGCTGGATCGTCCGGGACGACGGCGGGGAACCCCACCGGCTGCGCACGGGCGAGGCCGCGATCGTGCGCGGCCCCGGGCCGTTCGTGTTCACGGACGACCCGCGGTCGTCGGCCGTCCGGCCGGAGCCTGCGCGGGACGCCGAGACCGACGCCGACATCGACGGCCGTACGGTCCTCCTGGCGGGCAGCTACCACGTCCCCGGCGAGGTACCGCGTCGGCTGCTGCGGGCCCTGCCGCCGGTGGCCGTCGTCCCCGACGAGCACGACTGCGCGGCCATGCGCGGCTATCTGGAGGACCAGCTCACCCGCGGTCTGCCCGGACGCCGGATCGTGACCGACCGGCTGCTCGACTGGCTGCTGGTGTGCACGTTGCGCGAGTGGTTCGACCGGCCCGAGGCCGCCCCGCCCGCCTGGTACCGCGCGCTGGGGGACGACGTGGTGGGCCCCGCCCTGCGGGCCATGCACGACGCCCCGGAACGGGCCTGGACCCTGGCCTCCCTGGCGGCAGTGGCCGGTGTGTCCCGTTCCACCTTCGCCAAGCACTTCCAGGAGCGGCTCGGCGAGCCGCCGCTCACGTATCTGACGGAATGGCGGATGACCCTGGCCGCCGATCTGCTGACCGAACCCGGCACCACGGTCGCCTCGGCCGCCCGCCGCGTCGGCTACGCCGATCCGTCCGGCTTCAGCACGGCCTTCAAGAGGGTCAAGGGGGCGAGCCCGAGCGCCTTTTCCACCTCCGCGGCCGAGTCGATGACACGCCCCATACCCTGAGCGGACGCATGCCTCAGCCCGCGCCGAGGGCGGCGACGACCTCGGGGACGCTCGGCTTGTGCGGGGGGACGGCGTTCAGCCGAAGGCAGCAGGTGTCGCGGCTCAGGCTGTGGCCGATGTATCTGGGGCTGACCATCGTGCACGGCATCAGGAAACGAGCGGCGAAGTCGGTCCATTCGGCTTTGCTCAACAGTCGTCTGCCGTAGTAATGGAAGAAGCGCCCGCTGGTCAGCAGATACCCCGGGATGCCGCCGGTCACCTGGAGAACCGCCTTGCCCAGCTCCTCCCGGCCCAGGAATCCCTCCGGATGAAGATTCATGAGCGCGAGATGCCCGAGGAGCCCCATGTCCTCGTCCCTGATCCTGGAGGCCACCGAAAGAGCCAGTCTGCACTCCCCGGCGGCCCGGTAGAGCTTCGCGGCCGATTCGCGGTCTCCGACTTTGACGAAGAACGACTCGAACGGGCCGTGCAACAGCGACTCCGGCAGTGACTCGATTCTCTGCCGGGCCGTGACGTTGCGCTGCCGCCAATTGACCCCGACCTCATGGATGGCGAACTCGAAGAAGAACTCCGAGGGCACCCCCAACTCGTCCATGACGAGAGTTCGAAGAGCATCCATGGCCGTCGTGCCTATCGGGACGACCAACGTCAGAACACCGACATGAACGCGATGACCGCCCCCAACAGCGTGAGTACGGCCGCCAGCAGATCCTTGTTCTCCCGCAGCACTCTCACCCACCGTTTGACCGGCCGCTCGGTGTCAGGAATGATCTCGTGATCCCGCCAGGTGCGGACCTTGTCCGCGGTGCTGACCGGTGTACGGGACAGCCGTGACGGGGAACCGGCGAGAAGGAAATCCAAGTAGACCGGATTGACCATCAAGGGTCCGTCCCGCAGCTCACGGAAATCCCTGATCTGGCGCTCGGTGAGCCACCGGTCCTGCATCCGGACGCGCAACGGCCCGTCCACCCGCACCCCGTACAGGACACACGGATAGTGGGCCAGGCTGCCCGCGTTGCCGCTCAGTCCATAGGCCGTCAGCGGTTCATCGTTCAGCCGGGACAGGGACAGGCGCTGCGCGGCGAGCCCGAGTTCCTCGACGATCTCCCTGGTGACCGTCGTGAGGAAGTCGCCCCCGTCGGCGGCCTCCTGCTTGCCGCCGATGAAGTTGAGCCGCCCCCAGTCCTGGTTGATCTCGAACAGGTAGCAGTCGTCGCCCTTGTCGTTGACCGCGTGGAAGACGGCGAACGCGACCGGCCGTTCCGCCAGCGGGCGTACATCCCGACCGGCTCGCCGGGTGAGGTCGATACGGCGGAGTTCGAACTGGGTGAGCAGCTCCAGCGCGCTCATCGACTCCTCCGGAATGACGCGGGCCACGTTCCAGCTGTCGATCAGCGTGAGGGATTCCGAGAGATAGATATGGAGGAGCTGCGGGACGTGCCTCGCCAGCCTCCCGGAGGGCCTCAATTGATAACTGCCCCCGGATTCTTCGACCCGAAGTGCACCGAGGGCGCACAGGAACGCGATGAACATCCGCATGTGCGGCTTGCGATCGAGCCGGGTCCGGCTCACCGCGGCCTCGCCACCGCGTGAGAATTCCTCGGCCAGGGATCGCACGTCGTCGAGCTCGTCGCCGCCCAGCAGCGCCACCGGAGTTCTGCCCGTACGGCCCGGGCGTCGAGCCGGACGCAGCTCGGATTCCGTGAAGTACTTCAACAGAGGCTTCCCCGGCTGCATCATCGACCTCGCGGGATCGGGTATCACGTCGCTCACCGGTTCGGGCACGGTCGACGGAAGGCCGAGCGAACGGCCATCATTATGGCCCACCGCAGAGTCCGTGACCAGAACACCACAGCGAGGACGGGACAGCGACAGTCGGAAGAATCCGAAAGGCGATCTTCCGCTGCCGGAAAAGGAGTTGTTGCTGTTTCCCTTGTGGAATCGATGCCGATCAGGACGGCCGTCCGCCTGTGGGTCGCGGTCACTCATGCCGGAGATGTTGCCGCGTGGGCGGAAGGGCCGCCGTCGGTTCCGGAGCCGCGTCCTTCTTTCCGGCTACGCCTGGCGTCCCCGACGGCAAGGCCTCGCACCGGCACACAGCCCCGAATCGGCCGGAACGCGCGGCGCGGCCTCACCCCCGCTCCGGCTCCCCCTCCGAC
>NZ_JAINFC010000478.1 GCF_020740835.1 Streptomyces sp. UNOC14_S4
GCCCCGCCCCCTCCACCGTCGATTGGCTATCCGTAGGGGGCGTCTTGCGTCCGCTGTCGGCTCTCCGTGCGTGGGCTGCGCCGGGCGCACCCCGCTGGGGGTGCAGGGGGCGGAGCCCCCGCCCTACGGCGCCGGGCGGCTCGCCGCGCCCCGTCAGGGGCACGGGGAACTGCGTGAGCAACCCCCGGTGCCGGTCGGTCAGAAGAAGGTGCGGACGTACTTCGTCACGGTGCCGTCCTCCGTCACCAGCGGGATCATCTGCCAGCGGTCGAAGACCGTGCAGGGATGGGAGAGGCCGAGGGCGACCCAGTCGCCCACTTCCAGTTCCGTGCCGGGCTCCAGGGAGACGAACGCGTGCTGGTCGGCGAGGCCGATCACCGTCATGCCGGAGGCGGCCCGCACGGAGCCGTCCCGCGCGGAGCGTACGAGTTGGGGCTCGGGGAGGCCCAGGTCGTACGACGCGTCGCGCTTGCCCGCGTTGAGGTAGGCGCGTCCCGGTTCGGGGCGGGAGACGACCTGGGCCCAGAGGCGGAAGGCGGGCCGCAGGGCCCCCTCGTCCGGGTGGCGGTTGAACGGCGTCTTGTGGCGGTACGTGCCGTCGTCGTGCGTCACGTACGCCCCGGACCGCAGCAGCTTCAACACCGGTGCCGAGAGCGGCGGGAGCTCCGCGAAGACCTCGGCCACCGCGTCGAACCACGCGCTGCCGCCCGCGCTGACGACGATCTCGTCCACCCCGGCGAAGCGGTCCGCCTTGTCGAACTCGACGGCCAGCGCGATGAGGCGGCGGAGCCAGGCGCGTACGACCCCGGCGTCGGCGCCCGGGACCTCCGCCTCGTATCCGGCGACACCTACGAGGCGCAGGGTGGTTGCCGCCGCTACGGCGTCGGCCACCGCTCTTCCGTCGGCTTCCGTGCGGATGCCCGTGCGGCCGCCCTCGGCGCCCAGTTCGACGACGACGTCCAGGGGACGGGTGGCGCCTGCCGCCCGGAGGGCCTCGTCCATGAGCTCGACGCCGCGTACGGAGTCGACGTAGGCGGCGAGGCGGAAGTCCGGGTCCGCGGCGAGTTCGGCCGCCAGCCAGTGGAGCGCGGCCGCGTCCACGACCTCGTTGGCGAGGAAGATCCGCTGGATGCCGAACGCGCGGTAGACGCGTACCTGCGTGGGGACCGCCGCCGTGATGCCCCAGGCGCCGTGCGTCAGTTGGCGCTCCAGCAGCAGCGGGGCCATCGAGGTCTTGCCGTGCGGGGCGAACGCGAGGCCGTGCTCGGCGGACCAGCGTTCCATCAGGGCGAGATTGTGGTCGAGCGCCTCGGCGGACAGGGCGAGCACGGGTGTGGTGAATCCGCCGGTGAACAGCGAACGGTGCTCCGCTGTCAGCTCGGCCACGGTCTTGCCCTCGGCGTCCGGCGGCAGGCCCTTGAAACGCTGGTCGACGCGTTCCTCGTCCAGGCGGGCGAGGGCGTCCTCGGTGGAGGGGCGGGCGGCTGCCATGGGGCCTCCAGGTCGGTCCGGCTGCGGGTGTCGTGTTTATCGTTGCAGCATGTGCAACTTTCGTTGCATAGAGCGCTCCTCGCTGTCTAACATCCCGGCAAGTGCCGGGTCAACGGTCCCCAATGGTCGCCCCGGAAACCGTTGCAGAGTGCGCACAAAGGGCATGCGCGCGCTGCCGATCGAGGAGCGAGTGCCATGGCCGCAACCGCCTCCGAGGAGCCGGACGTGATCTGCCTCGGCGAGTCCATGGTCACCTTCCGCCCCACGCGCCCAGGCGGCCTCGCCGACGTGCCGCTCTTCGAGCGGGGCATCGGCGGCGCCGAGTCGAACGTCGCGTGCGTGCTGGCTGCCGCCGGTCACCGCGCGAAGTGGGTCGGGCGAGTGGGCGCCGACGGATTCGGCGCGTACGTGGTGGCCGCCATCGCCGCGTACGGTGTCGATGTTTCCGGGGTACGGCGTGACGCGGCGCGGCCTACAGGCGTCTATTTCCGTACGGCCGGTGAGCGGGCCGTGGGGCCCGTGCGCATGCCGGATGCCGGTGAAGTCGCCTATTACCGCGCTGGATCCGCCGCCTCCGCGATGTCACCGGAGACCGTTCCGGCCGACAGCCTCGGCCCGGCCCGCGTCCTCCACCTCACCGGTATCACTGCTGCGTTGTCCCCGGGCTGTCTCGGCCTCACCCGGGCGCTGACGCGGCGCCGGGCCGGACGGCCTGTCGTCTCCTTCGACGTCAACTACCGGGAGCCACTGTGGCGGGGTGCTCCCGAAGGGCCCGGTGTGCTGCTGGAGCTCGCCCGCGGCTGCGACATCGTCTTCGTCGGGGAGGACGAGGCCGAGGCGGCCTGGGGGCTGTGCGGGGCCGCCGCCGTCAGGGAGGCGCTGCCCGAGCCGGAGGTCCTGGTCGTCAAGCGGGGCGCCGCGGGGGCGACCGCGTACGTGGGCGACAGCGCCGTCTCCGTCGCCGCACCCCGCGTCGACGTCGTCGCCCCCGTGGGCGCCGGGGACGCCTTCGCCGCAGGGTTCCTCTCCGGCACCCTGCGCGGACTGCCCGTCGAGCGGCGGTTGCGGCACGGACACCTCATGGCCGCCGCCGCCCTCACCGTCCCCGGGGACCTGGCCGCACCACCACCGCGCGCACTCGCCGACCGGCTCGTCGCCCTCGGTACCCCCGCATGGGGGAGACTGCACCTCGGCCCCGGCTGGACCCAGCAGCCCCTGGAGGGACGTACCGCATGAGCCAGACCGTCGACCGCGCCCTCCGCATCCTGCCCCTGCTCGCCGAGGGGCCCGCCAATCTCGAACAGGTGGCGAGACGGCTCGACGTCCACAAGTCGACCGCGCTGCGCCTGCTGCGCACCCTGCACGAACACGGCTTCGTCTACCGGCAGCAGGACCAGCGCTACCGCCTGGGTGCCCGGCTGTTCGCCCTCGCCCAGCAGGCCGTGGAGGGGCTCGACATCAGGGAGATCGCCCACCCGTACCTCCTCGACCTCAACGAGCGCTGCGGCCACACCGTGCACCTGGCCGTTCACCAGGACGGCGAGGTCCTCTACATCGACAAGGTCGACAGCCGGTACCCGGTACGGATGTACTCCCGCATCGGCAAGCCCGTCGCGATCACCGTCGCCGCCGTCGCCAAGCTGCTCCTCGCCGATCTGCCGGAACCCGAGCGGCGCGTCGTCGCCGAGCGGCTCGACTATCCCGCGTACACCGCCCGTTCCACGCCCGACGCCGCCGCGTTCCTCAAGGAGCTCGCGGCCGTGCGGGAGCAGGGGTGGGCCACCGATTTCGGGGGCCACGAGGAGTCGATCAACTGCGTCGGCGCCCCCGTGCGCGGCGTGGACGGCCGGACCGTCGCCGCCTGCTCCATCTCCGCGCCGAACGTCGTCGTCACCGCCGACCGGCTCCTCGAACTCCTCCCGCTGCTGCGCCGCACCGCGGACGCCATCAGCGCGGAGTACTCAGGAAAACCTCAACCACAGAAGGAGAGTTCATGAGCGACAAGCTCGAGAAGATCGCGCTCACGCCGCCCACCCACACCGCGCCGCCCGCCAAGTTCTCGCACGGCGTCAAGAAGGGCAACATCCTCCAGGTCGCCGGCCAGGTGGGCTTCCTGCCCGCCGTCGAGGGCCAGGAGCCGGTCCCGGCCGGTGACGACCTGCGCGCGCAGACCCTGCAGACCCTCGCCAACGTCAAGTCGATCCTGGAGGAGGGCGGCGCGACGTGGGAGGACGTCATCATGCTGCGCGTCTACCTCACCGACCCCGCGCACTTCGCGGAGATGAACGACATCTACAACGAGTACTTCGCCGACCTGAAGTCGGTGCCGTCGGCGCGCACCACGGTGTACGTCGGCCTGCCGGGTGACCTTCTGGTCGAGATGGACGCCCTCGCGGTCCTCGGCTGACCGCGCTTTTCTTCCTTTTCTCCTTTACCGCCGGGCGAGTTCGTACGCGCCGCTCGCCCGGCGCCGCAGGTTGCCCGGAAACAGTTGCCCGTAAACAACGGAGTTTCCCATGCGCACCACGCTCGCCATGGGCGAAGGAGGCGGCAGATGCGGTCTCCTCGTCCTGATACCCGGCACCGGGGGCCTGCTGACCGTGGCCGCCCTCGGTATCGCGCTCCTGCTTCTGCTGATCATCAAGTTCCGTCTCCAGCCTTTCGTCGCCCTGCTCACCGTGTCCATCGCCGTGGGCCTCGCCTCGGGACTGTCCGTCACCGAACTCTTCGGTACGGTCCAGAAATCCGGCGCCGTCTCGCTCGTCGAGGCCGGGATGGGCGGCACCCTCGGGCACATCGCCGTCATCATCGGGCTCGGCACGATGCTGGGCTCCGTACTGGAGATCTCCGGCGGCGCCGAGGCCCTCAGCTCGCGGCTGCTGGCCCTCTTCGGCGAGCGGCGCGCCCCGCTGGCCATGGGGGTGACCGGGGTCCTCTTCGGTATCCCCGTCTTCTTCGACGTCGGCATCTTCGTGCTCGCGCCGATCGTCTACGCGGCGGCACAGCGCAGCGGCCGGTCGATCCTGCTGTACGCACTGCCGCTGGTGGCCGGACTGTCCATGACGCACGCCTTCCTGCCCCCGCACCCGGGCCCGGTGGCCGCGGCCGGACTGCTGAAGGTGGACCTCGGCTGGGTGATCCTCATGGGCACCGCGGCAGGCATCCCGGCGGTACTGGCCGCCTGGGCGTACGCCGCGTGGATCGGTGAGCGTGTCTTCGTCCCCGTACCGGCCGACATGGTCGCGGCAGCGGAAGAGGCGAGAGCGGCGGTGACCACCGAACGGCACGGGGAAGAGTCCCCGGTGCCGCTGGGCGTGCTGCTCACGGTCATCGGTACGCCCCTGCTGCTGATCCTGCTCGCGACCTTCTCCTCCGTGGTGTTCGACCCGTCGACCGGCCGGTCGGTGGTGGAATTCTTCGGTCACCCCTTCGTGGCCTTGACGATCGCGTTGTTCCTGGCTTATTGGCTGCTCGGTATCCGACGTGGCTGGTCACGCGCGTCGCTGGAACGGGTCTCGACGGCGTCGCTGAAGCCCGTGGGCAACGTCCTGCTCGTCGTCGGCGCGGGCGGGGTCTTCGGCGCGGTGCTCAAAGGGAGCGGGGTGGCCCAGGCTCTGGCCGACACCTTCGCCGACGCCGGGCTGCCGGTCGTCGTCCTGGCGTGGCTCATCTCGGTGGTGCTGCGCGTGGCCCAGGGGTCGGCCACGGTCGCCATCGTCACGACGGCGGGGATCGTCGCCCCGATGCTGGGAGACGGCGTCTCCCAGCCGTACGGAGCGCTGGTGATCGTGGCGATCTCGGCAGGGTCGATCTTCGCGTCCCACGTGAACGACGGGGGGTTCTGGATGGTGGCGAAGTACTTCGGGATCCCGGAACGGGTCGCGCTGCGCTCTTGGACGGTGCTGGAATCGGTTCTCTCCGTGGCGGGGTTCGGGGTCGTGGGCGTGCTCAGCCTTTTCCTCTGAGGCGCCGCCTTGCGGCTGCGCCTACCGGGGGGTGCGTCTTGCGCTGCGCGCGCGTCTGCGGGTCCGGTGGGGGCTTGTCGCGCAGTTCCCCGCGCCCCTGAAAAGCCGCCTGCGAGCTCGGGCGTCCCTGCCCGTCCGGCGGGTGCGGGCCTGTGGGGACTTCTCGCGCCGTTCCCCGCGCCCCTAAAAGCCGCCCACGAGCTCGGTCCCCCGGCCCGTCCGGCGGCTGCGGGTCGTCGCTGGTTGCTCGCGCAGTTCCCCGCGCCCCTGGTGGGGCCGGGCGGGGAGCCGACAGCGGACGCTAGGTGCCCCCTACGGACAGCCGACGTCCGGTGGAGGG
>NZ_JAINFC010000479.1 GCF_020740835.1 Streptomyces sp. UNOC14_S4
GCGGAGAGGTGTGCGGGGCGGAAGAAGAGGCAGTGGCGGGGACGGAGCCGGCGGAGCTTGGGCTGGTGGTGCGCATGAACACAACAATGGCGACCGGGAAGCATTAGGACAAGCAATAAAAAATGCGCACTACCGATTAGCATCACTTACATGTTGAACCTGGATCGCCTGCGCACCCTCGACGCCGTCGCCCGTCACGGCTCCGTCAGCGCCGCGGCCGACGGGCTGCACGTGACGACGTCCGCCGTCTCGCAGCAGCTCGCCAAGCTGGAGCGCGAGGCCGGCCAGCAGCTGCTGGCCAGGCAGGGGCGCGGTGTGCGGCTCACCGACGCCGGGCGCCTCCTCGCCGAGCACGCCTCGCGCATCCTCTCCCAGGTCGAGCTCGCCCAGGCCGATCTGGAGGCCCAGCGTGGACAGGCTGTCGGCGAGCTGCTCGTCGACGCCTTCCCCACGGCGGCCCGGGGCCTTTTCCCGCTCGCCCTGGCCGGCCTGCGCCGGGACCACCCCCAGCTGCGCGTCCGGCTGACGGAACGGGACCCGGACAGTGCCGTGCCGCGTGTGGTGCGCGGTGACACCGACGTCGCCGTTGTCCTCGACTGGTACAACAAGCCGCTGCCCATGCCGGACGGCCTGGCCAAGGCGCCGATCCTGGACGACCCGGCCGATGTCGCCGTGCCCGTCGGGCACCCGCTCGCCGACCGGGACGAGGTGGAGCTGGAGGACTTCGCCGACGACGAGTGGATCTCCTGGCCGACGGGGGAGTTCTGCCACGACTGGCTGATGTTCACCCTGCGCGGCAAGGGCGTCGAGCCCCGCGTCTCGCACATGGCGGAGGAGCACGCCACCCAGCTCGCCCTGATCGCCGCGGGCCTCGGCGTCGGTGTCGCGCCCCGCCTCGGCAGGGGGCCCGTGCCCGAGGGGGTGCGGGTGATCCCTGTACGGCACGCGATGAGCCGTCATGTGTACGCGATCTGGCGGGCGGATGCGGATCGACGGCCGTCGATCCGGGCTGTCGTCGGGGCGTTGCGTTTTGCGGGGGAGCGGGTTGGTGGTCCGGGTGCGCCTATTGGGGTGCCTGTTGCGGCTGGTGCGCGGCTGCGGGCTCGTCGTGGCTGATCGCGCCCACGCGGCGGAGCCGCAATACAACACAGCCCCGCGCCCCTGACGGGGCGCGTACTGCGCGCGGCGCCTCGCGCCCCGCACCCCTTATGAAGCGCGCAACTTTCGGAAGTCCCAGGAGAGCACCTTCTCCGGTTTCAGGCGCAGCCACGCGTGTCCGCCGTCGTGGGGCATGGTGGGGGTTCCGAAGTATTTCGCGGCGAACAGGGCCTCCGGTGCGTCGAGTTCGGGGCAGGGCAGGCCCGTGCGGGGTGCCTCGCCGATGAATTGCGCCGTGCCGCAGAGTTCGGCGCCGCGCAGGTCGCCGTACGTGTGGCCGTCGTCGATCACGGCCGCGACGCGGGGGTCGTGCCGCAGGTCCGTCCAGCGGCGGCTGCGGACGAGGGAGTAGAGCCACAGCGCGTGGCCGTCCCAGGCGAACCAGAGGGGAGTGGTGCGGGGTTCGCCCCGCGGGGTGACGGTGGCCACGCGGCAGGTGCGCTGCCGCGTGAGGAAGGCGTCGAGTTCGCCGGGGTCCATCGCGAGGCGGCGGCCGCGACGCTGGGCGGTGGCCATGGGTGCCCCTTCCCGTTGGCTGAGTGCCCGTCAGATAGTGGGCCCTCGCCGCCCGCAGGGCAAGGGGGCCGCCCCGGCGGCCCGGCCGCGCGTCGTCAGCCGATCCGCGTCACGATCTCCTCGCACAGCTCATGCGTCCGCAGGGCGTCCTCGGCGTCGAGCACCTTCCCCGCCCGCACCGCGTCCAGGAACGCCAGCACGATCTGCTCGATACCGCGCTGCCGGGCCACCGGAACCCAGTCGCCACGACGGCGCACGGTCGGCTGTCCCTTGTGGTCCACGACCTCGGCGAGATTGACGACCTGCCGCTTGGTGTCCTGGCCGGAGACCTCCAGGACCTCCTCGGTGGAGCCGCTCATCCGGTTCATGGCGCCGATGGCGGTGAAGCCGTCGCCCGAGAGCTGGAGCACGACGTGCTCCGCGAGGCCGTCGCGGACCCTGGCCCGTACGTCGACGTGCTCGACGGGGCCGGGCGCGAGGAAGCGCAGCGTGTCCACGACGTGGATGAAGTCGTCGAAAACGAGGGTGCGCGGGTTCTCGGCGAGCCCGACACGGTTCTTCTGCAGGAGGATCAGGTCACGCGGGTGGTCCGCGCACTGGGCGTACCCGGGCGCGTAGCGGCGGTTGAAGCCGACCATGAGGCTGACCCCGCGCTCCCGGGCCAGCCGTACGAGCCGCTCGCTGGTGGCGTAGTCGTAGGCGAGCGGCTTGTCCACATAGACCGGTACGCCCGCCTCCAGGAGGCGGGTGACGAGCATCGGGTGCGCGGCGGTCGAGGCGTGCACGAAGGCCGCGTCGAGGCCGGTGGCGAGGAGCCCGTCGAGGGTGGCGTGCCGGTGTGCCTCCGGTACGCGGTAGGTGGCGCCGATCCGGTCGAGCGTGGTGGCGGTCCGGGTGTGGAGATGCAGCTCCAACTCCGGTCGCAGGGCGAGGACCGGCAGGTACGCCTTCTCCGCGATGTCTCCGAGCCCGATGCAGCCGACCCTCACTGGCCCTCCCTGGAACGTGCCTCTGCCGAATATGTCTCTGCCGAACGCGTCTTTGCCACACGTGCCTCTGCCGCGCGTGCTTCTGCCACACGTGCCTCTGTTCGTGCAGCATACGTCCGCCCCGGCGGCCGCCAGTCGGCCACACCGTCCAGGCTGCGCAGGGCGGCCGCCGGGCCGAGCCGGTCGAGGACCGAGACGGCCGCCGTGCGCAGGGCGCAGGCCGGCGCCGAGGAGAGGGCGGTGAGCCTGCCGATGCGGCCGGAACGGCGGACGACGTCCAGGGTGCGGGGCAGGCGCGCCCCGGTGTAGGCGGGGAGGGCCCGCGGCACGTCGCCGTCCGTCCCGTCCAGGAGGTGGGCGAGGACCACGGCGTCCTCGATCGCCTGGCAGCCGCCCTGCCCGAGGTGCGGTGTCATGGCGTGCGCGGCGTCGCCGAGGAGGGCCACCCGGCCGCGGTGGTAGGCGGGCAGCGGCGCCGCGGTTGCGTGGATGTCGTTGCGCAGCACGGCGGCCGGGTCGGCGGCGGCGAGGATGTCGGGGACGGGGTGGTGCCAGTCGCCGAAGAGGCGCCGCAGCTCGTTCAGTTCACCGTCGGGGGAGTGGCCGCGCGCGGGGGCGTTGGCCTGCGCGTAGGCGTAGACGCGGCCGTCGTGCAGCGGGACGGTGCCCCAGATGCGGCCGCGGCCCCAGGTCTCGTGGGCGGGGAAGGGCCGCCGCGGGCGGGGGACGACCAGGCGCCAGCAGGTGAACCCGGCGTACCGCGGCGCCGGGTGGTCGGGGAAGAGGGCGCCGCGCACGGCGGAGTGGATGCCGTCCGCCGCCACGACGAGGCCGGCCGTCAAGCGCTCGCCGGCCGCGGTGACTTCCGCGGGGCGGCCGGGACCGCCGAGGCCGGTGAGGACGGCGGGCGTCCCGGTGCGTACGGCCCCTTCGGGGAGCAGGGAGACGAGGAGGCGTACGAGTTCCGCGCGGTGGGCGACGACGACGGGGCCGCCGAAGCGCGCGGCGGCGGCCTCGTTGCTGGTGCGGGACAGCCAGCGGCCGCTCGGCAGGCGCAGTCCGCCCTCGGCCTGCCAGCCGGCCATGGCCCGCACGGCGTCCCCGGCACCGAAGGTGTCGAGCGCGCGCTGGGCGTTGGGGGCCAGGGCGATGCCTGCTCCGACGGGTTCGAGCGCCGTGGCGCGTTCGAGGACGGTGACGGTCCAGCCGCGGTGGCGCAGGGCGGCCGCGGCGGTGAGGCCGCCGATTCCACCGCCGATGACGATGGCGCTGAGCTCACGCATGGTTCCCCTCCTGGAGGCGACGGACGAGATCACTACGGATGTAGTGGGGTGCCGACGAGCCGAGGGTACTACTCCTGTAGTGGTGGCGATAGGTTGGGCGCATGCCAGTCCCGAAGTCCGCCACCGGTTCCGCCCGGGCCCAGCTGATCGCCGATACGGCCCTCGACCTGCTCGCCGAGCGCGGCATGCGCGGGCTGACCCACCGCGCCGTGGACGAGGCCGCCGGGCTGCCGCTCGGCTCGACGTCGAACCAGGCCCGTACGCGTCTGGCGCTCCTGGAGATCGCCGTGCGACGGCTCGCGCTCCGTGAGAGCGAGGTGCTCGGCCTGCCGGGGCTGCCCGCCCCCGCGGCCGGGCGCGAGGCGCTCGCGGAAGCCGTCGCGCTCGCGCTGCACCGTTCGCTGACCGGGCAGCGGGCCCTGCTGATCGCCCGGTACGAGCTGGCCTTGGAGGCGGCGCGACGGCCCGAGCTGCGGCGGATCTACGACTCGGCGGGCCGTGTCTTCCGCGAGCCGCTGACGGCCCTGATGGCGGCGCACGGCTCGCCCGAACCGGAGCGCCACGCGCTGTCGCTCATCGCGTGGTGCGAGGGGATGATGTTCTCGTGCGTCGCCGGGTCCTTCCACGCGGAGACCCCTGGCCTCGCCCAACTCCGCGCCGGGGCCGGCGAACTGCTGCGCGGCATGCTCGGCGGTACGGGCGGCGGGCGCTGATCAGCGGCCGTTCATCGCTGCTGATCAGCGCTGATCAGTGCTGATCGCTGTTAATCAATGGAGAAGTGGCGCGTGCGGGCGTGAGGATGGGCGCCATGAACGCATCCGAGCGCCCCGAACCGCCCACCGTCGCCGACGAACGCACCAGCCTGGAGAGCTGGCTGGACTTCCACCGCGCGACCCTGGCCCTCAAGTGCGCGGGCCTGGACGACCGGCAGCTCCGCGAGGTGTCGGTGCCGCCGTCGTCGCTCACCCTCCTGGGCCTCGTACGGCACATGGCCGAGGTCGAGCGCAACTGGTTCCGCAGGGTGCTCGGCGGTGAGGACGCCCGGCCGCTCTACTACGGCGACGACGACCCCGACGGCGAGTTCCACGTCACCGAACGGGACACCTGGGACGAGGCCCACGCAGCCTGGCAGGCGGAGATCGCCGCGGCCCGCGAGGCGGCGCGCGGCCGCTCGCTGGACGACCGCGGTGTCTCGCCGCGCAGCGGCAAGGAATTCGACCTGCGGTGGATCTACATCCACATGATCGAGGAGTACGCCCGCCACAACGGGCACGCGGACCTCATCCGCGAGCGCATCGACGGTGTGACGGGGGAGTGACGGGCGAGCAAGGGGTGAGTGAGGGGGCGCATGGGTGACCACGGCGGCGGCCGGAGGTGGTGACAGGGGCTGCCGGGGGGCGTGAAGGCGCGGCCACCTGTCAGCCGACAGTCGGCCACACGCCGGCCGCCCGTTGACCGTTCGTGACCGCACATCACCCATGCGTCACCCGTGCGGGGAATTCCCAACGTGCCGCACACGCCACCAGAGTTGAGCGGATGCATCGTTTGCCAGCGACGGCCGCTCTGGCGGCGGTGGCCCTGGTCGCCGCCGCGGGCTGTGTCGCCGTCCCCTCGCAGTCCACCGGTCATGACGCGGCCCGGCCGCACCACTCCCGCTCCGCGGGGCCGGAGCCCGGCCCGGGGCGCGCCCGCGAGGCCCTCGTCGACATCGGGCCCGACGCCTCGGGGAAACCACAGGGCGACCCCTCGCGGAATCCGTCCTCCCACGCGCCCCCGGGCACGCCCGCGGACCCGCGTGATCCGCACGACCCCCGGGC
>NZ_JAINFC010000048.1 GCF_020740835.1 Streptomyces sp. UNOC14_S4
CAGCCCGACCGCCATGCCCGCCCACTGCGAACCCTGCCCCGGGAACACAAAGGCCACCTGACCACCGGCCGCAGACCCCTGCACCACACCAGACGCCATACCGCCCTCAGCCAGAGCAGCAAGACCGGCCAGCAGCTCCTCGCGGTCCTTGCCCTGGACCACGGCGCGGTGGTCCAGGGCGGCGCGTGCGGTCGCCAGCGTCAGGCCCACGTCGACCGGGCGGGCCGTCGGGTCGGACTGCAGATGGGCCAGCAGCCGCTCGGCCTGCGCGCGCAGCGCGGCCTGGCTCTTGCCGGCGACCGGCCACGGCAGCACGTCCAGTGTTCTGGGCTCGGCCGACGGCTGCGGCGCTCCGGCCGTCTCCTCGTCGGAGTCGGACTCCTCGGGGAGGGGCGCCTGTTCGAGGATGGTGTGGGCGTTGGTGCCGCTGAAGCCGAAGGAGGACACGGCTGCTCGGCGCGGGTGGCCGGTCTCGGGCCACGGGGTGGTCTCGGTCAGCAGCGAGACGGCGCCCGCCGCCCAGTCGACGTGCGGGGTCGGCTCGTCGACGTGCAGGGTCTTGGGCAGTACGCCGTGCTCGATGGCCTTGACCATCTTGATGATGCCCGCGACACCGGCGGCGGCCTGCGTGTGCCCGATGTTGGACTTGATGGAGCCGAGCAGCAGCGGCTGGTCGGCCGAGCGGTCCTGGCCGTAGGTGGCGAGCAGCGCCTGGGCCTCGATGGGGTCGCCCAGCGTCGTACCGGTGCCGTGGGCCTCGACCGCGTCCACGTCGGCCGTGGTGAGGCGGGCGTTGGCGAGAGCCTGGTGGATGACGCGCTGCTGGGACGGGCCGTTGGGGGCGGTCAGGCCGTTGCTCGCGCCGTCCTGGTTGATGGCGCTGCCGCGCACGACGGCCAGCACGGGGTGGCCGTTCTTCTGCGCGTCGGAGAGCCGCTCGACGAGGAGCATGCCGACGCCCTCACCCCAGCCGGTGCCGTCGGCGGCGGCCGCGAAGGGCTTGCAGCGGCCGTCGGCGGCGAGTCCGCGCTGGCGGCTGAACTCGGTGAACGTGGACGGGGTGGCCATCACGGTCACACCGCCCGCCAGCGCCAGCGAGCACTCGCCCGAGCGCAGCGCCTGTACCGCCATGTGCAGGGTGACCAGCGACGACGAGCACGCCGTGTCGACGGTGACCGCCGGGCCCTCCAGACCGAAGGTGTACGAGACGCGGCCGGAGGCGATGGAGCCGGAGCTGCCGGTGCCCAGGAAGCCCTCGACGCCCTCGGGCACGGCGCCGAGACGCGAGGTGTAGTCGTGGTACATCACGCCGGCGAACACGCCGGTGCGGCTGCCGCGCAGGGCGGTCGGGTCGATGCCCGCGCGCTCGAACGCCTCCCACGACGTCTCCAGCAGCAGCCGCTGCTGCGGGTCCATGGCCATCGCCTCGCGCGGCGAGATCCCGAACACCGCCGGGTCGAAACCACCGGCGTCGTAGAGGAATCCGCCCTCGCTGACGTAGCTGGAGCCGGCCTGCTCGGGGTCGGCGTCGTAGAGCGTCTCGACGTCCCAGCCGCGGTCGGTCGGGAAGCCGGAGATCGCGTCCTCGCCGCCCGCGACGAGCCGCCACAGGTCCTCGGGGGTCCGTACGCCTCCGGGGTAGCGGCAGCTCATCGCGACGATGGCGATGGGTTCCTGGTTCTTCTCCTCGACCTCGCGGAGCCTGCGGCGCACCTGACGCAGGTCGGCGGTCGCCCGCTTGAGGTAGTCGCGGAGCTTGTCCTCGTTGTTCACGGCTGTGCCCTTGCTCACGGCTGCGTCTTTGTTTCCGGAGTTTCCGGAGTTTCCGGAGCTCGCGGAGTTCCCGGAGTTCCCGGATGCGTTGCCGGTCGATCGTCCGGCTGCGTCTTTGTTCACCATTGCCGTCGGCTCCTTGCGGAAAGGGAGGTAGTGCTCATCGATTCAGGACGCTCCCGTTCAGGAGGAGCCGAGTTCGTCGTCGAGCAGATCGAAGAGCTCGTCGTCGGTTGCGGATTCGAGGTCGTCAGCGGGGTCGTCATCGGTCGTCGTCGCGTCCTGGGCGTCGTTCCACTTGGCCATCAGGGCCTGCAGGCGCATCGTGATCCGCGAGCGGGTGACGCTGTCGTCGCCCGCCGTGGCCAGGGCGGCCTCCAGCCGGTCGAGTTCGCCGAACACGGTCGGGCCGCCGTCGCCCTGCGGCAGTGCCGCGCGCAGGTGGTCGGCGAGGGCCGCGGGGGTCGGGTAGTCGAAGATCAGCGTGGCGGGCAGCCGGAGGCCGGTGGCGGCGCCGAGCCGGTTGCGGAGCTCCACGGCGGTGAGCGAGTCGAAGCCCAGTTCCTTGAAGGCCGCGCCGGGTTCGATCGCGCCCGCGCCGCTGTGGCCCAGCACGGTGGCCACCTGGGTGCAGACCAGGTTGAGCAGGAAGCGGTCCCGTTCGGCCGCGGACATGCCCGCGAGCCGGTCGAGGACGCTCACCGCCTGCTCCGCCGCGCCACCGGCGGCGGCGCGCCGCACGGGGGTGCGGATCAGTCCGCGGAGCAGGGGCGCCACGCCGGACGTGGACTGGGCGCGCAGCGCGGCGATGTCCAGTGCCGCGGGGACGAGCAGGGCGTGCTCGGCGAGGCAGGCCGCGTCGAACAGGGCCAGGCCCTCCGCGTTCCCGAGCGCTCCCATGCTGCCGCGGTTCATCCGCTGCCGGTCGGCCTCGGCGAGGGTGGCGGCCATGCCGCCCTCGTCCTCCCACAGGCCCCAGGCCAGGGAGACGGCCGGGCGGTGCTGGGCGCGGCGGTGCTGGGCGAGCGTGTCCAGGAAGGCGTTGGCGGCCGCGTAGTTGCCCTGGCCCGGGTTGCCGAACACACCGGCCGCCGAGGAGAACAGCACGAAGTCCGACAGGTCCAGGTCCTGGGTGAGCTCGTGCAGGTTCCACGCCGCGTCCACCTTCGGGCGCAGCACCTTGGCCAGCCGTTCCGGGGTGAGCGATTCGACGATGCCGTCGTCCAGCACACCGGCGGCGTGGATCACCGCGGTGAGCGGGTGCGCGGCCGGGACGGCGGCGAGTACGGCGGCGAGGGCGTCGCGGTCGGCCGCGTCGCACGCCGCCCAGGTGACCTGGGCGCCGGACTCGGCCAGCTCCGCGGCGAGTTCGGCGGCTCCCGGCGCCTCGGCGCCCCGGCGGCTGGTCAGCAGCAGGTGGCGTACGCCGCGCTCGGCGACGAGGTGCCGGGCCAGGAGCGCGCCCAGGGTGCCGGTGGCGCCGGTGATCAGTACGGTGCCCGCCGCGTCGAAGTCCGGCACGGTCTCCTCGGCGAGCGAGGCGACCCGGGCCAGGCGCGGGGCGTGCCAGCCGTCGGCGCGCAGCGCGAGCTGCGGCTCGTCCGTCGCCAGCAGGGCGGGCAGCTCCTTGAGCAGGGCGTCCGCGCCGTCGCTGCCGCCGTCGCCATCGGCGTCGGCCTGCACGTCGACGAGGACGAACCGGCCCGGGTGTTCGGCCTGTGCCGAGCGGACCAGGCCCCAGGCGGCGGAGTGCGCCAGGTCCCCGACCGTCTCGGCCTCGGTGCCGTCGTCCGCCAGGCCGTCGCGTACGGCCACGGCGCCGCGGGTCAGCAGGACGAGCCGGGAGTCGGCGAACCGCTCGTCGGCGATCCACTCCTGTACGAGGGCCAGCACCCGGCCGGTGACGGCGTGCGCCGCGGCCGCGGTGTCGCCCGCGGTGGCCAGGTCGGGCGGGCAGGGCAGCAGCACGACGTCCGGTGCCGTGCCGTCCGTGTCCACCGCCGCCCCGAGGGCCGCGAGGGACTCGTACGTCCCGGTGCCCACGCCCGCCGCCTCCAGCGCGGCGGCCACCGCGGGCTCACCGGCGCCGAGGATCGCGTAGGCACGTGCCGCCTGCCCGGCCGACGGCGCGGCCGGGGCGGACAGCGGGGCCCAGTCGATGCGGAACAGCGCGTCGTGGTGGGCGGTGTTCACGGACGTGAACTGGTCGGCGTCGAGCGGCCGCAGCGCGAGCGAGTCGACGGAGACGACCGGTGTGCCCGCCTCGTCGGCGATCGCCAGCGCGACCGCGCCCGTCCCGGCCGGGGACACCCGGACCCGGAGCGCCGCGGCGCCGACGGCGTGCAGCCGGACCCCGTCCCACGCGAACGGCAGCCGGGCGCGCTCGGTGTCCTCTCCCCCGTCTCCCGCGTCTTCCGTTGCGAAGAAGGCGCCGAGGCCCACCGCGTGCAGCGCCGAGTCCAGCAGCGCCGGGTGCAGCCCGTACGCACGGGCCTCGTCCCGCTGTGCCTCGCCCAGGGCGACCTCGGCGAACACCTCGTCGCCGCGCCGCCAGGCGGCACGCAGGCCCTGGAACACGGGGCCGTAGCCGAGGCCGAGGGCGGCGAAGGCCGCGTAGAAGCCGTCGGTGTCGACCGCTTCGGCACCGGCCGGGGGCCACTCCTCCGGTACGGCCGCCGGGGCGGCGGCGGTGCCGGTGCCGGTCGCCGCGAGCGCACCGGCCGCGTGCCGGGTCCACGGCTCGTCGGCGGCGTCCTCGGGGCGCGAGTAGATGTGCAGCGTGCGCCGCCCGGACGCCTCGTCGGGGGCGCCGACGGTGACCCGCAGCTGGACGCCGCCGCGCTCCGGGAGCACCAGCGGTGACTCCAGCGTCAGTTCCTCCAGCAGGTCGCAGCCGACCTCGTCGCCCGCGCGCACGGCCAGTTCCACGAGCGCCGTGCCGGGGAGCAGCACTGTGTCCATGACGGTGTGGTCCGCCAGCCAGGGGTGGCTGCGCAGCGAGAGCCGTCCGGTGAAGAGGAGGCCGTCGGAGTCGGGCAGGTCCACGGCCGCGCCCAGCAGGGGGTGGCCGGCCGAGCCCAGTCCGGCCGAGGCGACGTCGCCCGCGGCACCGGCCGGGGCCTCCAGCCAGTAGCGCTTGCGCTGGAAGGGGTAGGTGGGCAGGTCGTCGATCCGGCGGGCGCCGGTGTGCGCGTAGAACGCCGCCCAGTCCACCGGCACGCCCCGGACCTGTGCCCGGGCCACGGCGGCGGCGAGCGCCTCCGGTTCGGGGCGTCCGGTGCGCAGGGCGGTGGCGAACGTCGCCGCGTCGGGGTCGGTGGCGCAGTCCTGTGCCATGGCGGTGAGTACTCCGTCGGGGCCGAGCTCGATGAAGGTGGTGACGCCTTCGGCCTCCAGGGCGCGTACGGCGTCGAGGAAGCGGACGGCTTCGCGGACGTGGCGGACCCAGAAGCCGGGGTCGGTGATCTCCTCGGCGGAGACCGGGGTGCCGGTGAGGCTGGAGACGACGGGGATGCGCGGGGCCTCGTAGGTGAGGCTCTCCGCCACGGCCCGGAAGCCGTCCAGCATGCCGTCCATACGCGGCGAGTGGAACGCGTGCGAGACCGTCAGGCGCTTGGTCTTGCGGCCCTGCTGCTCGAACGTCGCGGCGATCTCGACGGCCGCGTCCTCGTCACCGGCGATCACCACGGACTGCGGGCCGTTGAGGGCGGCGATGCTCACGCCGTCGGTGAGCAGCGGCAGGACCTCGTCCTCCGACGCCTGGACGGCGATCATCGCGCCGCCGGAGGGGAGTTCCTCCATCAGGCGGCCACGGGCGGCGACCAGCTTCGCCGCGTCCGCCAGGGACAGCACCCCGGCGACGTGCGCGGCGGCCAGCTCGCCGATCGAGTGGCCGGAGAGGACGTCGGGGGTGAGCCCCCAGCCCTCGACCAGCCGGTAGAGCGCGACCTCCAGGGCGAACAGGGCCGGCTGGGTCCAGCCGGTCCGGTTCAGCAGGTCGGCGTCGTCGCCGAAGACCACGGTCTTCAGGGGCTGTTCCAGGTGCCTGTCCAGCGCGTCGCAGACCGCGTCGAACGCCTCCGCGAACGCCGGGTAGGCGGCGTACAGCTCACGGCCCATGCCGAGCCGCTGGCTGCCCTGGCCGGTGAACAGGAACGCGGTCTTGCCGTCGGCTACGGAACCGGCGGCCAGGCCCGCGGCCGACTCGTCGCGTGCCAGCGCCTCCAGGCCGGCTACCAGGGCGTCCTGGTCCGCGCCCACGACAACGGCGCGGTGGTCGTGGGCGGCACGGGTGGTCGCCAGGGAGTAGCCGAGGTCGGCGGGGGCGAGATCCGTACGGTCGGCGAGGTGACGGCGGAGCCGGTCGGCCTGGGCACGCAGTGCGTCGGCCGTCTTCCCCGACAGCGGCAGCGCCACGACGGGCGGCACCGCGGCGGCGGGCGCCACGGGCTGCTGATCGGCGACCGGGGCCTGCTCGATGATCGTGTGGGCGTTGGTGCCGCTGAAACCGAAGGAGGACACAGCAGCCCGGCGCGGACGCCCGGTCTCCGGCCACTCCACCGCATCGGCCAGCAGCGAGACCTCACCCGCCGACCAGTCGATGTGCGGCGACGGCTCGTCCACATGCAGCGTCTTCGGCAGCACGCCATGGCGCATCGCCATGACCATCTTGATGATGCCGCCGACACCGGCCGCGGCCTGCGTGTGGCCGACGTTCGACTTGAAGGAGCCCAGGTACAGCGGCTGTCCCTCCGGTCGCTCCTGGCCGTAGGTCGCGAGCAGGGCCTGCGCCTCGATCGGGTCACCGAGGCTGGTGCCGGTGCCGTGCGCCTCGACCGCGTCGATCTCGGCGGTCGTCAGACCGGCGTTGGCGAGCGCCTGCCGGATGACACGCTGCTGGGACGGACCGTTCGGAGCCGTCAGACCGTTGCTCGCACCGTCCTGGTTGATCGCGCTGCCACGCACGACGGCGAGGACCGGGTGACCGTTGCGCCGGGCATCGGAGAGCCGCTCGACGAGCAGCATGCCCGCACCCTCGGACCAACCCGTACCGTCCGCCTCGGCGGAGAACGCCTTGCACCGGCCATCGGCCGCCAAACCACGCTGACGACTGAACTCCACGAACGGCGCCGGGGTGGCCATCACGGTCACACCACCGGCGAGCGCGAGTTCGCACTCGCCGTTGCGCAGCGCCTGAACAGCCAGGTGCAGCGCGACCAGCGAGGAGGAGCACGCGGTGTCGACGGTGACCGCCGGGCCTTCCAGCCCGAAGGTGTAGGCCAGCCGACCCGAGATCACACTCGCCGCGTTACCGGTGCCGACGAATCCCTCGACACCTTCCGGCAGGGCCGGGAGCGAGGAGGCGTAGTCGTGGTACATGACACCGGCGAACACGCCGGTACGGCTGCCGCGCAGAACACCCGGGTCGATACCCGCGCGCTCGAACGCCTCCCACGACGTCTCCAGCAGCAGCCGCTGCTGCGGATCCATGGCGAGGGCCTCACGCGGCGAGATACCGAAGAACGCCGGGTCGAAGTAGCCCGCCTCGTCGACGAATCCGCCCTCGCGGGTGTACGAGGTGCCGGGGTGGTCGGGGTCCGGGTGGTAGAGGGCGTCGAGGTCCCAGCCACGGTCGGTCGGGAACTCCGAGATCGCGTCCCGGCCCTCGACGACGAGTCGCCACAGGTCCTCCGGGGTCTCCACACCACCGGGGTAACGGCAGCCCAGACCCACGATCGCGATCGGCTCGTCATCGACAGCAGCCACGACCACCGGACCGGCGATGTCCGCCACCGCGCCCACCAGCTCGGCACGCAGGAAGTCCGCCAGCACAACCGGAGTCGGGTAGTCGAACACCAGCGTCGCGGGCAGCCGCAGCTCCGTCACCGCACCCAGCAGATTCCGCAGCTCCACCGCCGTCAGCGAATCGAAGCCCAGCTCACGGAAGGAGTGGTGCGGCTCCACGGCAGAGGTGGAGTCGTGGCCGAGTACGGCGGCCACCTGGGTACGAACCAGCTCCAGCAGCACGAGCCGCTGTTCGGCCTCGTCCAGCCCGGCGAGCCGCTGGGCCAGGACACCGGATGCGGCGGCGCCCTCGGCGGCACGGCGACCCGGCAGCCGGACCAGGGAGCGCAGGAGCGGCGCGACCGTACCGGAGGAAGCGGCCCGGGCGCGCAGCGCGGGCACGTCGAGCCGGATCGGGACCAGTACGGCGTCGGCGGTGCCGCCGATGGCCGCGTCGAGGAGCTCCAGCCCCTCGGCAGCCGTCAGCCCGTCCACACCACCACGGCTCATCCGCGACACATCGGCCTCGGCCGCCATGCCGCTCTCGTCCGCCCACAGACCCCACGCGAGGGAAGAGGCCGGCAGACCCAGCGACTTACGGTGCTGGGCGAGAGCGTCCAGGAAGGCATTGGCAGAGGCGTAATTGCCCTGCCCCGCATTACCGAACACACCAGCAGCCGAAGAGAACAGGACAAAGGCGGAGAGGTCCAGCTCACGGGTGAGTTCGTGCAGGTTCCAGGCGGCGTCCACCTTGGGCCGGAAGACGTGTGCCAGCCGTTCGGCGGTGAGCGAGCCGATCGTGCCGTCGTCCAGCACACCGGCCGTGTGCACCACACCGGTCAGCGGGTGGTCGGCCGGGATCGCCGCAAGCACGTCGGCGAGAGCATCCCGGTCGGCCACATCACAGGCCACCCAGGTGACAGAAGCACCGGAATCGGCCAGCTCGGCCGCCAGTTCCTCGGCACCCGGAGCGTCCCCGCCACGACGACTCACCAGCAACAGATGCCGCACACCACGCTCGGCAACCAGATGCCGGGCCACCAGACCACCCAGCGTCCCACTCGCACCCGTCACCAACACCGTGCCACCAGCAGCAAACTCCCGCACGGAGTCGGCCACTTCGGGGAGCGTCCGCGTCAGGCGCGGGGCACGCGGCGTGCCGTCGCGCAGGGCGAGCTGCGGTTCGTCGGAGGCCAGAGCGGCCGGGAGAGCGCGCAGCGAGTCGTTCGTACCGTCGAGGTCGACGAGAACGAAACGCCCGGGGTTCTCGGACTGGGCGGAGCGTACGAGTCCCCAGACCGCGGCACCCGCGAGGTCCGTCACCGGCTCACCGGTGTCGGTGGCCACGGCTCCCTTGGTCAGCAGGACCAGGCGGGAGTCGGCGAAGTGCTCGTCCGCCAGCCACTCCTGCACCAGGGCGAGCGTCTCGGTGGCGGCCCGGTGTACGGCAGCCGGTCCACCGTCGGCGTCGGCGTCGGCCGTGCAAGCGAACAGCACGTCGCTCGGTGCCACAGCGCCTGCCTCGGCCAGCGTCGCCAATTCCGGGTGGACCGGAATCGCCGGGTCGGCGGCGGCCAGCCCGAAGACGTCGGTGCCGAGTACGGCCCAGCGGTCGCCCGTGGAACCGGTGGTGGACACCTCGGCCCAGTCGAGCCGGAAGAGCGAGTCCTGTCGTCCGCTACGCGCCGCGCCGTCGATCTGGTCGGCGGAGACGGGGCGCAGGACCAGCGAGTCCACCGACAGCACGGCATGGCCGGTACCGTCGGCGACCGCCAGCGACACCCCATCCGTACCGGTGGCAGCCAGCCGCACGCGCAGCACCGAAGCACCCACGGCGTGCAGCGAAACACCCGACCAGGCGAACGGCAGCCGAGCCCCGTCCTCACCACCGACCAGGCCACCAAGACCCGCCGCATGCAACGCCGAGTCCAGCAACGCCGGATGCAACCCAAACAGGCTCGCGTCGGCTCGCACCTCCTCCGGCAGCTCCAGCTCCGCGAAGACCTCGTCACCCAGCCGCCAGGCCGACCTCAACCCCTGGAACACGGGACCGTAGGCCAGACCGGTCTCCGCCAGCCCCTCGTACAGTCCCTCGGTCCCGACCTTCTCCGCACCGGCCGGCGGCCAGGCGCTCAGGTCGAAGGAGGCAACGGGCGCGCCCTCTGCCAGCAGGCCGGAGGCGTGCCGCAGCCACAACACGTCGGCGGTCGCGTCCTCGTGGCGGGAGTAGACCGCCAGCGAACGGCGGCCGGAGGCGTCCGGCGCGCCCACGGACAACTGGAGCTGCATGCCGCCGTGCTCGGGGAGCACGAGCGGCGCCTCCAGGGTCAGCTCCTCCAGCAGGTCGCAGCCGATGTGGTCACCGGCGCGGATCGCCAGCTCCACGAAGGCGGTGCCCGGCAGCAGCACCGAGCCCATGACCGCGTGATCGGCCAGCCACGGGTGGGTGTCCAGACCGATCCGGCCGGTCAGCACCAGCCCCTCGCCACCGGCGAGCGGCACCACGGCACCCACCAGCGGGTGATCGACCGAACCGAGCCCCAGACCGGCCGTACCGCCGAGGCCGACGGCCGAGACATCGGGCCAGTAGCGCTTGCGCTGGAAGGCGTACGTGGGCAGGGCGACGCGTGCCGCGCCGGTACCGGCGAAGAACGTCGCCCAGTCCACCTTCACCCCACGGACGTACGCCCGGGCCACAGCGGCCACCGACGACTCCGCCTCGGGCCGCCCGGCGCGCAGCACCGGAGCGAACGCCGCGTTGTCACCGGTGACGCAGTCCTGCGCCATGGCGGTCAGGACACCGTCGGGGCCGAGCTCGACGAAGGTGGTGACGTTCTGGGCTTCCAGGGCACGGATGCCGTCGAGAAAACGCACGGCCTCACGGACGTGACGGACCCAGAAGCCGGGGTCGGTGATCTCCTCGGCGGAGACCAGAGCACCCGTCAGGTTCGAGATGATCGGGATACGCGGGGACTCGTACGACAGCGTCTCGGCGACAGCACGGAAGTCGTCCAGCATCGCGTCCATGCGAGGCGAGTGGAACGCGTGAGAGACCGTCAGACGCTTGGTCTTACGACCCTGCGCCTCAAAACCGGCCGCGATCGCCACAGCCGCGTCCTCATCACCCGCAATCACCACCGACTGCGGGCCGTTGAGGGCGGCGATGCTCACGCCGTCGGTCAGCAGCGGCAGGACCTCGTCCTCCGAGGCCTGCACCGCGATCATCGCGCCACCGGCCGGAAGCTCCTGCATCAGACGACCACGAGCCGCCACCAACTTCGCCGCATCCGCCAGCGACAGCACACCCGCCACATGCGCAGCAGCGAGCTCACCGATCGAGTGGCCGGAGAGGAAATCGGCCTTGACGCCCCATGCCTCGACGAGGCGGAACAGCGCCACCTCGACCGCGAACAGCGCGGGCTGAGTCCAGCAGGTCTGGTCCAGCAGGTCGGTGTCGTCGCCGAAGACCACGGTCTTCAGGGGCTGTTCCAGGTGCTGGTCCAGCGCGTCGCAGACCGCGTCGAAAGCCTCCGCGAACGCCGGGTAGGCGGCGTACAACTCACGTCCCATGCCGAGCCGCTGGCTGCCCTGGCCCGTGAAGAGGAACGCAGTCTTGCCCCCGGCCACCGAGCCCGCGACCAGGCCGGCGGCCGCGTTGCGGCCTTCGGCGAGCGCGTCCAGGGCGGTCAGGAATCCGGCGTGGTCCTGGGCCACCAGTACGGCGCGGTGTTCGTGGGCGGCGCGGGTGGCGGCCAGGGAGTAGCCGAGGTCGGCGGGGACGAGGTCCGCGTGGTCCGCGAGGTGACGGCGGAGCCGGTCGGCCTGGGCGCGCAGTGCGTCGGCCGTCTTCGCCGAGAGGGTCCAGGGCAGAACGCCCGCGTCGGTCACCGGTGCGGTCTCGGACCCGGCCGTGACGGCCTCGTCCACCGGGGCCTGCTCGATGATCGTGTGGGCGTTGGTGCCGCTGAAGCCGAAGGAGGACACAGCAGCCCGGCGCGGACGACCCGTCTCCGGCCACTTCACCGCGTCGGCCAGCAGCGAGACCTCACCCGCCGACCAGTCGATGTGCGACGACGGCTCATCCACGTGCAGCGTCTTCGGCAGCACGCCATGACGCATCGCCATGACCATCTTGATGATGCCCGCGACACCGGCGGCGGCCTGCGTGTGACCCATGTTGGACTTGATGGAGCCGAGCCACAACGGCCGCTCCCCGTCCCGCTCCTGACCGTACGTGGCCAGCAGCGCCTGCGCCTCGATCGGGTCGCCCAGAGTGGTGCCGGTGCCGTGCGCCTCGACCGCGTCGACATCCGCGGTCGTCAGACCGGCGTTGGCGAGCGCCTGCCGGATGACACGCTGCTGCGACGGGCCGTTGGGAGCCGTCAGACCGTTGCTCGCGCCATCCTGGTTGATCGCGCTGCCACGGACGATCGCCAGCACCTCGTGGCCATTCTTCCGCGCATCGGAGAGCCGCTCGACGAGCAGCATGCCCGCACCCTCGGACCAGCCCGTACCGTCCGCCTCGGCGGAGAACGCCTTGCACCGGCCATCGGCCGCCAAACCACGCTGACGACTGAACTCCACAAACGCCGCGGGAGTGGCCATCACGGTCACACCACCCGCCAGGGCGAGTTCGCACTCGCCGTTGCGCAGCGCCTGGACGGCCAAGTGCAGGGCGACCAGCGACGACGAGCACGCCGTGTCGACAGTCACCGCCGGGCCCTCGAGCCCGAAGGTGTACGCCAGCCGACCCGAGATCACACTCGCCGCGTTACCGGTACCGAGGAAGCCTTCGACGCCCTCGGGCACTCGCTCCAGCAGGGAGGCGTAGTCGTGGTACATGACACCGGCGAACACACCGGTACGGCTGCCGCGCAGAACACCCGGGTCGATACCCGCGCGCTCGAACGCCTCCCACGACGTCTCCAGCAGCAGACGCTGCTGCGGATCCATCGCCAGCGCCTCACGCGGCGAGATACCGAAGAAGCCGGGGTCGAAGTGGCCCGCCTCGTCGACGAAGCCGCCTTCACGGGCATAGCTGGTGCCGTTGTGGTCCGGGTCGGCGTGGTAGAGGGCGTCGAGGTCCCAGCCGCGGTCGGTCGGGAACTCCGAGATCGCGTCCCGGCCCTCCATCACCAGCCGCCACAGGTCCTCCGGGGTCTCCACACCACCGGGGTAACGGCAACCCAGACCCACGATCGCGATCGGCTCGTCATCGACAGCAGCCACGACCACCGGACCGGCGACGTCCGCCACCGCGCCCACCAGCTCGGCACGCAGGAAGTCCGCCAGCACGACCGGAGTCGGGTAGTCGAACACCAGCGTCGCGGGCAGCCGCAGCTCCGTCGCCGCACCCAGCAGATTCCGCAGCTCCACCGCCGTCAACGAGTCGAAGCCCAGCTCACGGAAGGAGCGTTCGGCCTCGACCGCTTCCGTGCCCGCGTATCCGAGCACGGTGGCGACCTGTGTACGCACCAGCTCCAGCAGCACGAGCCGCTGTTCGGCCTCGTCCAGCCCGGCCAAGCGCCGTGCCACCGCGCCGGATGCAGCGGCACCCTCGGCGGCGCGACGTGCGGACACCCGGACGAGACCGGTCAGCAGGGTGGGCAGTGTTCCGTTGGCTGCCTGGGCGCGCAGCGCGGCCATGTCGAGCCGGATCGGGACGAGCAAGGGGTAGGTGCTGCGGCCGGCCGCGTCGAGGAGCTCCAGCCCCTCAGCAGCCGTCAACGCGTCCACACCGCCACGGCTCATCCGCGACACATCACCCTCGGCCAGCTCACCAGCCATACCGGCCTCATCCGCCCACAGACCCCACGCCAGGGAGGAAGCGGGCAGACCGGCAGCCTTACGGTGCTGAGCAAGCGCGTCCAGGAAGGCATTGGCAGAGGCGTAATTGCCCTGCCCCGCATTACCGAACACACCAGCAGCCGAAGAGAACAACACAAACGCAGACAGATCCAGATCCCGCGTCAGCTCGTGCAAGTTCCAGGCAGCGTCCACCTTCGGCCGGAAGACGCGCGCCAGCCGCTCCGACGTCAGCGAGCCGATCACGCCGTCGTCCAGCACACCGGCCGTGTGCACCACACCGGTCAGCGGATGCTCCACCGGAATCGCCGAAAGGACACCAGCGAGCGCATCACGGTCGGCCACATCGCACGCCGCCCACGCCACCTCAGCACCCAGGGCGCCCAGTTCAGCCGACAGCCCCTCCGCACCCGGAGCAGCGCCACCACGACGACTCACCAGCAGCAGATGCCGCACACCACGCTCGACAACCAGATGCCGGGCCACCAGACCACCCAGCGTCCCACTCGCACCCGTCACCAACACCGTGCCACCAGCAGCAAACTCCCGCACGGAGTCAGCCACTTCGGGGAGCACCCGCGTCAGGCGCGGCGCACGCACCACGCCCGTGCGGAGGGCAAGCTGCGACTCACCGGAAGTCAGCGCGGTGGGCAGGGCACGGACGGAGTCGTCACTGTCGTCGAGGTCGACGAGGACGAAGCGGCCAGGGTTCTCCGACTCGGCGGAGCGCACCAGGCCCCGGACAGCCGCGCCCGGCAGGTCCGTCACCGGCTCGTCGGAGCCGACAGCCACCGCGCCCGAGGTGAGCACCACCAGGCGGGAGTCGGCGAAGTACTCGTCCGCCAGCCACTCCTGCACCAGGGCCAGCATCTCGGCCGTCGCGGTGTGCGCGGCGGCAGCGGTCTCTTCGCCGACAACCTCGGGCGGCGCCACGAAGACGAACTCCACAGCCGCGCCGGCCTCCACGGCCGCCGTCAGCTCCGCCAGGTCCGCGTAGGCCGCGACCTGGTCGCCCACAACACGGCGCGCCAAGTCGGCGGAGCCCAGGACCGCCCAACGGCTCTGCGGCACGGGGGCGGAGGAGACGGTCGCGGGAAGCGTCACCCAGTCGAGGCGGAAGAGGGAGTCCTGCCGTGTGCCGCGCGCGGCGCCGCTGATCTGCTCGGCGGACACGGGCCGCAGCACCAGCGAGTCCACCGACAGCACGGCACGACCCGCACCATCGGCAACAGCCAGCGACACGCCCTCGGCGCCCGTGGCAGCCAGCCGCACCCGCAGCACCGAAGCACCCACAGCGTGCAGCGAAACACCCGACCAGGCGAACGGCAGCCGGGCCCCGTCCTCACCACCGACCAGGCCACCAAGACCCACCGCATGCAACGCCGAGTCCAGCAACGCCGGATGCAGCCCGAACAGACCCGCGTCCGCCGCCGCCTCCTCGGGAAGCTCCAGCTCCGCGAAGACCTCGTCACCCAGCCGCCAGGCCGACCTCAGCCCCTGGAACACGGGACCGTAGACGAGCCCGGCCTCGGCCAGCCCCTCGTACAGCCCCTCCACCGGCAGCGCGACAGCGCCCGCCGGGGGCCAAGCGGACAGGTCGTACGACGGCGTCGCGGCACCCGGGGCCAGCACGCCCGAAGCATGCCGCAGCCACAGCGCGTCCGCCTCGCCCTGCTCGACACGGGAGTAGACCGCCAGCGAACGGCGGCCGTCGGCGTCCGGCGCCCCCACGGACAGCTGGAGCTGCACCCCACCGTCCTCCGGAAGCACCAGCGGCGTTTGCAGGGTCAATTCCTCCAGCAGGTCACAACCGACCTGATCACCGGCACGAATCGCCAGCTCCACGAACGCCGTACCCGGCAACAACACCGAACCCGCCACCACGTGATCAGCCAGCCACGGGTGCGTGTCCAGGCCGATCCGGCCGGTCAGCAGCAGCTCTTCACCACCGGCCAGCGGGACCGCGGCACCCACCAGCGGGTGCTCGATCGCCGCCAGGCCGAGGCCCGCCGTGCCGGCGGCGCGGGACGCCGGGAGAACAGGCCAGTAGCGCTCGCGCTGGAAGGCATAGGTGGGGAGGTCGACGCGTACGGCGCCGGTACCGGCGAAGAACGCCGCCCAGTCCACCTTCACCCCGCGAACGTGCGCCCGGGCGACGGCAGCGGTGAGGGCTTCGGCCTCGCCACGGTCCTTGCGCAGCACGGCGACGAACGCGGCACCCTCGCCCTGGGCACACTCCTGCCCCATGGCGGTGAGTACCCCGTCGGGGCCGAGCTCGACGAAGGTGGTGACGCCGTGCTCCTCAAGGGCACGGATGCCGTCGAGGAAACGCACGGCCTCACGGACGTGACGGACCCAGAAGTCAGCCGAAGCAATCTCCTCCGCGGAGGCCACCGCACCCGTCAGACCGGAAACGATCGGGATGCGCGGGGCCTCGTACGACAGCCCCTCGGCCACCGCACGGAACTCCTCCAACATGCCGTCCATACGCGGCGAGTGGAACGCGTGAGAGACCGTCAGACGCTTGGTCTTACGACCCTGCGTCTCGAACGTCGCGGCAATCGCAACAGCCGCGTCCTCGTCACCGGCAATCACCACCGACTGCGGACCGTTGAGGGCGGCAATACTGACGCCCTCCGTCAGCAGCGGAAGAACCTCGTCCTCCGACGCCTGCACCGCGATCATCGCGCCACCGGCCGGAAGCTCCTGCATCAGACGACCACGAGCCGCCACCAACTTCGCCGCATCCGCCAGCGACAGCACACCCGCCACATGCGCAGCAGCAAGCTCACCGATCGAGTGACCCGACAGGAAGTCGGCCTTCACACCCCACGCCTCGACGAGACGGAACAACGCCACCTCGACCGCGAACAGCGCAGGCTGCGTGAAACCCGTCTGATCCAGCAGTTCGGCATCCTCGCCGAACACCACGTCCTTCAGCGGACGCTCCAGATGCCCGTCCAGCGCATCGCACACCGCGTCGAACGCCTCCGCGAACGCCGGGAAGGCGTCATACAGCTCACGCCCCATCCCGAGCCGCTGGCTCCCCTGGCCCGTGAACAGGAAGGCCGTCTTGCCACCGGCCACCGAACCCGTCACCAGACCCGTGGCCGCGTTGCGGCCCTCGGCGAGTGCCTCAAGACCGGAGATGAACCCGGCGTGGTCGCCGGCGAAGACGACAGCGCGGTGGTCGAAGGCGGTCCGGCCGACGGCGAGGGAGTGCCCGAGGTCGTGGGGGCTCAGCTCGGTGTGGGCGGTGACGTGGGCGAGGAGGCGCTCGGCCTGGGCGCGCAGGGCGTTCGCGCTGCGGCCGGAGAGGATCCAGGGCACCACCCCGGCACCGTGGGCCGCCGTCGGGGCGACGGCGGCAGCGGCGGCTTCGGCGGGTGCGGCCGGAGCCTGCTCGATGATGGTGTGGGCATTGGTGCCGCTGATGCCGAAGGAGGAGACGCCCGCGCGGCGCGGACGGCCCGTCTCCGGCCACTCCACCGGCTCGGTCAGCAGCGAGACCTCGCCCGCCGACCAGTCGACGTGCGGGGACGCCTGGTCCGCGTGCAGGGTCTGCGGCAGCACGCCGTGCTGCATCGCCAGCACCATCTTGATGATGCCCGCGACACCCGCCGCGGCCTGCGTGTGGCCCAGGTTCGACTTGATGGAGCCGAGCCACAACGGCCGCTCCCCGTCCCGCTCCTGACCGTACGTGGCCAGCAGCGCCTGCGCCTCGATCGGGTCGCCCAGCGTCGTACCCGTACCGTGCGCCTCGACGACGTCGACATCCGCGGCCGACAGACCGGCACTGGCCAGGGCCTGGCGGATGACGCGCTGCTGCGCGGGTCCGTTCGGAGCCGTCAGGCCGTTGCTCGCACCGTCCTGGTTGACCGCCGAGCCGCGCACGACCGCCAGCACCGGGTGACCGTTCTTCCGCGCGTCCGACAGCCGCTCGACGAGCAGCATGCCCACGCCCTCGGACCAGCCGGTCCCGTCCGCGTCGGCGGAGAAGGCGCGGCAGCGGCCGTCGGCGGACAGGCCGCCCTGGCGGCTGAAGCCGACGAAGGTGCCGGGGGTGGCCATCACGGTGACGCCGCCCGCCAGGGCGAGTTCGCACTCGCCGGCGCGCAGCGCCTGGATCGCCCAGTGCAGCGCGACCAGCGACGACGAGCATGCCGTGTCGATGGTGACCGCCGGGCCCTCCAGGCCGAAGGTGTAGGCCACCCGGCCGGAGGCGATGGAGCCGGTGCTGCCGGAGCCGAGGGCGCCTTCGCCGCCGCCGTCCGGGGCCTGCTCCACCAGCGTGGCGTAGTCGTGGTACATGACACCGGCGAAGACGCCGGTGCGGCTGCCGCGCAGCGTCACCGGGTCGATGCCCGCGCGCTCGAACGCCTCCCAGCTCGTCTCCAGCAGCAGGCGCTGCTGCGGGTCGGTGGCCAGGGCCTCGCGCGGCGAGATGCCGAAGAACGTGGGGTCGAAGTCGGCGGCGTCGTGCAGGAAGCCGCCCTCGCGGGTGTAGCTGGTGCCCGGGTGTTCCGGGTCGGGGTGGTAGAGGGAGTCCAGGTCCCAGCCGCGGTCGGCCGGGAACTCGGTGATGGCGTCCCGGCCCGCGGCGAGGAGCTGCCACAGCTCCTCGGGGGTGCGGACCCCACCGGGGTAGCGGCAGCTCATGGCGACGATGGCGATCGGCTCGTCGTCGACCGCAGCGGTGCGTGCCACGACGCCCGCCGACTCGGCGGAGCCGGTCAGCTCGTCGCGCAGGTGGCGGGCGAGCACCTCGGAGGTCGGGTAGTCGAAGACCAGGGTGGCGGGCAGCCGCAGGCCGGTGACGGCGTTCACGCGGTTGCGCAGCTCGACCGCCGTCAGCGAGTCGAAGCCCAGGTCGCGGAAGGCGCGCTCGGGGTCCACCGCCGCGCCGGAGCCGTGGCCCAGCACGGCGGCGACCTGGGTGCGGACCAGCTCCAGCAGGACGTCGAGGCGTTCGGCCTCGCCCAGCCCGGCCAGCCGCTGCGCCAGCGCGCCCGAGGGGGCGGAGCCCTGGGCCGTGCGGCGGGCCTGCACCCGCACCAGGCCGCGCAGCAGCGGGGCGACGGCGCCCGAGGCGGCGGTGGCCTGGGCGCGTACGGTCGCGAGGTCCAGCCGCAGGGGCACCAGCAGTGCTTCGCCGGAGCGGGCGGAGGCGTCGAAGAGCTCCCGGCCCTCGTCGGCGGAGAGGGCGGCGACACCTGACCGGTTCATCCGGGAGACGTCGGCCTCGTCCAGCTCCCCCGCCATGCCGCCCGCTTCGGCGGCCCACAGGCCCCACGCGAGCGAGCTCGCGGGCAGGCCCGCCGCCCGGCGGTGCGCGGCCAGCGCGTCCAGGAAGGCGTTGGCGGCCGCGTAGTTGGCCTGGCCCGCGCCGCCGAAGACACCGGCGGCCGAGGAGAACAGGACGAACGAGGAAAGGTCCAGGTCCCGGGTCAGCTCGTGCAGGTGCCAGGCCGCGTCCACCTTGGGGCGCAGCACCTTCGCCAGCCGCTCGCCTGTGAGCGAGCCGATCACGCCGTCGTCCAGCACACCGGCCGTGTGCACCACACCGGTCAGCGGGTGTGCCGCCGGGACGGCCGCGATCACTGCCGCCAGCGCGTCGCGGTCGGCCGCGTCGCAGGCCGCCCACGTCACCTCGGCGCCTGCCTCGGCGAGTTCGGCCGCGAGGTCCTCCGCGCCCGGGGCGTCCCCGCCGCGACGGCTGACCAGCAGCAGGTGCCGTACGCCGTGCTCGGTGACCAGGTGACGGGCGAACAGGCCGCCGAGGGTGCCGCTCGCGCCGGTGACCAGCACCGTGCCGTCGGCGGTGAACTCCCGTACGGAGTCGGCTGCTTCGCGGAGCACCCGCGCCAGGCGCGGCGCGCGCAGTGTGCCCTCGCGGACCGCGAGCTGCGGTTCGCCGGAGGCGAGCGCGGCGGGGAGGGCTCGGGCGGAGTCGTCACTGTCGTCGAGGTCAACGAGGACGAAGCGGCCGGGGTTCTCCGACTCGGCGGAGCGCACCAGGCCCCAGACGGCGGAGTTCGTCAGGTCGGACGGGGCCCCGCCCGGGCCCACGGCCACCGCGCCGGAGGTCAGTACCACCAGCCGGGAGTCCGCTAGGCGATCGTCGGCCAGGTACGCCTGGACGAGGGCGAGCGCCCGGCGCGTGGCGGCATGCACCGCCACGGGGTCGGCCTCGGTGCCGGGCGCGAACGCGACGAGCACCTCGTCCGGTGCGGGCGTGCCCGCGTCGAGTGCCTCGGTCAGCGCGGCCAGGTCGGCGTGGACGTCGAGCCGGTCGCCGACGGCCGCCGCCAGGTCGAACACATCGGGGCCCAGCAGCGCCCAGTTGCCGCCCGCGGGGGCGGTGGCGGACACCTCGGCCCAGTCGAGGCGGAAGAGGGAGTCCTGTCGTGTGCCGCGTGCGGCGCCGCTGATCTGCTCGGCGGACACGGGCCGCAGCACCAGCGAGTCCACCGACAGCACGGCACGGCCGGTGCCGTCGGCGACCGCCAGCGACACCCCGTCCGTACCGGTGGCGGCGAGCCGGACGCGCAGCGCGGAGGCGCCCACGGCGTGCAGGGACACACCGGACCAGGCGAAGGGCAGCCGGGCCCCGTCCGCGTCGTCGGTCAGGCCGCCGAGGCCCACCGCGTGCAACGCCGAGTCCAGCAACGCCGGGTGCAGCCCGAACAGGCCCGCGTCCGCCGCCGCTTCCTCGGGAAGCTCCAGCTCCGCGAAGACCTCGTCACCCAGCCGCCAGGCCGACCTCAGCCCGCGGAAGACGGGACCGTAGACGAGTCCGGCCTCGGCCAGCCCCTCGTACAGCCCCTCCACCGGCAGCGGGTCCGCCCCCGCCGGGGGCCACGCGGACAGGTCGTACGACGGCGCGACGACGGCCGTGGCCAGTACGCCCGAAGCATGCCGCAGCCACGGCACGTCGGCAGCGGCGGCCTCGTCGCGGGAGTAGACCGCCAGGGTGCGGCGGCCGTCGGCGTCCGGCGCGCCCACGGACAGCTGGAGCTGTACCCCACCGTCCTCCGGAAGCACCAGCGGCGCCTCCAGCGTCAACTCCTCCAGCAGATCACAACCGACCTGATCACCGGCACGGATCGCCAGCTCCACGAACGCCGTACCCGGCAACAGCACCGAACCCGCCACCACGTGATCAGCCAGCCACGGGTGCGTGTCCAGGCCGAGCCGTCCGGTGTAGAGGAAGCCGTCGGTGTCGGCGAGAGAGACGGCCGCGCCGAGCAGCGGGTGGTCGGCGGCGCCGAGGCCGGCCGAGGCCATGTCACCGGTGAGGTAGCCGGTGTCGAGCCAGTAGGTCTCGCGCTGGAAGGCGTACAGCGGAAGATCCACGCGAGCGGCCGCGGTTCCGGCGAAGACCGCGTGCCAGTCCGGGGAGACGCCGTGGACGTGGGCGTCGGCCAGGGCGGAGGCCAGGCTGCGCAGTTCCGGGCGCCCGGCGCGCAGAGCGGACACAAGGGTGGCGTCCTCGCGGGACAGGCAGTCCTGTGCCATGGCGGTGAGCACGCCGTCGGGGCCCAGCTCGATGAAGGTGGTGACGTTCCGGTCCTCCAGGGCGCGGACGCCGTCGAGGAAACGGACGGCCTCGCGGACGTGCCGGACCCAGAATTCCGGGTCGGTGATCTCCTCGGTGGAGACCGGGGCGCCGGTGAGGCCGGAGACGACCGGGATCTGCGGGGCCGCGTAGGTCAGGCTCGCGGCGACGCGCCGGAAGTCGGCGAGCATGCCGTCCATGTGCGGCGAGTGGAAGGCGTGCGAGACGGTGAGGCGCTTGGTCTTGCGACCCTGCTGCTCGAAGGCAGCGGCAATCTCGGTTGCCGCGTCCTCGTCACCCGCGATCACCACGGACTGCGGGCCGTTGAGAGCGGCGATGCTCACGCGCTCGCTGAGCAGCGGGAGAACCTCGTCCTCCGACGCCTGCACCGCGATCATCGCGCCACCGCTCGGCAGCGCCTGCATCAGGCGGCCACGAGCCGCCACCAGCTTGGCGGCGTCCTCCAGGGACAACACACCCGCCACATGCGCGGCGGCCAGCTCGCCGATCGAGTGACCGGCCAGGAAGTCCGCCTTGATGCCCCACGCGTCGACGAGACGGAACAGCGCGACCTCGATCGCGAACAGCGCGGGCTGAGTCCAACCAGTCTGGTCCAGCAGCCCGGCGTCGTCGCCGAACAGCACGTCCTTCAGCGGACGGTCCAGGTGCGGGTCGAGGGCGGCGCAGACCGCGTCCAGGGCCTCCGCGAACACCGGGAAGGCGGCGTACAGTTCACGCCCCATGCCCAGCCGCTGGCTGCCCTGGCCCGTGAACAGGAACGCGCGCTTGCCGGTGGTGACCTTCCCCTGGACGAGTCCGGTGGCGGGCTCGTCGTGGGTCAGTGCCTCCAGGGCGCGGACGAGGCCGTCGCGGTCGTCCGCGACGACCGCGGCGCGGTGGTCGAAGGCGGCGCGGCCGGTGGCGAGGGAGTAGCCGAGGTCGGCGAGGGGCTGCTCGGGGTGGGCGGCCAGGTGTGCCAGCAGGTTGGCGGCCTGGTCGCGGAGTGCCGCCTGGCTCTTCGCCGACAGGGTCCACAGCGGCAGCGCGGCGGCCGGCTTCTCCGGTGCTTCGACGGGCTCCGGTTCGGGGGCCTGCTCCAGCACCGTGTGGGCGTTGGTGCCGCTGATGCCGAAGGAGGACACGGCCGCTCGGCGCGGGTGGCCGGTCTCGGGCCACGGGCGGGTCTCGGTCAGCAGCTCGACGGAGCCCGCCGTCCAGTCGACGTTGGGGGTGGGCTCGTCGACGTGCAGGGTCTTGGGCAGTACGCCGTGGCGCATCGCCATGACCATCTTGATGATGCCCGCGACGCCCGCGGCGGCCTGGGTGTGGCCCAGGTTGGACTTGACCGAGCCGAGCCACAGCGGCTGTTCGGCCGAGCGGTTGCGGCCGTAGGTGGCGAGCAGCGCCTGGGCCTCGATCGGGTCACCCAGCGTCGTGCCCGTGCCGTGTGCCTCGACGGCGTCGATCTGCTCGGCGGAGAGACGGGCACTGGCCAGGGCCTGGCGGATGACACGCTGCTGCGACGGGCCGTTCGGCGCCGTCAGGCCGCTGCTGGCGCCGTCCTGGTTGACCGCCGAGCCGCGGACCAGGGCCAGCACCGGGTGGCCGTTCCTGCGGGCGTCGGAGAGCCGCTCCAGGAGCAGCATGCCGACGCCCTCGCCCCAGCCGGTGCCGTCGGCGGCCGCCGCGAACGACTTGCAGCGGCCGTCGACGGCCAGGCCGCGCTGGCGGCTGAACTCGGTGAACGTGCCGGGGGTGGACATGACGGTGACGCCGCCCGCCAGGGCGAGCGTGCACTCGCCGGTGCGCAGGGCCTGCGCGGCGAGGTGCAGGGCGACCAGCGACGACGAGCAGGCCGTGTCGATGGTGACGGCCGGGCCTTCGAGGCCGAAGGTGTACGAGAGGCGGCCGGAGGCGATGGAGCCGGTGCTGCCGTTGCCGAGGAAGCCCTCGACGTCCTCGGGCGCCGAGTACAGCCGGGAGGCGTAGTCGTGGTACATGAGGCCGGCGAAGACGCCGGTCTTGCTGCCGCGCAGCGTCGCCGGGTCGATCCCGGCGCGCTCGAACGTCTCCCAGGTGGTCTCCAGCAGCAGGCGCTGCTGGGGGTCCATCGCGAGGGCCTCACGCGGCGAGATGCCGAAGAAACCGGGGTCGAAGTCGGCGGCGTCGTGCAGGAAGCCGCCCTCGCGGACGTACTCCTCGTGCCCGCTCTCCGGGTCGGGTTCGAAGAGCACGTCCTCGCCCCAGCCGCGGTCCGTGGGGTACGGCGTGACGGCGTCGCCGCCGCGGGCCACCAGTTCCCACAGCTCCTCGGGGGTGCGGACCCCGCCCGGGTAGCGGCAGCTCATCGCCACGATGGCGATGGGCTCCTGCTCCCGCTCCTCCACCTCGCGCAGTCGCCGACGCGCTTCGCGCAGATCGGTCGTCGCCCGCTTGAGGTAGTCGAGGTACTTCTCCTCGTTCGCCACAGCCATTTACGCCATCCCCACGTACTCAGTAGTTCCGAAAGCTCACGTGGAGCTGGTCAGTCGAGCCCGAGCTCGTCGTCGAGCAGGTCGAAGAGCTCGTCCGCGGTAGCGGACTGGATTTCGCGGTCCTCTGCGGCACTGTCCGTTGCACTTTGCGTTTCATTCCACTTCGACAGGAGATCGCGCAGGCGGGCGGCGATTCCGGGGCGTTCGACGTCGTCCGGGCCGATCGCGGAGAGGATGGCCTCGAGCTTGTCGAGTTCTGCGTGTACGGGCGGGAGCGCGGAGTCCGCGCCGTCCACCCCGAGTTCCTCGCGCAGGTATCCGGCGAGTGCGGTGGGCGTCGGGTAGTCGAAGATCAGCGTGACCGGCAGCCGCAGCCCGGCGGCCGCGCCCAGTCGGTTGCGCAGATCCACGGCGGTGAGCGAGTCGAAGCCCAGGTCGAGGAAGCCCCGGCCGGCGTCGACGTCGTCCGGTCCCGCGTACCCGAGGACGGCCGCCACGTGCGTGCGGACCAGGTCCAGGAGTTCGCGGTCGCGCTCGGCCTCCGACAGCCCGGCCAGCCGCTCGGTGAGCGAGCCGGTGGCGGCGGGGGCGCCCGCGGCGGTGCCGGGTGTCTCCGCGGCCCGCCGTGCGGGGGTACGGACCAGGCCGCGCAGCAGCGTGGGCAGCATGCCGGCGGCGGCCTGGGCGCGCAGCGCCCCGGTGGCGAGCCGGATCGGGACGAGCACCGGCTCGTCCAGCGTGCCGGACAGGTCGAACAGGGCCAGGCCCTCGTCCTGTGCCAGCGGCTCGTAGCCGCCGCGGCGCATCCGGGTCACGTCGGCCTCGTCCAGGCTGCCCGCCATGCCGCCCGCCGCGGCCCACAGGCCCCAGGCCAGCGAGGTGGCGGGCAGGCCGCGGGCGGCGCGGTGCCGGGCCAGGGCGTCCAGGAAGGTGTTGGCCGCGGCGTAGTTGCCCTGGCCCGCGCTGCCGAACACACCGGCGGCGGAGGAGAAGAGCACGAACGCGGACAGCTCCAGGCCCTCGGTGAGCTCGTGCAGGTTCCACGCGGCGTCCACCTTGGGGCGCAGCACCGCGTCGAGCCGCTCGCCGGTGAGCGAGCCGATCACGCCGTCGTCCAGCGCGCCCGCGGTGTGCACGACCGCGGTCAGCGGGTGCGCGGCCGGGATCGTGCCGAGGAGACCTTCCAGGGCCCGGCGGTCGGCGGCGTCGCAGGCCGCCCAGGTGACCTCGGCGCCCAGCGCCGCCAGTTCGGCGGCGAGTTCCGTCGCGCCGGGTGCCTGCTCGCCGCGCCTACTGGCCAGCAGCAGGTGCCGTGCGCCGCGTTCGGCCACCAGGTGGCGGGCGAACAGGGCGCCCAGGGTGCCGCTCGCGCCGGTCAGCAGGACCGTGCCGTCCGGGTCGAACTCCGGCGCGGAGCCGGTGTCGTGGGCCGGGACGCGGGCCAGCCGGAAGGCGTGGGCGGCACCGGAGCGCAGGGCGAGCTGCGGCTCGTCGGTGGCCAGCGCCGCGGGCAGGGCCCGCCGGGAGGCGTCGGCGGTGTCGGTGTCGACCAGGACGAGGCGCCCGGGGTGCTCCGACTGGGCCGCGCGGACCAGGCCCCATACGGCGGCGTGGGCCGGGTCGGCGAGCTCCTCGCCGTCGAGGGCGGCGACGGCGCCGCTGGTGACGAACACCAGGCGCGCGTCGTCGAACCGGGGGTCGGCCACCCAGCCCTGCACCAGCTCCAGGGCGGCGCGGGCGGCGGCCCGCGCGGTGTCGGGCACCTGCGGTCCGGTACCGGCCGCGGGCAGCGGGACGAGCACGACGTCCGGGGCGGTGCCGTCGGCGGCCAGCGCGGCCAGTTCGGCGTAGCCGTCCAGGGCCGCGCCCGCGATCGCGAACGGCTCGTCGCCCAGCGTCACCCAGCGCCGGCCGGGCGGGACCTCGCCGGTCCGCTCTGCGAGCAGCGGCAGCGCCGTCCACTCGGGCCGGAAC
>NZ_JAINFC010000480.1 GCF_020740835.1 Streptomyces sp. UNOC14_S4
CGTCAGATGGTTATAAGAGACAGACCCGGCTGAGCACCGGGAAGGTGGTGTGGTTCGAGATGGCGCTGCCCGCGCACGCCCGCTGAGGGCGCCGCGCGTGCGCCGGGGCGCCCGGTGCTTCCGTTTTGTCTGCCGTCGCCTCCCCCGTCACCCGTACGAGGTGAAATTCTGGACAGTGTCCAGACTCCTGTTGCCGACGCGCTGTCGGCGGAGTTCACTGGCTCGGGTGGAGGGCGGTACGGACGCGCCCTCATCCATCCTTGTTTCCGGGAGGCGTCCCCTATGACCGACTCGGCGCAGACTCCGTACACCACGAACAACGCCGGCATCCCCGTGGAGAGCGACGAGCACTCGCTCACCATCGGGGACTCCGGGCCGATCCTGCTCCAGGACCACTATCTGATCGAGAAGATGGCCCAGTTCAACCGGGAGCGGGTCCCCGAGCGGGTGGTGCACGCCAAGGGCGGCGGCGCCTACGGCACGTTCGAAGTCACCAATGACGTCAGCCAGTTCACCAAGGCGGACCTCTTCCAGCCGGGCAAGCGATGTGAGATGCTGGCCCGCTTCTCGACCGTGGCGGGCGAGCAGGGCAGCCCGGACACCTGGCGCGACCCGCGCGGCTTCGCCCTGAAGTTCTACACGGAGCACGGCAACTACGACCTGGTCGGCAACAACACCCCGGTCTTCTTCGTCCGTGACCCGCAGAAGTTCCAGGACTTCATCCGCAGCCAGAAGCGCCGCCCCGACAACGGCCTGCGCGACAACGACATGCAGTGGGACTTCTGGACGCTGTCGCCGGAGTCCGCCCACATGGTCACCTGGCTGATGGGCGACCGCGGCATCCCGAAGAACTGGCGCCACATGAACGGCTACAGCTCGCACACCTATATGTGGGTGAACGCGGGTGGCGAGAAGTTCTGGGTGAAGTACCACATCAAGACGGACCAGGGCATCGAGTTCCTCACCCAGGCCGACGCGGACCGCATCGCGGGCGAGGACGGCGACTACCACCGCCGCGACCTGTCCGAGGCGATCGCGTCCGGCAACGCCCCGACGTGGACGGTGAACGTCCAGGTGATGCCCTTCGCGGACGCGGCGGACTACCGCTTCAACCCCTTCGACCTCACCAAGGTGTGGCCGCACGGCGACTACCCGCTGATCGAGGTCGGCCGGATGACGCTGAACAGGAATCCGGAGGACTTCTTCGTCCACATCGAGCAGGCGGCCTTCGAGCCGTCGAACCTGGTGCCCGGCATCGGCCCGTCGCCGGACAAGATGCTGCTGGGGCGGCTGTTCTCGTACCCGGACACCCACCGCTACCGGATCGGCCCGAACTACGCGCAGCTGCCGCCCAACCGCCCGCACTCGGTCGCGAATTCCTACGCGAAGGACGGCCCGATGCGCTACGAGCCCGCGAACGTGGCCAGGCCGTACGCGCCGAACTCGTACGGCGGCCCGGAGGCCGACACCCGGCGCTTCGGTGAGATCGCGGGCTGGTCGGCGGCGGGCGAGATGGTGCGTGAGGCGTACAAGCTGCACCGCGAGGACGACGACTGGGGCCAGGCGGGCACGATGGTCCGCCAGGTCCTGGACGACGCCGCGCGCGACCGGCTGGTGTCCAACGTCTCCGGGCACTTGAAGGCCGGCGTGAGCCAGCCCGTGCTGGAGCGTGCGCTGCAGTACTGGCGCAACATCGACAAGAGCCTCGGCGACCGCATCGCCACCGCGGTCAACGGCGGCTGACACGCATAAGCCTCCGGCCGCCGTCCCGCGAGGAGCGGGGCGGCGGCCGGAGGCTTTTCACGTACGGCGCCCGGTCAGTCGCGCAGGCGCAGGTTGGTCGACGGGTCACCGCCGTCACCGCCGCCCGTCGGCGGGACAGGCTTGTCCGTCGGAGGCTTCGGCTTGTCCGTCGGGGGCTTCGGCGGGGTCGGCTTGTCCGTCGGGTCCTTCGTCGGCGTGCCCCCGGAGGAGGTGGGCGTCGGCTTCGTGGTCGGACTGGCCGAGCCCGACGGGGTCGGCTGGCCGGACGCCGACGGAGTGGGCTTGGCCGAGCCGGTCGGGGCGGGCGGCGGGGGCACCGCGCCGGCCTCGTCCGTCTTCAGGTCGAACTCGGTCTCACCGTCTGCGGCCTGGCCGGTGTAGGCGGCCCAGATCTCGGCGGGGTAGCCACCACCGTTGACGCGGCCGACGCCGCCGGTGCCGGTCAGCGGGACCTGTGCTCCGCCGGGGCCCTCACCGAACATGCCGACCGAGGTGATGAGGTCCGGGGTGTAGCCGGTGAACCAGGCCGACTTGTTGTCGTCGGAGGTGCCGGTCTTGCCCGCCACCGCGTACTGCGAGCTCTGCACCACGGTGGCCGTACCGTCGTTGACCACGCCCCGGAGGATGTTGGTGACGTCGTCGGCGTGGGTGCGGCTGAGGACCTGCGAGCCGATGGTCTCCGGCGCCGCGACCTTCTCGCCATTGTGGGTCAGGGACTCGACGATGCTCGGGGTGACCTTCTTGCCGTGGTTGGCGAGCGTGGCGTAGACCCCGGCCATGTGCAGCGGGCTCGCGCTCATGGAGCCGAGCGACATGGCGGGCCTCTCGTCGAAGCCGCCGGCCTCGCGGTTCATGCCCAGATCGACGGCGGTCTTCTTGACCTTGTCGAGGCCGACGTCGACGGCCATCTGCGCGAAGACGGAGTTGACGGACTTGTTCATCGCGTCCTGGACGGTCACGTTGCCGTAGCTGACGTGGTCCTCGTTCTGCGGGGCGAACGGGGTGTCGCTACCGCGGACCGGCCGCTCGCTGGTGCCGTCGTACATCGTGCTCGCCGTGATCGGCTGGCCGTCCTGCGTCTTGGACGCGTTGTCCAGCGCCGAGGCGAAGATCAGCGGCTTGAAGGTGGAGGCGGGCTGGTAGTCCTCGCGGGTCGCGTTGCTGATCTGGTGCTTCGCGAAGTCCTCGCCGCCGTACAGCGCCACGACCTTGCCGGTCTTGCGGTCCACGGAGACGGCGCCGACCTGGGCGTAGTTGTCGACCTTGCGGGCCTGCTTGTCCAGCCTGGAGGTGACCTTGTCCTTGACGGCCTGCTCCAGCGCCTTCTGCTTGTCGGAGTCGATGCTCAGCTTGATGGTCCAGCCGCCCCGCGCGAGCGCGCCGTCACCGCGGCCGTTCTTGTGGAAGAACTGCTCGAGCTCCTTCTTGGCGGCGTCCACCAGGTAGCCGTTCTGCCCGGTGAGCCCCTCGGGGGCCTTGGGCGGCTTCGGCACCTCGAACTTCATGTCCTTGCGCTTGGCGGGGTCGAGCCACTTCTGCTCGACCTCCTTGTCGAGGACGTAGTTCCAGCGCGCCTGGGCGTTGCGCTTGCCCGCGTCGCTGGCCGCCGACCAGTCGTACTGGCTGGGCGCCTGGAGCAGGGCCGCCAGGTAGGCGCCCTCCTCCGGGGTGATGTCCTTGACGTCCTTGCCGTAGTACGCGCGGGCCGCGGCCTGGATGCCGTAGGCGTTCCGGCCGAAGTAACTGGTGTTCAGATACCCGGCGAGGATTTCCTCCTTGGAGACCTTCTGGTCCACCTTGAGCGTGATGATGAGCTCCTTCACCTTGCGGGTGACGGTCTGCTCCTGGCTCAGGTAGGAGTTCTTCACGTACTGCTGGGTGATGGTCGAACCACCCTGCTTGCCACGGCCCATGAGGGTGTTGAGAATGCCGCGCGCGGTGCCCTTGATGTCGACGCCGGAGTCGTTCCAGAAGTTCTTGTTCTCGGCCGCGACGACGGCGTTCTTGACGCTGTCGGGGACCTTGTCGAGCGTGACCTCTTCGCGGTTGACCTCGCCCGTGCGCGCCAGGACCTTGCCCTTGGCATCCAGGTAGATGTTGCTTTGCAGCTTCATCTCCATCTTGCCGTTGGGGATGTCGACGTACATGTAGAGCGCCACGAAGGCGCCTGCGCCGAGGGCGATGAGGGTCACGAAGTAGGCAAGCAGCTTCTTCCAGGTGAAGAAGCGGCGTATGCCGGTCTTCTTGGGCTTGCCGCCCTTCTTGCGGGTGCTCTTCTGCGCCCGTCGCGCTTCCGCTCGGCCCATCTCTCCAGTAGCTCCACTCTGTCCGCCCCCAACCCAGCTCACGAAGCTAACACCGCAACTGTCACCAAACGCCCATCGATCAAGGCTTTGCAGCACGTGACATACAGCACCCCGGATGGCGGGAACCGGACGCGCAGCGGTGCGGGAAACGGTACAGGGCGATAAAGTGATATCACTTTGCTAGACATCGAATCGGCGCGCGGCAGACCTCCGCGCGCCGCCCAGGAACGGGGTACCACCATGCAGGACACCACCCGCACCACCGTCGAGAACGCGCCGCCGGCGGACGCGCCGGAGACGCCGAAGCCGCGGGTGCGCGAGTTCCCCGCCCGCGACATCGGCGGCGGGACGGCCCTGCTGCTGGGCCTCCTGGGGCTGCTGATAGCGGCCGGCCTCATCGCCCTCGCGGTCTCCTTCGGGCACGACGGCAAGAACGCGCTGTGCGCGGCCTTCGTCGTCCTCGGCATCCTCGTCGGCATCGGCTCGGTCGTGGCGATGAGCGGCCTCAACACCATCGCGCCGGGCGAGGCCCGGGTGGTCCAGCTCTTCGGCCGCTACCGCGGCACGATCCGCAGCGAGGGCCTGCGCTGGGTCAACCCGCTGACCAGCCGCGAGAAGATCTCCACCCGGGTGCGCAACCACGAGACCGCCGTCCTGAAGGTCAACGACGCCTACGGCAACCCCATCGAGCTGGCCGCGGTCGTGGTCTGGCGGGTCGAGGACACCGCACAGGCCGTCTTCGAGGTCGAGGACTTCCAGGAGTTCGTCGCCACCCAGACCGAGGCGGCGGTGCGCCACATCGCCATCGAGTACCCCTATGACGCGCACGAGGACGACAGGCTCTCGCTGCGCGAGAACGCCGAGGAGATCACCGAGAAGCTCGCCGCCGAGCTGCACGCGCGCGTCGAGGCCGCGGGCGTCCAGATCATCGAGTCACGCTTCACGCACCTCGCCTACGCGCCGGAGATCGCCTCCGCGATGCTCCAGCGGCAGCAGGCGGGCGCGATGGTGGCCGCCCGGAAGCTCATCGTGCAGGGCGCCGTCGGCATGGTCGAGGAGGCGCTGGGCATCCTCACCGAGCACGGCCTCGTCGAGCTGGACGAGGAGCGCAAGGCGGCCATGGTGAGCAACCTCATGGTGGTGCTCTGCGGCGACCGGGCTGCCCAGCCCGTGGTCAACACGGGCACGCTCTACCAGTGACGGACGAACCCACACCCCCCTCGCCCTCGGATCCGCCTTCGCCGGAGCGGGCGCCGCGGCAGCGCAAGCAGGTGCTGCTGCGGCTCGATCCGCTGGTGCACGACGCGCTGACGCGCTGGGCGAACGACGAGCTGCGCAGCGCGAACGCACAGATCGAATTCCTGCTGCGGAAGGCACTCGCGGAGGCGGGACGCCTTCCGGGCGGCGCGGGGGCGCTCCCGCGCAGGGGGCGGCCGCCGCGGAAGGGTCCGCCGGACGGCGGCTGAGTTCCGTCCGGGGGCTCCGCCCCCGGGCCCTGGTGCGCCTACTGGGGTGCGACTTGCGCTCGGCGCGCGGCTGCGGGCCATCGACGGCTGGTCGCGCAGTTCCCCGCGCCCCTGACAGGGCGCGCCCTGTCGGCCGGACTTCCGCCTCACCCCCGGTTGTGGGCATGCGTTCCGCTAGGGGCTGGGGGCACCTCCCGGACGGAGTCTGGGGGAG
>NZ_JAINFC010000481.1 GCF_020740835.1 Streptomyces sp. UNOC14_S4
CCCCCACGGCGCCCCCGCCAACGCCCTCATGACGGGCGACGAATATCTGGAGAGCCTTCGCGACGGGCGCCACGTCTACCTTGACGGCGAGCGCGTCAAGGACGTCACCCGCCACCCCGCCTTCCGTAACTCCGCCCTGTCCGTCGCCCGGCTCTACGACGCCCTGCACGACCCGGCCACCGCCGACGTCCTCACCGGGGTCGACACGGCCACCGGCATCCGTACCCACAAGTTCTTCAAGCCCAGCCGCTCGGCCGCGGACCTCGTCGAGGCCCGGGAGGCCATCGCCACCTGGGCCCGCATGGGCTACGGGTTTCTCGGGCGCACCCCCGAGTACAAGGCGTCCTTCATGGCAGGCCTCGGCGTCAACGCCGACTACTACGGGCCGTACGCCGGCAACGCCACCGCCTGGTACCGGGAATTCGCGAGCAAGGCGCTCTACCTCAACCACGTCATCATCAACCCGCCCGTCGACCGCAAGCGCGCCATCCACGACATGGAGGACGTCTTCGTGCACGCCGTGCGCGAGACCGACGCGGGCGTCGTCGTCAGCGGGGCCAAGATGCTGGCCACCGGGTCCGCCATCACCAACGCCGGGTTCGTCGCCCCGGTCGGCTCGGCGGCCCTCGCCCCCGGCAAGGCCGAGGCGTTCGCGCTCGTCTTCTTCGTCCGCATGGACAACCCCGGCGTCAAGCTCGTCTGCCGCACCCCCTACGCCCGTGGCAGCGCCTTCGACTACCCGCTGAGCAGCCGGTTCGACGAGAACGACAGTGTCCTTCTGCTCGACGAGGCCCTGATCCCCTGGGAGGACGTCCTCGTATACCGCGACATCCAGCGCGCCACCGGCTTCTACGCCACCTCCGGCTTCCCCAACCTCTACAACTTCCAGTCGGGCATCCGGCTGAGCGTCAAGCTGGAGCTCATGGCCGGGCTGCTCTCCCGTGGCACCCGGGCCAACGGCACCGACGAGTTCCGCGGGGTGCAGGCCGCCGTCGGCGAGGTCGTCACCATGCGGGACATGGTGTGGGCGCTGACCACGGCCATGGCCCACGACCCCGAGCCGGGCAGCGGCGGCACCGTCGTGCCCCGGCTGGAGCACGCGTCCGCGATGCGGATGTACAACGCCCAGGTCTGGGACCGCGTCCACGAGCTCTTCGAGACCACCCTCGGCGGCGCACCCCTCGCCGTCCCCTCCAGCGGCCGCGACCTGGCCAACCCCGAACTGCGGCCGCTCATCGACCGCTTCTACCGGGGCTCGGACACCAGCGCCCTCGACCGGATCAAGCTGCTCAAGCTGGTCTGGGACGCCATCGGCACCGAGTTCGGCGCCCGCCACGAGCTCTACGAGCGCAACTACTCGGGCAACGGCGAGCAGGTCCGGCTCGACGCCCTGCGGTGGGCGACGAACCGCGGCAGCCTCGCCCGCTACGAGGCGTTCGTGCAGGACTGCCTCGACGACTACGACCTCGACGGCTGGCGCCGCGGCCCCTGGCTCGAAAGTGACGGTGTGTGACATGTGCGGCATTACGGGCTGGGTCGATTTCGCCCGCGACCTCACCCTGCACACGGCGGCCGTCGACCTCATGACCGACACCCTGACCCCCAGGGGGCCGGACGCCCGCGGCGTATGGGCCGACGCCCACGCCGCGCTCGGCCATCGGCGGCTCTCCGTCATCGACCTCGCGCACGGCACCCAGCCCATGCGCACCCCCGAGCGCGGCCCCGGCCGGCTGCCGCGCGCGGTGATCTCGTACGGCGGCGAGATCTACAACTACCGCGAGCTGCGCGAGGAACTCGTCCTCAAGGGTCACCGGTTCACCACCCGCAGCGACACCGAGGTCGCGCTGCGCGCCTACCTGGAGTGGGGCGCGGACTTCGCCGAGCGGCTGAACGGCATGTACTCCATCGCCATCTGGGACACCCTCCATGAGGAACTGCTCCTCGTCCGGGACCGGCTGGGCGTCAAGCCCCTCTACTACTGGCCGACGCCCGACGGCGTGCTCTTCGGCTCCGAGCCCAAGGCGATCCTCGCCCACCCCCTCGCGGAGACGAGCGCCTCCGCCGAGGAGCTCTGCGACGCGCTGCTCTTCCTGCGCACCCCCGGCCGCGTACCGTTCCGCGGCATGCGCGAGCTGACCCCCGGTCACCTGCTGCGCGTCGGCCGCGACGGCATCCGCGAGGAGCGCTACTGGGCCCTCGAAGCCCGCCCGCACACCGACGACCTGCCCACCACCGTGGCCACCGTCCGTGACCTGCTCGACGACATCGTGCCGCGCCAGATGGTCGCGGACGTCCCCCTCGTCTCGCTGCTCTCCGGTGGCCTCGACTCCAGCACCATCGCCGCGCTCGCCGCCCGCACCCGCGCCGCGGAGGGGCGGCAACTGTCCACGTTCTCCGTGGACTTCACCGGGCACACCGAGAACTTCGTCGCCGACCCCATCCGGCCCACGCCGGACGGCCCGTACGCCCTGGAGGTCGCCCGGCACATCGGCAGCGACCACCACGCGATCGTCCTCGACCGCGCCGGGCTCCTCGACCCGGCCGTCCGCGCGAGGGTGCTGCGCGCCTGGGACCTTCCGTTCAACTTCGCGGACCTCGACGTGTCCCTCCACCTGCTCTTCGCCGCCGTCCGGGAGCACGCCACCGTGGCGCTGTCCGGCGAGGGCGCGGACGAGGTCTTCGGCGGCTACCTGTGGTTCTCCGACCCCGGGGCGCGCGCAGCCGACACCTTCCCCTGGCTCAAGCTGGGCGCGCACCGCGGCCTCGACCCCCGCTCGCTGTTCCACCCCTGGTTCGTCGACGGCATCGACCTGGGGGAGTACCAGGCCGACCTGTACCGCACCGCGCTCGCCGAGGTGCCCCGGCTGGACGGCGAGGACGCGACGGCGGGCCGCACCCGCGAGCTCGGCCACCTCACCCTCACCCGCTGGCTGCCCATCCTCCTCGACAAGAAGGACCGCATGGGCATGGCCACCGGCCTGGAGGGCCGGGTGCCGTTCTGCGACCACCGCCTCGTCGAGTACGTCTTCAACGTCCCCTGGGAGATGAAGACCACCGGCGGCCAGGAGAAGGGCCTGCTGCGCGAGGCCGCCGCCGACCTGCTGCCGCCGTCCGTGCTGCGCCGCAGGAAGGCCGCCTACCCCTCGATCCAGGACCCCGCCTACGACCGCGCCCTCATCACGGGCCTGGCCGCGGCGGCCGAAGGGGACGCGCCCCTGAGCCCGTTCCTCGACGGCGACGCCGTACGGCGGCTCACCGGCCGCACCACCACCGGCAGCCTCTCCGAGTTCGAACGGATCCTCGTGGAGTCCACCGTCCGGCTCGACGACTGGCTGCGCACCTACGACGTCACGCTGACCGATGTGAAGGGAATGCACTGATGCACGCGATCGAGATCCGTGAGACCGGCGGGCCCGAGGTCCAGCGGTACGTGGAGCGGCCCGACCCCGAGCCCGGCGAGGGACAGATCCTCGTCGCGCTCGCCGCGGCCGGGGTCAACTTCATCGACCTCTACCGCCGCGAGGGCCGCTACCCCCTGCCCGTGCCGTGCGTGCCCGGCGAGGAGGGCTCCGGCGTCGTGCTGTCCACCGGCCCCGGCGTCACCCGCTTCAAGGCGGGCGACCGGGTCGCCTGGACCACCGTGCTCGGCAGCTACGCCAGCCGCGTGGTCGTCCCCGAGGACAAGGCCATCGTCGTGCCCGACGGGCTCGACCTGCGCACCGCGGGCGGCGTGCTCGTCCACGGCATGACCGCCCACTTCCTCGCCCACGACTCCTACCCCGCCCGCGAGGGGGAGACCGTGCTCGTCCACGCCGCCGCCGGTGGCGTCGGGCTCCTGCTCACCCAGCTGCTCAAGCGGCGCGGAGTCCGCGTCATCGGCACGGTGTCCACCGAGGAGAAGGAGAAGACCGCCCGCGCCAACGGTGCCGACGAGGTCGTCCGCTACACGGAGACCGACGACCTGGCCGCCGAGGTCCGCGCGCTCACCGGCGGGGAGGGCGTGCACGCGGTCTACGACGGCGTCGGCGCCGCCACCTTCGACGCGAGCCTGGCCTCGCTGCGCACCCGGGGCACGCTCGTCCTCTTCGGCGGTGCCAGCGGCGCGGTGCCGCCCGTCGACGTGATGCGGCTGCTGTGGGGCGGCTCGCTCACCCTGACCCGGCCCTACCTGGAGCACTTCCGCGCCACCGTGGAGGAGTTCGAGTGGCGGGCGGGCGAGGTGTTCCGGGGCATCCTCGACGGCACGCTGGACTTCACCGTCGCCGGGACCTACCCGCTCGCCGAGGCCGCCCGCGCGCACACCGACCTCGCGGCGCGCCGCACCTCCGGAAAGCTCCTTCTCGTCCCGTAGCCCTTCCCGCATACAGCCCTGTATAAGGAGACCGCCCATGGGCGACATCGTCGGTGCGGGACTGCTCTCGCACGCACCCGTCATCATGTTCCCCGAGCAGATACGCATCCAGGAGAACGGCGGCCGTGACTTCACCCTCGCGACCGGGCTGGAGCGGCTCGGCACGGAGGTCGTGGACACGACCGGTCACGACGCCGTCGTGGTCCTCGACTCCCACTGGGCGACGACCACCGAAACGGTGATCACCGCCCACGCGCGCCGCTCGGGCCTGTTCACCTCGGACGAGATGCCCGGCGCCATCAACCGGCTGCCCTACGACCTCCCCGGCGACCCGGAGCTGGCCGGGGCGGTCGCGGAGTTCGCGGCGAAGCGCCCGGTGTGGCTCGCCGCGAACGACGACCCGTATCTGCCGGTCCACTACGCGACGCTCAACCTCTGGACGTACCTCGGACGGGAGGGCACGCCCTGGCTCTCCGTCTCGGTCTGCCAGACCGCGACCACCGAGGACTACCTTCAGGCCGGTGAGGTCATCGCCGAGGCGGTCGCCCACCTCGACCGCAAGGTGCTGCTGATCGCCTCCGGCGGGCTCTCCCACCGCTTCCGGCCGCTGGCCGAGCTGCGCGCCCGCATGGCGGGGGACCCGGACAACATCGTCACGCCCGAGGCCCGCGCGGCGGACGAGCAGCGCATCGCCTGGCTGGAGGAGGGCCGCCACGACCGGGTGATCGGGACCATGCCGGAGTACCGCCGCTTCGCGCCCGAGGCCCGCTTCGGCCACTACCTGATGCTGGCCGGCGCCCTGGGCGGCGCGGGCTGCCGGGTGCCGGGCCGCCGCTTCAGCGCGTACGAGAGCGGGATCGGCACCGGGCAGGTCCACCTCTGGTTCGACCCGGCCGCGGAGGGACAGCGGTGAGCGACCCCACGAACCCCGGTGCCGGAGGCGACTGGCGGGAGCTCTGGGGCGCGGCGGCGGACGAGCCGTACACCGCCGACCTCGCCCAGGAGATCCGTTTCGCGGCGGAGCGCGGCCCCCACGAGCCCGCCGAGACCCTCACCCTGGCCTGCACCGCCACCGAGGCCGCGCGGGCACTCGCGACCCTGCTGAAGCAGGAGTGGGCGCTCTATACCCCGCAGCAGGCGGCCACGGTGGCCTCCGCGCTCTTCGCGCAGCTGGAGGCGGCCGCCGAGGGCCTGCGCGAGCTGGGCGGGGCGGTGCGCCGCATGGCGGACCGCGGTGACGCCGTGATCAGCACGGGCATGGACGACAGCCTGCACCGGGCGGCCGGGGAGACCGAGCGGCAGGTGGCGCAGTACGCCGCCACGGTCGTCGCCGGGCTCCGGGCCGCCCGGTGCAGGCTG
>NZ_JAINFC010000482.1 GCF_020740835.1 Streptomyces sp. UNOC14_S4
GTGCTCAGCCCGCCGACGGCATAGCGCCCACCCGCGTGCACGATCTCCTTGGACAGCACGTCCAACGCGGCCAGCACCACCCCGCCGTCCACCCCGCCGCCATCCACGAGCAGCATCGACAGCGGCCGCAGCAAAGGATCATGAACCGGACCACCGGAGACGGCCCCACCCGAAGCCGAAGCCGGAGCCGAAGCCGAAGCCGAAGCCGGCCAAGCCTCCTCCTGAAGCTCCAGCACCTGCGCCCGCAGATCGCCCGGAACCGCCTCCTCCGGGAAAGACAGGATCACGTCAGCCCAACACCCCGAGAACGACCAGCAGCACAGCCCCCACCACCGACGGCCCGATCACCTCGAAAGCCCACCGCACCACCGGCTCCCCCGACACATCCGCATGCCGCCCGGCCAGCTCCCGGATCTCCGAGATCGCCTGATCCGCAGGGGCCTGCGCAGGCCCCTGCGAGAGCGTCTGCGAGGACACCTGCGAGGACAAGGGATCACCCCCGTCACCACCACCCCGCCGGGCCGCCGCCTTCCGCTTCCGCAGCGACACCGGGATGGCCCACATCTGGTACTTCGCGCCGTCCGCCACGAACACCTCGCTGGAGTACGCGGCGCGCACGTCCTCCACGCACCCCCACGGCAAAGTGATCGTCCGGAACGGGTTCCGCACCAGCAGCCGCCGCTCCCCCGCGAAAACGACAGGCCGCAGCGTGAACGCGATGATCAGCGGCACCACGAACAGCAGCCCCGCGAGCGCCACCCAGGGCGTCCGCCCGGACCCCCGGAAGACGGCGTCGCCCCCCAGCCAGGCGGCGACAGCAAGCAGCAGCACGCCGCCGACGATCCCGGCAGGCGAGCGATAACTACGGTCGGCATATACAGAAGACGAGTCACCCGGGCGAGTCATGCGCCAGATTCTGCCCCACAGCCCCCTCCCGTCCCCCGTCCCGAGGCCGTCCCGCGGCCGTCCCACAACCGCCGCGATCCGGGGGGTGACACGCGCTACGCGCGTAGATATGCTCATCTGGTGACCATGCCCACCACAGTTCCCGCACCAGGCAATGACGCCGACGCCGCGGGGCGGCTGAAGGACCTGGCGGACGTGACCGCCTCCGACAGCACGCTGCGCCGCTTCCTGCACGGCCTTCCGGGCGTAGACGCGGTCGGGCTGGAAGCCCGCGCCGCCTCGCTCGGCACCCGTTCGATCAAGGCCACGTCGAAGGCCTACGCCATCGACCTGGCGATCTCGATGATCGACCTGACGACGCTGGAAGGCGCGGACACCCCGGGCAAGGTCCGGGCCCTCGCCGCCAAGGCCGTGCTCCCCGACCCGACCGACCGGACGACGCCGCGCACGGCCGCGGTCTGCGTCTACCCGGACATGGTGGCCACCGCGAAGGCCGCCCTGGCCGGTACGGACGTGAAGGTCGCGTCCGTCGCCACCGCGTTCCCCGCGGGCCGCGCCGCGCTGCCCGTGAAGCTGGCGGACACCCGTGACGCCATCGCCGCGGGCGCGGACGAGATCGACATGGTGATCGACCGCGGCGCGTTCCTCGCCGGCCGTTACCTGGACGTCTACGACGAGATCACGGCCGTCAAGGCCGAGTGCGGTGACAAGGCCCGCCTCAAGGTGATCTTCGAGACGGGCGAGCTGTCGACGTACGACAACATCCGCCGGGCCTCCTGGATCGGCATGCTCGCGGGCGCCGACTTCATCAAGACGTCGACCGGCAAGGTCGCGGTCAACGCGACCCCGGCCAACACGCTCCTCATGCTGGAGGCCGTGCGCGACTTCCGCGCCGCGACCGGTGTCCAGGTCGGTGTGAAGCCCGCCGGCGGCATCCGCACCACGAAGGACGCGATCAAGTTCCTGGTCCTGGTCAACGAGACCGTGGGCGAGGAGTGGCTGGACAACACCTGGTTCCGCTTCGGTGCCTCCAGCCTGCTGAACGACCTGCTGATGCAGCGGCAGAAGCTGGCGACCGGCCGTTACTCCGGCCCCGACTACGTGACGGTGGACTGACCGACATGGCAACAACCGACATGGCACCCGGCAAGGCATTCGCCTACGCACCCGCGCCCGAGTCACGCGCGGTCGTCGACATCGCCCCGTCCTACGGCCTGTTCATCGACGGTGAGTTCACCGAGGCCACCGGCGGCAAGGTCTTCAAGACGGTCAGCCCGTCCACCGAGGAGGTGCTCTCCGAGGTCGCGCAGGGTTCCGCCGAGGACGTGGACCGCGCGGTGAAGGCCGCCCGCAAGGCGTTCGCGAAGTGGTCGGCGCTGCCGGGCGCCGAGCGCGCGAAGTACCTCTTCCGCATCGCCCGGATCATCCAGGAGCGCAGCCGCGAGCTCGCCGTCCTGGAGACCCTGGACAACGGCAAGCCGATCAAGGAGACCCGCGACGCGGACCTCCCGCTCGTCGCCGCGCACTTCTTCTACTACGCGGGCTGGGCGGACAAGCTCGACCACGCGGGCTACGGCGCGAACCCCCGCCCGCTGGGCGTCGCGGGCCAGGTCATCCCGTGGAACTTCCCGCTGCTGATGCTGGCGTGGAAGATCGCCCCGGCGCTCGCCACGGGCAACACGGTCGTCCTCAAGCCCGCCGAGACCACCCCTCTCTCGGCGCTGTTCTTCGCGGACATCTGCCGCCAGGCGGGCCTGCCGAAGGGCGTCGTCAACATCGTCACGGGTGACGGCTCCACCGGTGCCGCGCTCGTCGCGCACGAGGACGTGAACAAGGTCGCGTTCACCGGCTCCACGGCGGTCGGCAAGGCCATCGCCCGCACGGTCGCGGGGACGGACAAGAAGCTCACGCTGGAGCTGGGCGGCAAGGGCGCCAACATCGTCTTCGACGACGCGCCGGTCGACCAGGCCGTCGAGGGCATCGTCCAGGGCATCTTCTTCAACCAGGGCCAGGTCTGCTGCGCGGGCTCGCGTCTGCTGGTGCAGGAGTCGGTCCAGGACGAGCTGATGGACGCGCTCAAGCGCCGTCTGTCGACGCTGCGCCTGGGCGACCCGCTGGACAAGAACACCGACATCGGCGCGATCAACTCCGCCGAGCAGCTGGCCCGGATCACCGAGCTGGCCGACAGCGGCGAGGCCGAGGGCGCCGAGCGCTGGTCGCCGGCGTGCGAGCTGCCCTCCTCGGGCTACTGGTTCGCGCCGACGGTCTTCACCGGTGTCACCCAGGCCCACCGCATCGCCCGCGAGGAGATCTTCGGCCCGGTGCTGTCCGTGCTGACCTTCCGCACCCCGGGCGAGGCCGTCGCCAAGGCCAACAACTCGCAGTACGGCCTGTCGGCGGGCATCTGGACGGAGAAGGGCTCGCGCATGCTGGCCGTCGCGAGCAAGCTGCGCGCGGGCGTCGTCTGGGCCAACACGTTCAACAAGTTCGACCCGACCTCGCCGTTCGGCGGCTTCAAGGAGTCGGGTTTCGGCCGCGAGGGCGGCCGTCACGGTCTGGAGGCGTACCTCGATGTCTGAGTCCGCAGCGCGACTGAGCGTCTTCAAGACCTACAAGCTGTTCGTCGGGGGCAAGTTCCCCCGGTCCGAGAGCGGGCGGGTGTACGAGGTGAGCGATTCGAAGGGCAACTGGCTGGCCAACGCCCCGCTGTCCTCCCGCAAGGACGCCCGTGACGCGGTCGTGGCGGCCCGCAAGGCCGTCGGCGGCTGGTCCGGCGCCACCGCGTACAACCGCGGCCAGATCCTCTACCGCGTCGCCGAGATGCTGGAGGGCCGCAAGGAGCAGTTCGTCCGCGAGGTGGCCGAGGCCGAGGGCCTGTCCAAGGCCAAGGCCGCGGCCGTCGTCGACGCCGCGATCGACCGCTGGGTCTGGTACGCGGGCTGGACCGACAAGATCGGCCAGATCACCGGTGCCACCAACCCGGTCGCGGGCCCGTTCTTCAACGTCTCCGCGACCGAGCCGACCGGCGTCGTCGCCGTGCTGGCCCCGCAGGAGTCGTCGTTCCTGGGCCTGGTCTCGGTACTCGCCCCGGTGATCGCCACCGGCAACACGGCCGTCGTCGTGGCCTCCGAGAAGGCACCGCTGCCCGCGCTGTCCCTCGGTGAGGTGCTGGCGACCTCCGACGTCCCGGGCGGTGTGGTCAACATCCTCTCGGGCCGTACGGCGGAGATCACCCCGTCGCTGGCCGCGCACCAGGACGTCAACGCGATCGACCTCGCCGGTGCGGACGCCGCGCTCGCGAAGGAGCTGGAGATCGCCGCGGCCGACAACCTCAAGCGTGTACTCCGTCCCCAGCCTGTGGACTGGGCGGCCACGCCGGGCACGGACCGCATGACGGCCTTCCTGGAGACCCGCACGGTCTGGCACCCCACGGGCTCCCTGGGCGCGGGCGGCTCGTCCTACTGACGCCTGCCCCGCAGCACCGCGCAAACGCCGTACGGGCCCGGCCCGTACGGCGTTTCGCGTGCTCTGCGGCTGCTTCTACAGCTGCGGCACGCTCGGTACCAGGCTGGCCGGGAGCAGCCCGTTGAGCTGGTCCAGCAGGCCGAGGTTCCCCAGCGAGGCCCCGCGCGACAGCGGCTGGGTGACGGAGGCCGTGCTCACCGGCTCCAGCTCGCCCACCTGCGTGGCGACCGAGTTGTCGAAGGGGTCGCTGCCCGTACCGGCCAGCGGGTTGAGCTTCATCGGCGTCAGGGCCATCAGGGCACCCTCCGTGCCCGCGCCCAGCGCCGTGTCGGCGCCCTGGAGGCCCGCGTCGAGGGAGGTCACCCCGAGCTCCGCCCGTGGAGCCAGAGGCTTGATCGTGCCGGCGTTCGCCGCCCCCGCGCCGCCCGCGACGATGGCCGCACCCGCGGAAACAGTCAGTCCCACGCGCATCAGCCTGCGCGAAGGGAGGGAATGGGGAGAGCGCGCGTGTCGTGCGTGCGAGGCCATGGGCACCTGCCGGGTCGTGAGGTACGAGAGAGGGCGAACGACAACGCACCGTAGTGGAGTCGTGACACTGTGCGCATCTCCCGACCCGGGGGGATCCCCCATCCAGCCCAATGCCTCACACTGGTGTCCCGTGACATCCCACTCGAGCCCTGCCCGCGTCATCCTGCTGACCGGCCCGTCCGGTTCCGGCAAATCGTCCCTCGCGGCCCTCACCGGGCTGCCCGTCCTCAACCTGGACGACTTCTACAAGGAGGCCGACGACCCGACGCTGCCGCCGCTCCCCGACGGTTCGGGCCCCGACTGGGACGCGCCGGGTTCCTGGGACCACCGCGCCGCCGTCGACGCGATCGCCGAGCTGTGCCGTACGTCCCGCACGGCCGTGCCGGTGTACGACATCGCCACGAGCTCGCGGAAGGGCACGACCACCCTCGACATAGGCCGCACCCCGCTGTTCATAGCGGAGGGCATCTTCGCCGCCGACATCATCGGGCACTGCCGTGAACTGGGCGTGCTCGCCGACGCCCTGTGCCTGCGCGGCCGCCCGTCGACGACGTTCCGCCGCCGCCTGCTGCGCGACCTGCGCGAGGGCCGCAAGTCCGCCCCGTACCTGATCAGCCGCGGGCTGCGGCTCATGCGTGCCGAACGCGGCATCGTGGCCCGGCAGACGGCGCTCGGCGCGTACGCCTGCGGCAAGGACACCGCCATGGGCCGGATCGCCGCCGCGGCCGCGGGCCGCCGCGAGGGCGCCCGCGTCTGACCGCGCGCCGGGGCGCCGGAGCCTCGTGCCCCGGCGCCC
>NZ_JAINFC010000483.1 GCF_020740835.1 Streptomyces sp. UNOC14_S4
GAACGCCGCTCCGGCATCGGCCGACGGGGGATCGGTCGGGGCCGGGGCGGCGTCACGCTTTTTGGAGGCTTTCGGGGGCGCCTAATGGGGTGCCTCTTGCGCTCCGCGCGCGGCTACAGCTCCGTCGTGGCCGGTCGCGCAGTTCCCCGCGCCCCTTACAGGGCCTGTCCCGACTCTGCCCTGGAGCAGGCGCGACAGCGCCTCGTGGACCTCGTCGATCGAGCGGTCCGGCTGGAACGACTGCCAGTCCAGCGCCGACACCAGCACCATGCCGAACACCGCGGCCGCCGTCAGGGGGACGTCGAGTTCGGTGCTCAGCTCGCCCGCCGTCACGGCCTCCTCCAGGACGCTCGCGATCACCGCGACGGCCCGCTGCCGCAGCTGCGTCAGCGTCGGCTGCCAGGCCCGGTTGGTGCGCCACAGCTCCGCCGCGTACAGCTGGGCGAGCGCCGGATAGCGGGCGATGAAGTCGAGCCCGGCGCGGACCATCGCGTCCAGCGCCTCGACCCCGCCGCCTCCGCGTTCCGCCATCTCGTCGGCGGCCCGCTGCAGGGCGTCGGTCAGCAGCTCCATCCCGTGCCGCAGCAGCTCCTCGAACAGCACGCTCTTGCTCGCGAAGTTGTAGTAGACCGTGCCCTTCGCGACTCCGGCACGTTCGGCGATCTCGTCCACCGTGGTGGTCGAGAAGCCCTGTTCGGCGATGAGGGTGACCGCGGCTTCGAAGAGTTTTCGCCTGGTGTTCTGACGGCGCGTACTGCTGCTGTCCATGCAGCGATTCTCCCTGCCGCCGCGCGGCCTTTTCAGGCACTGTCGCCCTCTCGCCGGGCCCTGGGTATCGGCGCAGGTCAGGGCGATTGTCAGTGGGGTGCCCGAGGATGGGGGCAGACGGCGGCTCCGCCATCGCGCGGCGCCCGCCCCCGACGAAGGAGGTTCGTCATGGCCCGCAGCGCGAGCTACGCCCGCCCCGTGCCGTTCCGTCCCGCGGTCCCGTCCGCGGCCCTCGACCTGCTCGACCAGGCCCGCGCCGGCCTGACGGAGGCCACCGCCCTGGAGGCCCCGCACGAGCGCTACGCCACCGCCCACCTCGCCGCCCTGCGCACCGCCGCCGCCGTGCTCGCCGTGCGCGGCCGCCCGGAGACGAGCGCACGGCGCCGCCACCGTATCCGCAGCGCCTGGGAGGTGCTGCCCGAGGTCGCGCCCGAACTGGCCGAGTGGAGCGCGCTGTTCGCCGCCGGGGCGGCCCGCCGCGCCCGCGCCGAGGCGGGCATACGGTCCGCGGCCGGCCGACGCGAGGCCGACGACCTGCTGCGCGCCGCCACGGAGTTCCTGTTCCTGGTGGAGCGAGGGCTCGCCGGACGGCAGGTGCCGCCGCGGCAGGCGGGGTGACCAGCGCCATGGACAGCGCCATGACCAGCGGCTGACCGGTGCGGCCGGGGCGGGGGCGCGGGCCGCGCCCATTAGGCTGGAGGCGTCCACCCCATGTTCCGGTACCCCGCAGCCGCGGGGGCGGTCCCCTCACCGTCAGGAGCCATCCGCCGTGTCAGACCCGCTGCGCCCCCGGGCTTCCCTCCGCACCGCCGTGGTCTGGGAGGTCCTGCGGGACGCCCTGGACCGCCGGGTCAAGGCCGCCGGGCCGGAGGCCGGAGGCGTGCTGGACGTCCTCGACACCGGCGGCGGCTCGGGCAAGTTCGCGGTGGACGTGGCCCGGCTGGGCCACCGCGTCACCGTCGTCGACCCCAGCCCCAACGCCCTGTTCGCGCTGGAGCGCCGGGCCGCCGAGGCCGGGGTCGCCGACCGCGTGCGCGGCGTCCAGGGCGACACCCACGGCCTGTTCGACGTCGTCGAGCGCGGCGCCTACGACGCCGTCCTGTGCCACGGCGTGCTGGAGTACGTCGAGGACCCCGCCGAGAGCGTCCGCAACGTCGTCGAGGCGCTCCGCCCGGCGGGCACCCTCAGCCTGCTGGCCGCCGGTCTCGGCGGCGCCGTCCTGGGCCGCGCCCTCGCGGGCCACTTCACCGAGGCCCGCCAGGTGCTCGCCGACCCCGACGGCCACTGGGGCGCCGGGGACCCGGTCCGCCGCCGCTTCACCGCCGAGCAGCTCTCCGGGCTGGTCATGGGGGCCGGGCTGGAGGTCGGTGCGGTGCACGGCGTGCGCGTCTTCGCCGACCTCGTGCCCGGCGTGCTGCTGGACGCCGAACCCGGTGCCATGGAGGCCCTGCTCCAGTTGGAGGCCGCGGCGGCCGCGCTGCCCGCCTTCCACTCGGTCGCCACTCAGCTGCACGTCCTGGCGGAGCGTGGCTGACCGTACGCGGTAGGTGACCGGCCGCCCGGGTCGCGGCCCCGCCCCGTATGATCGAGGGACGCCGTCCGGCATGGCGCATCGGCGGAACGGGAATGCAGTTCCCGACGCCACCGATCGCCGCACCGACCATCGGTGGGCGAATTGGCGCAGAGGGGCGGGTTTCACGGGGGCGATTCCCTGCCTATCCTGAAAGGGTCGCACCCGGTCGCCCCCCGCGACCGACGAGTAGGAGGACTCCGTGCCGCTCTCGGAGCACGAGCAGCGCATGCTCGAGCAGATGGAGCGAGCGCTGTACGCCGAAGATCCCAAGTTCGCGACAGCGCTCGAGGGCAGCGGCCTGCGCACGTACACCCGGCGACGGGTCTACCAGGCAGTCGCCGGATTTCTGGTGGGCATCGCGCTCCTCATGGCCGGCGTGATGATTCCGGGACAGTACTGGATCAGCGTGGTGGGCTTCCTCGTCATGCTGGGCTGCGCGGTGCTCGCCGTCACGGGCTGGCGCAAGGCGCCGCGCCCCGGGGGCGCGCGCGGCGGCATCGGCCCGTCGGGGGCCATGGGCGGCCGTCAGGCGCGGTCGCGGCGCAGCATGATGGACCGCATCGAGCAGCGCTGGCAGCGCCGCCGCGACGAGCAGGGGCACTGACTCCTCGACCACTCCTCTCCGAGGGCCGGACCGAATGGTCCGGCCCTTTCGGTTTCCCGCCGGGGCGGGGGCGTGGCCCCCGGACCCCGGTTCGGCGCGGGGCGGCGGGCCGGGCGCCCACTGGGCTGCCTCTTGCGCTCGGCTGCGGGTTGTCTGCGGCTGGTCGCGCAGTTCCCCGCGCCCCTGGCGGGACGCCGCGGGGTCACGGGGCCGGCCGAAGCCGGGCCACCCATCGCTGACGTGCGGTCAGAACAGCCTGCGTGCAGCGCATCCGCACCCGCGCTGTCACCGACCGCGGCACCAGCATGGCCCGCCCCCGCGCACCGAACCCCGCAGAAGCCCGCAGGGCATCGCGGACGCGTGTCACGTCCGACGCCAGCCCCTCCACGGGGCCCGGCCGTTCCGCGTACAGCGTCCGCTCGACGGCCGTGGCCACCCGGTGCGCCGCGTCGGAGGCGGAGCCCGTCAGGCCGCCCAGCCGCACCAGGCGGGTGGCCGCGCCCCGCGGGGTCAGCGATTCGTCGGGCGCGATGCCGTAATCCCATGCGGAGTCGGTCAGTTCGGCCCACGCGGCCAGAGCGTTCGCGCCGGCCTCCGACAGACGCCGGCTCCGCAGCTTCCGGCGGCGCAGCGGGAGCAGCAGGGGCAGCGCCAGCGCGGCGACGCCGAGTGCCACGGCACCCACCACCGGCCCTGTCGAGAGGCCGCCGCCGTGCGCGCCCGCCTCCACCGTCGAGCGCTCCTCGGACGGGCACTCGCCGGACTTCCTCAGCTGCGGCGTGCACACGCCCGGCGCCGCCGGTCGCGCCGACGGCGCGGTGCTCCGGTCGGGCGCGGGTGCCGGGACGACGAGCTCGGAGGCGCCGGGCTCCTGCGTCACCGTGTAGTCGGGCGCCGTGCCGCGGCTCGGCGTCGGCTCGAACCGGGTCCAGCCGACGCCCTCGAAATACAGCTCCGGCCAGGCGTGCGCGTCCTTGGAGCCGACCGACACCGCGCCGTCCTCCAGCGGTGTGCCCGGCGCGAAGCCGACCGCCACCCGCGCCGGGATGCCGAGCGTCCGCGCCATCGCCGCCATCGAGTACGAGAAGTGGATGCAGAAGCCCTTCTTCTCCTCCAGGAACTTCGCTATGGCGTCCTTGCCGCTGCCCGACGCGACCTGCGTGTCGTAGCGGAAACCGCCGTCGGCCGCGAACCAGTCCTGGAGCTTCACCGCCTGCTCGTACGCGTTCGCCGCCCCGGCGGTCACCTTCCGGGCTGTCTCCTCCACCACCCGCGGCACCGACCCCGGCACCTTGGTGTACTCCCGGAGCACCTCCTCGCGGGGCGCGGGTGCCGCCGCGAGCTGGGCCGCCGTCGGCTCCACCAGCAGGCTCGACACCTGGTAGCGCACGCCCCGGGTGGTCTGCTTGCGGGCGCCGGAGACCGTCCGGCCCTCCGGCTCGTACAGCCAGCTGCCCCCGTCCACGCGGACGCGCTCGGCGGGGTAGGGGAGCGGCAGATAGCTCTGCGCGTACGTACTCGCGGCGGCCACCGAGGTGTTCACCGACTCCGTGCGCACCCGGGGGTCGAGCCCCGGGGGCAGGGGCAGCATCCCCGGGAGGTCGGTGGAGCGGCGCTCGGACGGCTGCCACGCCGCGCCGTCGAACCGGTCGAGCGCGACGATCCGCAGATACATGTCCCGGGGATTCCCCGCAGACGTGCGGTAGCGGAGCATTTCGCGGTTCTCCGGCTGGTTCAGGCTGTTCTGGAGCGTGACCAGGGGGCGCACGGCGTCGAAACCGGCGCTGTCGTCCCGGCCCGTCCCGGCCGTGCGGGCCCGTTCCAGCAGCCCGCCCTCCATCGTCGGCAGCACGGCGGGCACCAGCAGCGCGAGCCCGAGCGCGACCGCGCCGATCCGCCGTCCGGTGCGCACAGGGGAAGCGCCGCGCCCCGGGGAGGCGCCGCGCCCCGCGGTCCCCGGCTCCCCGACGGCACCGCCGCCGAAGACCCGGCCCCATCCGGAGAGCCGGTCCCGGCCCTCGGCGAGGAGCAGCAGCAGATATCCGGCCGCGGCGGCCAGGAACCACAGCCAGTCCTTGCCGCTCTGCGCCAGCCCCGCCGCGATCGAGTAGAGCGCGAGCAGCGGCAGCCCGGCGGGCGCCGCGCTGCGCCAGGTCACCGCGAGCGCGTCCACGGCCAGGCCGACCACCAGCACGCCACCGACCAGCATCAGCCTGATGCCGGTCGTCGCCGGGGCCGGGATGGCGTACCGCCCGACATCGCGCGCGCCGTCCTGGAGCAGCGTGCTCAGCTGCTGGAAGACGTCCGGGCCCGGCAGCACCCCGCCGAGCGCCCCCGAACGCGCGAAGACCAGGCTGAGCAGCACGAACGAGACCAGCGCCTGCACCACCACGGTCGTCGCCCGGCCCAGCGGCACCCTGCGGGCGAGCACGCCCACCGCCGCCTGCAGCGCGAGCAGGATCGCGGCCTGCAGTATCCACGCCGGGGTGTCGACCAATGGCAGCAGCGCGCAGGCCGCGGCCAGCGTCGCCACGGCCGCGGCCGCGGACAGCCGCACGCCTCCGCTCAGACCTTTGCTCAGACCTCCGCTCAGACTTCTGCTCGCACCCCCGCTCATGTCCCCGCTCACGCCGCACCTCCCACGGACGGCGGCCACGGCGGCACAGGCGGAATGCGGCCCGCCTCCGGCGTCGCGCCCGCCACGCCCGCCACCCCCGCGTACGGACCTGCTGCCCCCATGTACGGG
>NZ_JAINFC010000484.1 GCF_020740835.1 Streptomyces sp. UNOC14_S4
GCCTCTCCGCGCCCCGTCCGCGTGCTGCTGGTGGAGGACGACGACCTGATGCGCCAGTCCTTCACCGTCGCCCTGGAGCGCTACGGCTACCGGATGACGGCCGCGGCCGACGGGCTGACGGGCCTGGAGCTCTTCCGCGCCGACACCTCCGGCTTCGACCTGCTGGTCCTGGACGTGATGCTGCCCGGCCTGGACGGGATCGGCCTGTGCCGCAGGGTCCGGGAGACCAGCCTGGTGCCCGTCCTGATGATGTCCGCCCGCGGCGACGGCCTCGACGTCGTCGCCGGTCTGGAGGCCGGAGCGGACGACTACGTGGTCAAGCCCGTGGACACCTACGTGCTCGTCGCGCGCATCCGCTCGCTGCTGCGGCGCGCGACATACCCGGCCGCCCCGGAACCCGCGCGCACCCCGGACGCGGAGCCGCCGCCGTCCGCGGGGGACGTGCTGACCTTCGGGGACCTGACCATCGACACCGGCGGCATGGAGGTGTCCGTCTCCGGAAACCCCGTGGCACTGACCCCGACCGAGCTGAAGCTGCTCCTCGAGTTCGCCGCCAGCCCCGGCATCGTGCTGGAGCGGCACACCCTGCTGCGCAACGTCTGGGAGTACGGCTGGGACGGCGACAGCCGTGTCGTGGACCTGTGCGTGCAGCGGCTGCGCAAGAAGGTGGGCCGGGACCGGATCGAGACGGTCCGCGGCTTCGGCTACAAGCTCAGGCGCTGAGACCGGTGCGCCCCTTCGACTTCAGCTTCAGCAGGCTGCGTCCGGCCCGCGTGTCCCTGCGCTGGAAGATCGCCGCGCTGGCCGCGGCCACCGCCTGCCTGGTCGCCGTGGCGGTGGGCGTGCTGGTGCACGTGTGGACCGCGCAGGACATCCGCGGCCGGGCCGAAATGCGGGCATTCAACGACGTGTACTCGGCCATGGACGTCTACCGGCGCACCGGAACGCTCACGGCCGGCGCCGAGCTCGATCCGGCCGACCTGCCCGACGTCCTGCGGCATCCCGCCGACGGCGACCGGCACACCGCGTACGACGGGCACGTCGAGAACAACCTCGGGCCGAGCTACTGGGCCGCCCAGCGGACCGGCGGCCCGGGCAGCCCGGTCCTCGCCGTCCGTATCAGCATGAACAACGACTTCCACACGCTGCGCCAGCTCGACGTGACCATGGCGGTGTCCTCGCTGGTCGCGCTCGCCGCGGCCGTACCCCTGGCGGCCTACGGGGCCGGGCTGCTCGGCCGCCGGCTGCGGCGGGTCGGCGAGACCGCGGGCCGGATCTCCGCCGGGGACCTCGACGCCCGGACCGGGCCCACCGAAGGCCGCGACGAGGTGGACGACATCGCCGCCACCGTCGACCTCATGGCCGACAGCCTCGGCCGCCGCCTGCGCACCGAGCGCCAGTTCACGGCGGACGTCGCCCACGAGCTGCGCACCCCCGTCGGCGGTCTGCTGGCCGCCGCCGACCTGCTGCCCGCCGGGGAGACGGAAGACCTCATCCGCGCCCGGGTGCGCGATCTGCGCGGCCTGGTCGAGGACCTGCTGGAGATCTCCCGGCTGGACGCGGGCGCCGAACAGCCGGTCAGTGCCCATGTCCCGCTCGGCGCGGTCGTCGCCGAGGCCGTGGCGCGCACCGGCTTCGACACGGAGGTCACGCGGCACGCGGAGGACGCCACGACCGTGGAGACCGACCCGCGCCGCCTCGAACGGATCGTCAGCAACCTCGTCGTCAACGCCCACCGGCACGGAGCGGCCCCGGTACGCGTCACCGTCGAGGGCCGTACGGTCGTCGTCCGCGACCACGGCCCCGGCTTCCCCCAGGACCTGCTGCTCGACGGCCCGCGCCGCTTCCACACGGGCGCGGCCGAACGCGGCGCGGGCCACGGCCTCGGCCTGACCATCGCCCTGGGCCACGCCCGGCTCCTCGGCGCCGAGCTGCGCCTGGACAACGCCCCGGACGGCGGCGCCGTCGCCACCCTGCGCCTGCCGGACTGACACCGTCCGGGGCTCGGCGCGTACACAACCGATACGCGGCGGAGCGGACGCCGATACACAGACGTCCAGGCTCCGATACGTTCCCCGGACACCCTTCGGAACGCACCCTTGCGCACCCGAGGAGGAGTCCCCTGTGACCGTCGATCCCTTTGCCCCGCACGCGCTGCACCCGACGCCCGGGGTCGCGGCCGCGACCACCGACCTGTCGAAGGTCTACGGCAGCGGCGACACCCGTGTCACCGCCCTGGACCGGGTCAGCATCGCCTTCCGGGAGGGCGAGTTCACCGCGATCATGGGGCCGTCCGGCTGCGGCAAGTCCACCCTGATGCACTGCGCCGCCGGGCTCGACGCGCCCAGCTCCGGCTCCGTGCGCGTCGGCACCACCGAACTGAGCACGCTGAACGACCGGCAGCTCACCGAGCTGCGCCGCGACCGGATCGGCTTCATCTTCCAGGCGTTCAACCTGCTGCCGACGCTCACCGCGCTGGAGAACATCACGCTGCCCCTCGCCATCGCCGGGCGCCGCCCCGACCCGCAGTGGCTGGACCGCGTGGTCTCCATGGTCGGCCTCTCCCAGCGTCTCGGCCACCGGCCCGCGCAGCTGTCCGGCGGGCAGCAGCAGCGCGTCGCGGTGGCCCGTGCCCTGGCCTCCCGCCCCGCGATCGTCTTCGGCGACGAGCCCACCGGCAACCTCGACTCCCGCGCCGGGGCCGAGGTCCTCGGCTTCCTGCGCGACTCGGTGCGCGAGCTGGGCCGGACCGTGGTCATGGTCACCCACGACCCCGTCGCCGCGGGCTACGCCGACCGCGTGGTCTTCCTCTCCGACGGCCGCCTGGTCGACGAGATGACGCGCCCCACCCCGGACCGGGTCCTGGACCGCATGAAGGCCCTCGACACCCGCTCACGCACCAGCTGACCCGCCCCGTACCTCCCAGACCCCGGAAAGCCCCTCATGCTGAGAACAGCCCTGCGCAACGTCCTGGCGCACAAGGCCCGTCTGGTCATGACCGTCCTCGCGGTCTGCCTGGGTGTCGCGTTCGTCTCCGGCACCCTCGTCTTCGCGGATTCGTCCGCCGCGGCCTACCGCGCGGCCGCGTCGCAGAACTTCGCCGGTATCGCGGTCACCGTGAGCCCGAAGGACCCCCCGCCCGGGGCCCCCGCGGACCGGACCGCCGGCGTGCTCGACGACGCGCTCGCGCGGAAGCTGGCGGATGTCCCCGGTGTCGCCGCCGTGCGCCCGGCGGTCGATGGCACGGCCACCCTGAACGCCGCCGACGGCACGCCCCTGCGGGCCGACAAGGCGTGGGCGCATCCGGCCGCCGCCTACGTACCGGGCAAGGACGGCAAGGACAGCCGCTATCCGCTGGTCAAGGGCCGCGCCCCCGCGAACAGCGGCGAACTCGCCGTGGACAGCGGCACGGCGGCCGCCGGTCACTTCCGTATCGGCGACACGGTCACACTGGCCACCGACGGCCCGGCCATGACCAAGCGGCTCGTCGGCATCGTCACCACCAAGGACACCCGGGTGACCGCGGGCGGCACCCTCGCCCTGTTCGACAAGGCGACCGCCCAGCAGCTGTTCGCCACCCCGGGCCACTACACCGGCATCGACCTGTCCGCCACGCCCGGCACCGGCCAGCCCGAGCTCTCCCGCCGGGTCTCCGCCCTCCTCCCCGCCGACCGGGCCGAGGCCACCACCGGCAGCGCCCAGGCCACCCAGCAGGCCACCAACATCGACACCATGACCCGGGGCTACAAAAAGCTGCCGATGGTCTTCGCCGGGGTCTCGCTGTTCATCGGCTCGTTCCTCGTCGTCAACACCTTCACCATGCTCATCACCCGGCGCACCCGGGAGATCGCGCTGCTGAGGGCGATCGGCGCCTCGCGCCGCCAGGTGGTCCGCTCCGTCCTGTGGGAGGCCCTCCTGGTCGGCCTCGTCGCGTCGGCGGCCGGTTTCGTCCTCGGCCTGGGCATCGCCTCGGTGCTGCCCGACCTCCTGGGCACCAGCTCGGACCCGCTGCCCCGCGGCCCCCTGGTGATCGGCCCGAGCCCGGTCGTGGCGGCGCTCGGCGTGGGGGTGGGCGTCACCGTGCTCGCCGCGTGGCTGCCCTCCCGCCGGGCGGCGAAGGTCGCGCCCGTCGAGGCGATGCGCTCGGCCGAACAGGAGCCCTCCGCCGCCCGGTCCCGCGTCCGCGCCGTGACCGGTTCCGTCCTCCTCGCCCTCGGCGCCGGCCTGCTGATCTCGCTCACCGGGGCGAAGGACGCGTCGGAGGCGAACCTGAACAGCGCGATGCTCGGCTGCGCCGTCCTCGTCGTCGCCATGATCGTGCTCGCACCGCTGCTCGCCTCCCCCGTGATCCGGCTGACCGGATGCCTGACCGGCCGCTTCGGGGTCGCCGGCCTGCTCGCGCGGCAGAACGCGCTGCGCGACCCGCGCCGCACCGCGGCCACCGCCTCCGCCCTGATGATCAGCACGGCACTGGTCGCCGGGCTCGCCGTCCTCGGCAACTCCACCGGTCAGGCCCTCGACCGCCAGGCCGCGGCCGGGCTCGGCGCCGACTACGTGATCGGCACCCGTACCCCCACGGTCGCCGTCGACCCGGCGGCCGTGCGACGGGTGGCCGACACCCCCGGGGTACGGACGGCCACCGCCGTCACGGACTCCACCATGACCCTCGGCGGCATGGGCCGGGCGATCTCCGGCGTCGACCCGGACACCGTGAAGGACGTCATGAAGCTCGACCTCACCAGCGGCTCCCTCGCGGACCTCGGACCGGGCCGGATCGCCGTCTCCAGCACCATCGCCCGGGAACACGGCGTACGCGCGGGCGGCAAGATCAACGCGAGCATGGGCCGTGGTCAGGACTTCAAGCAGTACACCGTCGTGGCCGTCTACCAGGACAACCCCATCGCCCAGGACGTGCTCGGCGCCCGGAGCGAGGTGGCGGAGCACAGCTTCAGACCCGGCTCCGTCCAGCGGATCCTCGTCCGCACCGACAGCGGCGCGATCTCCCAGAAGACCGAGGACCGGCTGCGTACGGCCGTGGGCAACAACCCGCTGCTGACGGTGCAGGACCGGAAGGCACTCGTCCGCGAGGCCGCGGGCGCCGTGGGCGAACTGCTCACCCTGATGTACGGGCTGCTCGCCATCGGCGTCGTGATCGCCGCGCTCGGCATCGTGAACACGCTGGCCATGTCGGTCGCCGAGCGCACTCGCGAGATCGGCGTCCTGCGCGCCGTCGGCATGGACCGTGCCGGGATCCGCCGGATGATCCGGCTGGAGGCGGTGACCGTCGCCGCGTTCGGCACGCTGCTGGGCCTGGCGGGCGGCCTGTTCTGCGCCTGGGCGGTCGGCGCGCTGGCCAACGGCGCCATGACGCAGTATCACTTCGCGCTGCCCTGGGGCACCTTGCTCCTCGTGTGCGTGGTGTCCCTCGCGATCGGCGCGCTCGCGGCCGCCGTCCCGGCCCGCCGGGCTGCCGCCCTGAGCCCTCTGGAGGCCGTCGCGGAGTCCTGACGCACGGCTTGCGGCACCGCCGCACCCGGCGCGACCCGACCTCGCCCGCCTGCCGCACCCGGCCCTGGGACCCGACCTCGCCCGCCCTGCCGCGGGCGAGGTCGGCCCGTTCCGGGAGCTTCCTCCCGCTGCGGCGCCTTCGTCGGCACGGACGTTCCC
>NZ_JAINFC010000485.1 GCF_020740835.1 Streptomyces sp. UNOC14_S4
CCCCGGAACACTCCCCGCCTCGCCTTCACCGCCCACCCGCCCAGCCCGTCCGGCGTTTGAGGACGCGGCCGCAGGCCGCTCCCGCCGCAGGCGGCAATGGCGGGGCGGAGGGCCCCTGGACCCTTCGGTGGGAGCGGGGCTAGCGTCGGGGCGACGATCACCAAGACGCGCGCCGGAGGCACGGAATGAAGACGTCGTTCACCCCCCACGACCCCCTCGGCATCGACGACCTGCTGAGCCCCGAGGAGCTCGCCGTCCGCAGCACGGTTCGCCAGTGGGCCGCGGACAGAGTGCTGCCGCACATCGCCGAGTGGTACGAGCGCGGCGAGGTCCCCGTCATTCGCGAACTCGCCCGTGAGCTCGGCGCGATAGGGGCCCTCGGCATGTCGCTCACCGGCTACGGCTGCGCCGGGGCGAGCGCGGTGCAGTACGGCCTCGCCTGCCTCGAGCTGGAGGCGGCCGACTCCGGTATCCGTTCGATCGTCTCGGTGCAGGGCTCCCTCGCGATGTACGCGATCCACCGCTTCGGCTCGGAGGAGCAGAAGCAGCGCTGGCTGCCGGGGATGGCCGCCGGCGAGATCATCGGCTGCTTCGCGCTGACCGAGCCCGACCACGGCTCGGACCCCGCCGGGATGCGGACGTACGCCAAGCGCGACGGCACCGACTGGGTGCTGACGGGCCGCAAGATGTGGATCACGAATGGTTCGGTGGCGGGCGTCGCGGTCGTCTGGGCACAGACGGACGAGGGCATCCGTGGGTTTGTCGTACCGACGGACAGCCGCGGATTCTCCGCGCCCGAAATCACCCATAAGTGGTCACTGCGTGCGTCTGTTACGAGTGAACTCGTCCTGGACGAGGTGCGGCTCCCCGCCGACGCGGTGCTGCCGGAGGCGGCCGGGCTGGGCGGTCCGCTGAGCTGTCTGAGCCACGCCCGCTACGGCATCGTGTGGGGCTCGCTGGGCGCGGCCCGCACCTGCTTCGAGACGGCGCTGGAGTACGCGCGGACCAGGGAGCAGTTCGGCAGGCCCATCGGCGGCTTCCAGCTCACCCAGGCCAAGCTCGCCGACATGGCCGTCGAGCTGCACAAGGGTCTGCTGCTCGCCCACCACCTGGGACGGCGGATGGACGCGGGGACGCTGCGGCCGGAGCAGGTCAGCTTCGGGAAGCTCAACAACGTGCGCGAGGCGATCGAGATCTGCCGGACGGCCAGGACGATCCTCGGCGCGAACGGGATCTCCCTGGAGTACCCGGTGATGCGCCACGCCACCAACCTGGAGTCGGTGCTGACCTACGAGGGGACGGTGGAGATGCACCAGCTGGTGCTGGGCAAGGCGCTCACCGGGATCGACGCCTTCCGGTGAGCACCGCGGGCGGGACGGGCAGGGCGGGCGGTGCGGCCAGGGCGGCCCGCCGTCAGCTCTGGTTGAAGAAGCCGCCGTTCGTGCGGCGGGCCTCCCCGTTGAGCACCTGGTAGTCGGCGGGGGTCAGCAGGAAGACGCGGTTGGCCACGCGCTCGATCGAGCCGCGCAGGCCGAAGGTCAGGCCGGCCGCGAAGTCCACGACGCGCTTGGCGTCGTTGGGCTCCATGCCGGTGAGGTTCACGATCACCGGGACGCCCTCGCGGAAGAGCTCGCCGATGCCACGGGCGTCCCGGAAGCCGTCCGGGGTGACCGTGGCGATGCGGGTGCCCTGTTCCTGCGCGGTCTCGTCCGCCACCCGCACCTTCGGGTTGGTGACCCAGGAGTCGCCGGGCTCGGGCCCCTCTTCCGAGTCCTCTTCGTAGCCCCCGTAGTAGCGCTCGTCATCGCTGTCGTCGACGAGGCCGAGCCAGGCACTCGCCTTGCGCACCGATCCCATGGACGCCTCCTCTCACACGCGGTGTGGTCCGACCGCTTCCCTATCGTCGTCCATGTTGTGGATGGTGTGCCAAGTGGATGGCCGCCAAGCGAGGATTTCGTGACGCATCTGGTGCAAAGCGGTTGGCGATGCGTCAGATAACCCCAGTGATCGGCCACACGCTCCGGACCTGGGCATATGCGGGGTGGTGCGGGAGAGCTGGAGGGGTGGCGCCCGAGGCCGGTGTGCTTGTCCGGTGATTAGGATGCCCGGGTTCGGCCGCAGCACACACGGGGGCTCTCTTTGTTCGGGATCATCAGGCCATGCCGTCATCGGCTCTCGGAGTCGATGCGCGCGGAGTGGATGGCACATCTCTGTGGACTGTGCCTGGCGCTGCGCGGCGCAAACGGGCAATTCGCGCGCGTCGCGACCAATTATGACGGTCTGGTCATTTCGGTTCTGGTGGAGGCTCAGTCCTCGCGTGCCGGGGGCGCGGACGCGTGGCGGCGCACGGCGGGGCCGTGTCCGCTGCGCGGGATGCGTGCCGCTCCCGTCGCCCGGGGCGAGGGCGCGCGGCTGGCCGCCTCCGTCTCGCTCGTCCTCGCCTCGGCGAAGATGCGGGACCATGTCGCCGACCGCGACGGGCTCTTGGCGCGGCGTCCGGTGGCCGCGGCCGCCCGCAGGGTCGCCGCCACCTGGGACCGCGCCGGGGCCCGTACGGGATCGGAGCTCGGCTTCGACACGGCGGTGCTGGTGGACGCGGTCGACCGGCAGGCCGGGATCGAGGCGCTGGCCGGGGCCGGGACGCCGCTGACGGCCGTCACGGAGCCGACGGAGACGGCGACCGCCGCGGCCTTCGGACACACCGCGATACTTGCCGGGCGGCCGGGCAATCGGGCGCCGCTGGAGGAGGCCGGGCGGCTCTTCGGGCGGCTCGCTCATCTGCTGGACGCCGTCGAGGACCTCGCGGAGGACGCGCGGACCGGCGCGTGGAACCCCATCGCCGTGACCGGCACGGACCTCGCCGAGGTCCGGCGGCTGTGCGACGACGCCGTGCACGGCGTACGGCTCGCGCTGCGCGAGGTCGACTTCGCGAGCAAGGCGCAGGGCAGGCTCGCGCACGTCCTGCTCGCGCACGAGCTGAAGCGCGCCGTCGACCGGGCGTTCGGCACGGACGGGTGCGGCCATCGGCACGATGACATGTCGACAGATGCACAGGGCGCGTTCGGTCCGCCGCCGGTCATGCCGCCGCCCGGCGCCCCGCCCGAGCCGCCGAGGGGAGGACGGCGGCGCGGCCCGATCGCCGGCTGTGCGGTGTGGGCCGGGCTCTTCTGCACGTGCCAGGTGTGCTGTACGGACTACACGGATCCCTGGCACGGGCATAAGCGTGAGGCGTGGTGCAGCAAGTGTGACGGCTGTGATTACTGCGATGTCAGTGACTGTGAATGCTGCTGCAATTGCTGTAACTGCTGCTCGGACGGCGGTGGTTGTGACGGTTGCGGTTGTGACGGCTGTGGCTGCGACTGCTGAACGAGCACGTACGAGGGGAGGGGTGCGGCCGTTACTGCCGCGGTGTGAAGGCAGGCGAAGGCAGGGGAGAGCAGGGGAGAACCGGGCGGAGCTGAGCAGAGCGGGGGAAGGCAAAAAGCGATGCGAGGGCGCGTGGAAGCGCGCTCAGCCCTGGCGCGAGCCGGTACAGGAACCGGTGGCGGGGCCGAGGGGGCAGGGGCGACACGAGGCCGACCACACCCGACCGAAGTCGATGTGGCCCCGTGTGACCAGCCGCTGCCCTGAGTGCATGTGCCAAGTGGAACAGCCATCCGACTTCCCCGTCAATGGCGTTGAGACGTGGCGTCCACACTGTGGACGCCTTTATGGACATGCTTGACAGCAGGCCAGGCCACCGGCTTAGCCTCGGGGTCCGGTCGCGCTGAGGGGCGCGGCCCGGTGTGCAGGCGGCAACTCCCGTGCTCGATTCCCGCATCCACGGAGCCTTCGCATGTCCGCGCACCCGGATTCCCCTCTTCTCGGACTGGCCGCACTGGCCGACTCGGTCTCCTCCGTCTTCTCGACCTCCTCCGCTTTCGCGGATCCGCCCGGCGACGCCCCGCCCGGCGCCGCCGTCCCGTCCCTCGTCGTCGTCGGCGCGGGCCCGCGCGGCACCGGCATTGTCGAGCGCATCGCCGCCAACGCGCCCGAACTCCTCGCGGGCGCCCGCCTCGACCTGCACCTCGTCGACCCCTACCCGCCGGGCGGCGGCCGCGTCTGGCGCCGCGACCAGTCCCCGCTGCTGTGGATGAACTCCATGGCGGAGGACGTCACGATGTACACCGACGAGACCGTGCGGCTGGCGGGCCCTGTACGCCCCGGCCCCTCCCTCGCCGAGTGGGCCGGGCTGGTGCGCGCCGGGGACGTCCCCGGCGTCGATCCCGAAACGGCGGCCGAAGCGGCCGGGTTGACCGGCCGTACCTTCCCCAGCAGGCGGCTCCAGAGCGCCTACCTGGACTGGACGTACCGGCAGGCCGTGGCCGCCCTGCCGCCCGGGATCACCGTCCACGAGCACCGCCGCCGCGCCTTACGCCTCTCCGGGCCCCGCGACGGACGGCAGCACGTATGGCTGGAAGGGCGGGCCGAACCTCTGCGCGCCGACCTCGTCGTCCTCGCCCTGGGGCACCTCCCCGCGGGCCCCGACGCCGAACAGTCCGTGCTCGCCCGCTTTGCCGCCGAGCACGGACTCACCTACCTGCCGCCCGAGTTCACCGCCGACAGCGACCTCGACGTCCTGCGCCCCGGTGAGGACGTCCTCGTCCGCGGCTTCGGGCTCGCCTTCGTCGACCTCATGGTGCTCGTCACCGAGGGCCGCGGCGGCACGTACACCGACGACGGCACCGGCACGCTCACCTACCACCCCTCGGGCCGCGAGCCCGTCCTGCACGTCGGCTCGCGCCGTGGCGTCCCGTACCGTGCGAAGATCGACTATCCCTGGGAGGGGGAACTGCCGCCGCTGCCCCGCTTCCTCGGTCCGGCCGAGGCCGAGGAACTGCGCCGCCGTCCCGGCCCGCTCGACTTCCACCGCGACATCTGGCCGCTGGTCGAGAAGGAGCTCGGATTCGCCCACTACCACCGGCTGTTCACCGCGCACCCCGAGCGCACCCGCGTCGCCTGGTCGGACTTCGAGGCCAAGTACGCCCTGTGCGACCCCGGCAGCGCCGAACTCGACGCGCTCGTCGCCGCGTCGGTGCCCGACCCCGCCGACCGGCTCGACCTGGCCGCGCTCGACCACCCGCTCGCCGGGGTGCGCCACGACGGCGCGGAGGCGTTCCAGGCGGGGCTGCGGGCCCACATCGAGGCCGACCTCGCCCGCCGCGAGGACCCCCGCCACAGCCCCGACCACGCCGTCTTCCTCGGGCTGCTCTCCGCCTACGGCCAGATCATGGGGCTCGGCGACATCGGCACCTGGTGGCACGGCTTCTTCAGCTACGTGGCCTCCGGGCCGCCCGGCCCCCGGCTGCGGCAGCTCCTCGCCCTGTCCCGCGCCGGTCTCGTCCGGTTCCTCGGCGCCGACACCGAGATCACCGCCGACCCCGGGCGCGGCGTCTTCCGGGCCCGCAGCGTGGTGGTGCCCGGCGCGGTCGCCGAGGCCAGGGCGCTCGTCGAGGGCCGGCTGCCCGCGCCCTCCGTCGCCCGCTCCGGTGACCGGCTGCTGCGCGGCCTCGCGGACGAGGTCACCGTGACCCCCGCCGGGCTGCTCGCCGTCGGCCCCGACGACGGCCGCGTCCTCGACCGCGACGGCCGCCCGCACCCGCGCCGCTTCGCCCTCGGCCCGCAC
>NZ_JAINFC010000486.1 GCF_020740835.1 Streptomyces sp. UNOC14_S4
CCCCAGACCCCCGGTGGGTGGTGAAGGCGAGAGGTTTTCTGGGGGCTCCGCCCCCGGGCCCCCGGGGCCGCGCCCCGTCAGGGGCGCGGGGAACTGCGCGACAAGCCACCGGCAGCCCGCAGTCGCGGGCCGGGCCTGGGCGGCAGCCCGGTGGGTGCCGGGCCGTCGGCCGAGGGCAAGTGCCGCTTCAGGACGGCGCGCCGAAGGCGCGCCAAGAGGCCCGGCGCCAGCGGTTGGCCGGGAGGGCGGGGCGGAGTGCCGCGAACGCCCCGCAGTACTTCGTGAAGACGGCCGGCCGTATGCCGCAGGAGTGCAGGAGGCGGTCCGCTTCCGTCAGGTGGCCCGTCGTTTTCGTCTCGACCAGGACGAGGCCCGGGTCGCAGCGTACGGTCCGCCCCGTGCGCAGGTCGGCGCAGATCAGCCCCGCGTCGCAGGTGACGCGTTCGCCGTCGGCCACCAGCGTGGCGCGCAGGTAGTCCGTGCTCAGGGACGGGGTCAGCGCGTCCGGGGCCTCGATGGCGTACGCCCCGCGCAGGGTGTCGGCGAGGAAGGCGCGGTGGTGCGGGTCCAGCGGGGTGTCCGAACCGCCCAGGGGGCGACGGTGTTTGACGGTGTCCCCGCGGCCGCCCTTGAGCTTGATCTCGAACTGCCGCTCGCCGGAGTCCTCGTAGACCCGTTCGCGGATCTTGAAGCGGCGCCTGCGGCCCTGCCGGTGGTCGTGGAACGAACGCAGGCCGGGTGTGTCGTAGTAGACGGAGTGGTAGCTGAAGGCGCGCCGTCCGTCGATGGTCAGGGCGCGGAAGGGGCCGCCGGGGCGCCGGGGGTCGGTGAGGTGCTCCGCCATCCGCAGGAAGGCCTCCACGGGCACCAGGTAGCTGTGGTCGAAGCGCGCGAGGAGGGCGGAGCGCTCGTTGACCTCGGTGAGGGAGACGGGCGCGGCGGCGCGGGTGGCCTCGGCCAGCGCCGCCACGGACCGTACCCCGCCGGATGCCGCCGGGGCGGTGACCGGCGCGCTCACGCGGACTCCCAGGCGGGCGTGGCGCGGTGGGCCTGTTCGGGGGCCAGGGCCAGGCGCGTCCCCGTACCCGGCCGCGGTTCGAGGTAGCGGACGTCGACGACCATCAGGTCGCGGACGAAGTCCACTTCCATGACCGTCCAGTTGAGGGGCTCGCCGAGCCGCCGGGCGAGGTCGGCGCGCAGCTGCCCGGGGTCGCCGTGGACGGTGTCGAGCGTGACGACCGTGCGGCGGGCGCGGGCGAGCAGCCGCGGGTGGTCGGCCACGTAGATGACGGCGAGCAGGACGGCGCTCAGCGCGGCGGAGATCCGGAAGTCCAGGTGCGGCAGGCCGCACAGCAGCCCGAGGACGAGGGTCGTGAAGTAGTACGCGACCTCCTCGTGCTGTACGGAGTCCGAGCGCAGCCTGATGATCGAGAGCACCCCGAACAGGCCGAAGCCCAGAGCCGTCCCCCCGCTGCCGCCCACCTCGGCGAGCGCGGCGACGACGGTGAACAGGGCGACGTTCAGGGCGAGATAGGCCGGCACGAGGTCGCGGCGGCGGTGCCGCGGGTAGTAGACCGCGAAGGTCAGCAGACAGACGGCGGCGAGGTCGAGCCCCAGGTGTGCCGCGAGGTGCCGGAAGGTGTCCATCGTCGGGCAGCTTTCTGTGAGTGACGTGAGTGATGTGAGTGAGCGGGGAGGGGGAGGGAGAAGAGCCTGACCCGGAAACTCTGAGTGAACATCTGGCGTCTTTTGAGTGAGCATTGCGCGTTCTTGATGGCGCGGGTCCAGGACTGTCCGGAACCGCACCGGAGCTGTCGTGATCGGCGGTCTTGTGGTTTCGCGGCCGGGCGTCCACACGGGAGACCGGCCTGTTCGCGCGGTACGGGGGAATACCCTCGGGGGCCGTCTGGTTGCCCCACCCGGGCACCCGACCGCGACCATCCGGAACCAGGAGTCACGCATGAGCAGCAGCACGGTGGAGCTCACCAAGGACAACTTCGACGAGGTCGTCTCCGGCAACGGATTCGTGCTCATCGACTTCTGGGCCTCGTGGTGCGGCCCCTGCCGGAACTTCGCGCCGGTCTACGAGGCCGCCGCCGAGCGCCACGACGACCTCGTCTTCGCGAAGGTCGACACCGAGGCCCAGCAGGAACTGGCCGCCACCTTCGAGATCCGGTCGATCCCCACGCTGATGATCGTGCGGGACAACATCGCCGTCTACGCCCAGCCCGGCGCCCTGCCCGAGGCCGCCCTGGAGGACCTCATCCAGCAGGCCCGCGCCCTGGACATGGACGAGGTACGGGCCTCCGTGGCCCAGGCCCAGGCCCAGACGGAGGGTCAGGCGCAGGCGGAGCAGCAGAGCGGTGAGTGAGCTCCTCCTCGTCCGGCACGGCGAGACCGAGTGGAGCCGCGACGGGCGGCACACCGGCCTCACGGACATCCCCCTCACCGAGCGCGGTGAGCAGCAGGCGGAGGCGCTGCGTCCGCTGCTCGCCGGGCGGCGGATCGCCCTGACGCTCGCCAGCCCCCTCAAGCGGGCCCTGCGCACCGCCGAGCTCGCGGGCCTGGACCCCGAGCCCGAGCCCGACCTGCTGGAGTGGGACTACGGCGGCTACGAGGGCGTCACCACCGCGGAGATCCACCGCACCCGGCCCGACTGGTACCTGTGGGACGACGGCGTGGTCCCCGGCCCCGCCGCCCACCCGGGCGAGACCATCGCCCAGGTCGGCGCCCGCGCCGACCGGGTGCTCGCCCGTGTGGCCCCGCTGCTGCGCGAGGACGGCGACGGTGCCGGTGATGTGGTGCTCGTCGCGCACGGGCACTTCCTCCGGGTGCTGACGGCACGTCGGCTCGGCCTGCCGCCCGCCGCCGGTGCCCTCTTCCGGCTGGACACCGCTACTGTCAGCCGCATCGGCACCGAGCACGGGCGCCCCGCGCTCGTGGCCTGGAACCTGCCGTCGAACCCGACTCCCTGAGTCCCAAGCAGGAGGAACCACACCGTGGCTACGACCCGCACCGCGCACACCGTCTGGGAAGGCGAGCTGCTCACGGGCAGCGGCACCGTCACCTTCGACTCGTCCGGCATCGGCAGCCAGCCGGTGTCCTGGCCGTCCCGTGCCGAGCAGGCGAACGGCAAGACGAGCCCGGAGGAGCTGATCGCCGCCGCGCACTCCAGCTGCTTCTCCATGGCCCTCTCGCACGGCCTGACCGGCGCGGGCACGCCGCCCACCCGCCTGGAGACCAAGGCCGACGTCACCTTCCAGCCGGGTGAGGGCATCACCGGCATCCACCTGTGGGTGCGTGGCGAGGTGCCCGGCCTCGACGAGGAGGGCTTCGCGGCCGCCGCCGAGGACGCCAAGAAGAACTGCCCGGTCAGCCAGGCCCTGGCGGGCACGACGATCACCCTCTCGGCGGAGATCGCCTGAGAGACACGCTGTGGGGCGGGGCACGCGTCGTGCCCCGCCCCACAGCTCCCCTCCTCGTCCCCCTCGCCCTCGTCGGCTTCCCGTCAGCCCTTGAGCGCCGCGTAGACGATCAGGTTCCGCACGGGGTGCCCGTCGGCGTCGAGGTCGCCCGCGCAGGTGACCAGGCGCAGCGCCCGTTCATCGGTCTTCCCGTAGACCTTGAGCGTCGGGAAGGACTTCTTCTCGACCGTCTCCTTGCCGGTCACGGTGAAGTGCAGGACCTTGCCGTCGCCGCGCTCGACGTCGATCACGGTGCCCTCGTTCACCTTGTCCAGGTCGTGGAAGACGGCCTTGCCCTCGCGGGTCGCGTTATGGCCGATGATCACCGCGGCGCCGGGCGTGCCGGGCTTGGCGCTGCCGGTGTACCACCCGGCCGTCATGCCCTTCTCGGACGGCGGCACCTGCACGGTGTCGTCCTTGTTCAGCCCGAGCCGCAGCAGCGCGCTGCGCACCCCGATGGACGGTATGGAGACCTGGGACGGCTCCTCGCCGGAGGCGGGCGTACCACTCACCATCCTGGCGCGGTCGCCGCCGACGGAGCAGCCGGTGGCGAGGGCCAGGGCGGCGGCCGTGGCCGCGGCGGCGGTCACGAGGGCGAGGGACGGGTGACGGGACATGCCGCTCACGCTAGGGACGGGCCGCCCGGCCCCGCCTCGGCCGACCGGCCATTTCCGCTCGGCCTAAAGAAGGAGCCGAAGCGGGAGCCAAAGGGGGAGCCCGAGGGGAGCCCCGCCGCCAGGGCCGCGTCGTGCCTGGTCAGCGGCGTGTCACCTGCTGGAGCAGGCCCCAGGTGAAGTCCGCGACGTACTCTCCGCCCCGCTCGTCACCCGGCCCGTCACCCCGCCCGCCGAAGGCGAGCTGCCAGCGTCCCGGGGCCGTGCCCTCCATGGGCCGTACGGGGGCGAACGCCCGCGCCACCTCGTCCACCGTGCACGACCAGGGCCGCAGGTCCGCCACCGCGCGCGGCTCCGGCCCCGGGGTGCCCGGGGCCCGTACCAGCCACTCGTTCCAGACCGCGCCGCCCGGCGCGGCCAGCACCTCGAAACGCAGATCGGGCCAGAGCGGCACCGGCCACAGCGACGCCTCGAAGGCCAGCTCGCCGACGCGGCGCTCGCCGGTGCTCTCCGGCGGGCCGAGCACCGAGCGGTAGCGCGTCCCCGCGCCCCGCTGCCGCGGGGAGCGGATTATCGCCTGCCAGCGGCGGTTGGCCTCCCGCATGGCGGTCCGGTCGGTGCCCAGCTCGCGCAGGGCTTCCTCGACCAGGACGGGCTGGTAGTCGGCCATCCGCCGCAGCAGCACCAGCTGGAAGGCCAGGGGACCGAACGCGGTGGAGGATCCCGGGACGGGATCGGACACGGGGCTCATGACAGCCATCGTCGCGCACCTGTCACACCTCGCGCGGCCGGACCGCCGAGCCGGGCCCGCGGCCCCCGTTAGGGTCGGGTCAAAAGACGATCGTACGGAGGTTCGATGTCCGCGCAGGGTGACGACGCAGACCACCACGACCGGCCCGACCGGTCCCCACTGCTCCGGCTGCGCGGAGTCGGCCGCGTCTACGGGGAGCGCCAGGCACTGCACCCGGTCGACCTCGACCTGGAGGCGGGCAGCTGTACCGCCCTCTTCGGGCACAACGGCTCGGGCAAGTCCACGCTGCTGCGCATCGCGAGCGGCCGGGACGCCCCCACCAGCGGCACCGCCCGGTTCGCGGGCCGCACGGTCACCGAGGACGACCCGGAGGTGCGGGCCAGGGTGGCGGTCGTCGGCGACACCGTGGCCACCTACCCGGACCTGACGGTGCGCGAGCACCTCGAACTCGTCACCGTCGCCCACGCCGTGGACGACGCGCAGGGCTGGATCGACCACGTGCTCGCCGACCGCAGGCTGTCCGACCACGCGCGGGCGCTGCCCGGCTCGCTCTCCTCCGGCCAGCTCCAGTCGCTGCTGCTCGCCGCCGCGCTCGTGCGCCCGCGCGACCTCCTCGTCCTGGACGAGCCCGAGCAGCGGCTCGACCCCGAGGCCCGGGTGCGCCTCGCCGAACTGCTCGTGAAGGAGAAGGAGGACGGCGTCGCGGTCCTCCTCGCCACGCACCAGGCCGAGCTCGCGGAAGCGGTCGCCGACCGGATGGTCGCCCTGGAGGACGGCCGGGTGATCGCCGAGGGCCGCCCGGCGGACGTACTGGAGCGGCTG
>NZ_JAINFC010000487.1 GCF_020740835.1 Streptomyces sp. UNOC14_S4
CCTCACTCACCGTCCGCGTGCGAACGCAGCCCCACCCCCAACACTCCGTCCCAGTGGGTCAGCTCCTCGACCAGGGGGAGCGCCGAGCCCTTGCCCTCGAGGCTGAGGACGACGTCCGCCTCCTTGATCCGGCCGCGTTCGCGGTGCTCGCCCCGGGACTCCGCCTCGGCCTCGACGTGCACGTCGGTCACGCGGAAGCCGCGCTTGGTGCACAGCTCCAGCACCCGGCCGAGCAGCCCGCGCCGCGTGCGGTAGGACAGCCGCAGCTCGACGGGACCGACGTCCGGCGCGAGGGCCATCCGGCGGGTCACCACCGGGAAGCCGCGGACGACGAGGAAGTGCACGACCGTGGCGGCGGCGCCGAGCAGCGGCAGCCCGCCGCCGCAGGACATGCCGACGGCGCAGGTCAGCCAGACCGTGGCGGCCGTGGTCAGGCCGCGCACGCCGTCGCGGCGGACGAAGATGAGGCCGCCGCCGATGAACCCGATGCCGGAGACGATCTGCGCGGCCACCCGGGACGGATCGAGGCCGACGCCCGGGATGCCCTGCACGGCGTCGAAGCCGTGGATCGAGACCTCCATGAACAGCGCGCTGCCCACGCCGACCAGCGTGTGCGTGCGCAGCCCGGCGCTCTTCTGCTGAAGTTCACGTTCGAGGCCGATGAGGGAGGACAGGAGCAGGGCGATGCCCAGCTCGACGAATTGACGGACTCCTTGACCGCGCCCCGGGTCGAACAGCGGCGCTGCGGCGTACTCGGCTATTCGCATCCACCGATTGTGGCGCGAAATCGACTGTACGCGAGGGAAGTTGACATAACTGGAGCCAGTTCCATGCCAGGCGTGGCCGGGGCGCGACCGACAGCGGCCATGGCCATGAGCACCACGATCGGGCCATGATGGCCGGATGATCATTACCGCAGCACAGTTCATCTCCCGGCCGTGCGACATCGAGGCCAACGTGGCCCGGATGGCCGGATTCGTCACCGAGGCGGGCGGCCGGGGCGCGTCGCTCGTCGTCTTCGCCGAGCTGGCCGTCACGGGCTATGAGCTGGAGGCGATCGTGGCCGATCAGGACCGGCTGACGACGGCCCCCGACGACCCGCGGCTGACGCCGCTCCGCGAGGCGTGCCGGGCGGCGGGGGTCGCGGCCGTGGTCAACTGCGCGGGGCGCGCGGACGAGGGGCCGACGATCAGCTCGTACGTGTACGGGCCGGACGGCGAACTGCTCACCCTCCCCCAGCCTTCGGCCGGGAGGCACCCCCATCGACAAGCAGCACGTGACGGAGACGGAGGCCGCCAAGGGCTTCGTCCGGGGCTCGGGCGACGGCCGCTTCACCCTGGACGGGGTCGGCGTCGGGCTCGTGACCTGCTTCGACGCCCACTTCCCCGACCTCGCGGCGCGCGCGGCGGCCGACGGCTGCCGGGTGCTCGTGGCGAGCTCGCTGTACGGCGAGGAGGGCGGGCGGGAGGCGCGGGCCACCCTCTTCCCCATCCTGGCCAGGGACAACGGCCTGTACGTCCTGCTCGCGAACCACGCGGGGCAGTCGGGGCCGTACAACGGCTGTGGCCTGAGCGGCATATGGGGTCCCGGCGGGGAGGTCCTGGCGGTGTCCGAGGGGACGGAGTCCGCCCTGGTCCCGGCCGAGCTGGCCGTACGGGCCGCCTGACCGTACGGGCCGCCTGAGCGGGCGGTCCGGACCGGCGGTGTGCCCCACCGCGACGGGTGGGGCACACCGCGGCGGCTCACGCGACGGAGAGGGTGACCTCGATGTTGCCGCGGGTCGCGTTGGAGTACGGGCACACCTGGTGCGCCTTCTCGACGAGCGCCAGCGCGGTGGCGGCGTCGACGTTCGGGATGGTCGCGGAGATGGCGACCTTCAGGCCGTAGCCGCCCTCCGGGGTCTTGCCGAGGCCGACCTCGGCGGTGACCGTCGAACCGGAGATGTCGGCCTTCTCCTGGCGGGCGACGACGCCGAGCGCGCCCTGGAAGCAGGCGCTGTAACCGGCGGCGAAGAGCTGCTCGGGGTTGGTCCCCGCGCCCGAACCGCCGAGCTCCTTCGGCGGGTTGACGACGACGTCGAGCTTGCCGTCGTCGCTGGCGACACGGCCGTCACGGCCGTTCTCGGCGGTGGCGACGGCGGTGTAGAGGACCTCTACGGGCTGAGCGGGCATGGGAATTCCTTACCGAGGGGGGCGAGGGGGGTGGGGATCACGCGTCGAGGGAGACGATCATCTTGCCGGTGTTCTCGCCGCGCAGCATGCCGATGAACGCCTCCGTGGCGTGCTCGATGCCGTGCACGACGGTCTCGCGGTACTTGAGCTCGCCGGAGCGCACCCACGCGCCGACCTCCTCGACGAACTGCGGCTGGAGGCCGTAGTGATCGGCGACGAGCATGCCCTGGATGCGCAGCCGCTTGCCGATGACGGAGACGAGGTTGCGCGGAGCGGGCGTCGGCTCGGTGGCGTTGTACATGGAGATCATGCCGCAGACGGTGACCCGGCCGTGCAGCTTGAGGGAGGAGATGGCCGCTTCGAGGTGCTCGCCGCCGACGTTGTCGAAGTAGACGTCGATGCCGTCGGGGGCGGCGGCCGCGAGCTGCTCGGCGACCGGGCCGTTCTTGTAGTTGAAGGCGGCGTCGAAGCCGTACTCCTCGGTCAGCATGCGGACCTTCTCGTCGGAGCCCGCGCTGCCGATGACGCGCGAGGCGCCCTTGAGCCTGGCGATCTGGCCGACCTCGCTGCCGACCGCGCCGGCGGCGCCGGAGACGAAGACGGCGTCGCCCGGCTGGAAGGAGGCGACCTCCAGCAGGCCCGCGTAGGCGGTCAGGCCCGGCATGCCGAGCACGCCGAGGTAGGTGGAGAGCGGGGCGGCCGCGGGGTCGACCTTGACCGTGTGCTTGGCGTCCACCAGCGCGTATTCGCGCCAGCCGAGCTGGTGCAGCACATGGTCACCGGGCTTGAAGGCGTCCGAACCGGAGGCGATCACCTCGCCGACGGCACCGCCGAGCATGGGCCGGTCCAGCTCGTAGGGCGGGAGGTAGGACTTGGCGTCGTTCATCCGGCCGCGCATGTACGGGTCGACCGAGAGGTGGATGTTGCGCACGAGGATCTCGCCCGGGCCGGGCCCGGCGATCGCCGTCTCGCGCAGGGCGAAGTCCTCGGGCTTCGGCCAGCCGTGGGGGCGGGCGACGAGATGCCATTCACGGCCGGTGGCGGGGGTGGCGGACATGACGGACGGACCTCCTAATGCTTCAGGTTCTGAAACAACCATGCTCCTCGATATTTCATGTTGTCAAGCAACCGGGTAACCTGGAGCCATGGTCCCTCGAACCGATGCCCTGACCCGTGAGGTGGTCGACCTCATCGCCACCGTCGTGGCGCGCTACCACGAGGAGTACGAGGAGGCGGCCGCCAAGCACTCCCTCACCGGGGCGCAGGCGAAGGTGCTGGCCCTGCTCTCCCGGGAGCCCATGCCGATGCGCCGGATCGCCCAGCAGCTCAAGTGCGAGCCGTCCAACGTCACCGGGATCGTCGACCGCCTGGAGGCCCGGGGCCTCGCCGAACGCCGCCCCGACCCCGACGACCGCCGCGTGAAGCTCGCCGCGGCCACCCGCGAGGGCACGGCCACGGCGGAACGCCTCCGCGAGTCCCTGGACTTCGCCCGCGAACCCCTGGCGGGCCTGTCGACGGACGAACGCACGACGTTGCGCGACCTCCTCCGCAGCATGCTGGGCGAAGCCCGGTAAGGGCGCGCCCAGCCCCGTAAGGGGCGCGGGGAACTGCGCGACCAGCCCCCACCGGGCCGCACCCGCGCGCAGCGCAAGACGCACCCCGGTGGGCGCAGCGTCAGTGACGCACCAGCCGATCCGCGGACCGCACCGCGAAATAGAGAAAACCGGCAGTCAGCAGCAAGGCAACCACCAGCACCGGCACCACGGCCCCCGCCCCCCGCGCCGGCGCCGACGCCGACGCCAGCGCCATGCTCAGACCCCCCACCGTCACCAACGGCCCCGCCGCGTACCAGGCCATGAAGACAAGAATGCCCGGATCACCCACCGGCGTCGGCACGCCCATGAACAACAGGCTCGTCCGGGCGGGCCCGCGGCACGCCGCGAAGACCGCCGCCGCCGCGAACGGCAGCGCGCACACCGGCATCAGCAGCAGCGCACGCGGGCTGCCCGCGAGGGCGAACGGCACGGCCGCGAGAACGCCCAGCAGCGCCCCCACCCCCGCCGGCACGACCGCGTGCTGGAGCATCAGCCACCGGAAGCGGAAGGGCGCCCAGGCGGCGCGCCGTACGTCGTCGCTCTCCAGCCGCGCGGTCTCGGCGAGCCCGCCGACGGCGACATAGCCGAACACGAGGGCCACGGCGAGGACGAAAACGCTCCGGGTGCCGTCGAGTTGCGTGCTCAGGGCGGCCGCCGCACCGCCGCAGACCGTCCACATCAGGGCCTTGGCCAGGCGGCCGGGCGCGCGCAGCAGGGCCAGCAGGTCGCGCCAGATCACCACGAGGTGCTTCGAGCGGGGCGCCCGCAGCCGTACGCGGTGGGTACCGGTGCCGCCGGTGGCGTCCAGCAGGGCGAGCCGGGCGGCCCGCAGTTCGAACGTCCACATCACGGAGGACACGGTCTGCGCGGTCGCGGCCCGGCGGCGCAACTGGCCGATCGGTACGCGCGCGGCGTCCCGGTCCGCCAGCACCAGCGCGGCCGCGGTGAGCAGAACCAGCAGGGCCGACGCGAAATACTGCCCGGGCGCGGAGCCGCCGGTCGCGGCGACCACCGGCTGCGCGGCCCAGCCCCAGGGGCCCGACCACAGCTCGATCCGTTCCAGGAGGGCGAGCCGGTGCCCGTACGCGGCGGCCGTCACCTGCCCGGCGAGCAGCATCAGCAGCACGACGGCGAGGGGCGTCCGGCGCCGTACGGTCCGCGCGAGGGCTGTTCGGCGCTCCACGGCCATCCCGGCCGCGGTGGCCAGCAGCGGCAGGCACACCGCGGCCGGGAGCAGGGCGAGCAGGGCCGTACCCGGGGGCGCGAGGCCCAGGACGCGCAGGACGACGGCTCCGGCGGCCGCGCCCAGCAGGCCGGGGACGAGGGCGAGCCCCGCCGACAGCCGGAACCAGGGCCGCAGCACGCGCCCCTTGCGGACGGGCTGGGCGAGCAGCCACCCCACGGACGGGCCGGGCAGGACGACGGGCCCGCGCCACAGCGCGTCGCGGGCGGCGGCCAGGACGAGGCCGACGGTCAGCGCCGCGAAGAACGCGGGCAGGGTGCGCTGCACGTCCGCGCCGAGCCCGCCGTAGTCGGCGCCGAGCCGGACCTGGCGCAGGAAGTGGAACGCGTAGCCGCCGCCGTAGCCCGCGACGACGAGGACCAGGGTGTAGACGACGACGGCGAGGTCGCGTCCCCTCTGCCTGCGGTGGTCCCGTCGTTTCTCCCGCAGCCAGCGGAGCGTCTCGGCGGTGCGGTCGTCGTCCTCCTCGGTCCAGCCGGGCTCGTCGTCCTCAGACCGGACGGCCCCGACGAACTCAGCAACGGACTCAGCAACGGGGTCATCAACGGGGTCAGCGGACTCATAATCCGTCGGCCGGGTCTCCCCCACGTCCCCCACGCTCATCCCCTC
>NZ_JAINFC010000488.1 GCF_020740835.1 Streptomyces sp. UNOC14_S4
CGAACTCGTCCCCCTGGGAAGCGTGACGGCCGACGAGGGACCGCGCCGGGACACCACCCTGGCGAAGATGGCCGCGCTCCGGCCGGTGCTGCCCGGGGGCACGGTCACGGCGGCGCTCTCCTCCCAGGTCTCCGACGGTGCGGCCGCCGTCCTCGTCGCGAGCGAACGGGCCCTGCGCGACCACGGCCTCACCCCGCGCGCCCGTGTCCACCACCTCTCCGTACGTGGCGAGGACCCCATCCGCATGCTGTCCGCGCCCATTCCGGCCACCGCCCACGCGCTCAAGAGGGCCGGGATGACGATCGACGACATCGACCTGGTCGAGATCAACGAGGCGTTCGCCTCCGTGGTCCTGGCCTGGCTCCGGGAGACCGGCGCCGACCCCGCCCGCGTCAACGTCAACGGGGGCGCCCTCGCGCTCGGCCACCCCCTCGGGGCCACCGGCGCCAAACTGCTCACCACCCTCCTGCACGAACTGGAGCGCACCGGCGGCCGCTACGGCCTCCAGACCATGTGCGAGGGCGGCGGCCAGGCCAACGTGACGATCGTCGAACGGCTCTGAGGCGCCGTCAGGCGACCGTCGCCAGTGCCCGCAGTATCTCCTCCGCCTCCCGTACCACCCGCTCCACCAGCTCCGCGCACGACGGCAGGTCGTCGATGACCCCGGCGACCTGCCCCGACGCCATCACCCCGAGGTCCGTACGGCCCTCCACCATCGCGGCCCTGAGCAGCATCGGGGTGTTCGCCGCCAGCAGCACCTGACTCCAGGTCAGGTCCCGGGCGCGCCGCATGACCAGCCCCTCGCGCAGCAGCCGCGCCGCGCCCAGGCCCGACACCTCGCGGAACGCGGCGGCGTGCCGCAGGGCCCTGACGAACGCGGCGGCGCGCCCCGACCGTTCGAGCGCCGTGACGAAGGGCGTGCGCAGCATCCGGTGGGGCAGCCCGTCGACCTTCGCCGTGACCGTCACGTCCCCGACCCCCGCGGCCAGGTACACGGCCTTCACCGCGTCCGGCACCGTGCTGTCGGACGTCAGCAGGAAGCGGGTGCCCATCGCCACCCCGGCCGCCCCGAACGCCAGGGCCGCGGCGAGCCCGCGCCCGTCGTGGAAGCCGCCCGCCGCCACGACGGGTATGCCGACCGCGTCCACCACCTGCGGCAGCAGCACCGTCGTGGCCACCGCGCCCGTGTGCCCGCCGCCCTCGCCGCCCTGCACCACCACCGCGTCCGCGCCCCACGCGGCCACCTTCTCGGCGTGGCGCCGGGCGCCCACCGAGGGGAGGACGACGACACCGGCGTCCTTGAGCCGGGCGATCAGCTCCCGCGAGGGCGCCAGCGCGAACGAGGCGACCCGCACCCCCTCCTCGACGACGACCGCCACGCGTTCGGCCGCGTCCACGGCGTCCGCGCGGAGGTTCACCCCGAACGGACGGTCCGTCCGCGACCGCACCTCCCGGATCGCGGCGCGGAGCTGATCGACCGTCATGGTGGCGGAGGCGAGGATGCCCAGGGCCCCGGCGTTCGCCGTCGCCGATACCAGCCGCGGGCCCGCCACCCAGCCCATGCCGGTCTGGACGACCGGGTGCCGCACCCCCGTCAGCTCGGTGAGCGCGGTCCTCATGCCCGTACCTCGCGGTCCCGGAGGCCGCCGGGGTCGAGGACCTCCCGGACGATCCGCAGCTCTTCGGCGGTCGGGGTACGGGTGGGCGGCGTGCCGTCCGGGACGTCCAGCGGGAAGCCCGTCGCCGCCTTCAGCCGCTCGGCGGTCACACCGGGGTGCAGGGAGCGCACCCGCATCGTGCGGTCCGGGCTCTCGAAGTCGAGCACCGCCAGATCGGTGACGACCCGTACGATCCGGTGGAAGCGGGAGGCGGAGGGGCCCGCGGCCCTCGCCCGGTCGTGGCCGACGCCGCAGACCATGTCGACCCGCTCGACCAGCACCCGGGGGGAGTGCCGGGGGATCCAGTAACTCGTCGGGTTGTTGAGGGTGTTGACGGGAGCTCCACGTACCCCCAGGAGCTGCCGGGACGGGCGCTGCCAGTCGCCGACGCACGCGATGTTCTGGTTGCCGTACCGGTCGAGCTGGCTCGCGCCCATCATCACGTGCCGCCTGCCGCCGGTGACCAGCGCGAGATGGCGGCGGAACGGCAGCCAGCCCTCGACGGCGGCGGGCCGTTCCCCCAGCGGCGGCACATCGGCCATCAGCAGCGCCTCGCCGTCCGTCAGCAGCAGGTCGGGCGAGAACGTGAGCCGCGCCAGCCGCGCGCCGAGCGTCGGCACCGTGCCCATGGGGCTCGCGAGGATCTCCCCGTCGCCGCGCCACGCCTCCGCGCACGCCACGACGCACACCTCCGCACGGGTCGCGCGTGCGGCCGCCGTCATGCCGGCGCCCCTGCTCCGCCGAAGTCCGCGACCGCCGCCCGGTAGGCGTCCTCGTCTCCGGTCAGGAAGCGGTCCGCGAATTCCCGCCAGGCCCCCGGGTCGGCGGCCGCCTTCGCGTACGCCGCCTGGAAGACCTCGTCGCGGTCGTAGTCGGGCGCGCAGGAGGTGAAGTGCGCGCCGCCCGGCGCCTCGACGACACCGGTCACGCGGTGCCGCTGCACCAGCAGGGTCTGCGGCCCGCCGTCGCGGGCGAACTCCCCGGTCTCCACGATCCGTTCGCAGGACACGTACGCCTCCCGTGCGGCCTCGCAGAACAGGTCGTCCAGATAGGGTTCCGGGCCCAGGTACTGGGCGTTGCCGCGCCGGTCCGCCCGGTTGAGGTGGACCAGCGCGGCGTCCAGCGTCAGCGCGGGCACCGCGACGAGCTCCTCGCCGTCCTCGTACGGCGAGGTGACGGTCCGCAGGCCGGGGTTGACCGTCATCACGTCCGACCCCAGCCCGGCCCGTACGGGCAGGAACGGCAGCCGATGCGCGGCGGCCGTCAGCCCCCACAGGAACATCGCCTCGTCCAGTTCCGTCAGCTCGAACGCGCCGTGTTCCCGGGCCGCGCGGTAGTGCGGTTCGAGCGGGATCGAGTCCAGCGTCACGAAGGGTGCGACGAGCCTGCGGACGCGCCCCGCCGCCGCCAGCAGGCCCACGTCCGGGCCGCCGCACGACACGACCGTCAGATCGGTGACGTCCGACCGCAGCAGGGCCCGCACCAGGGCCATCGGCTTGCGGCGCGAGCCCCAGCCGCCGATGCCGACGGTCATCCCGTCGGCCAGCCGGGCCACCGCCTCGTCGGCGGTCATCCTCTTGTCGGCGGTCATGTCTCCCGCCCCTCGAAGAAGGCCGCGCGGCGGCGGTCCGCGACGCCGCTGAGCGCGGCCTGGAAGGTGAACCCCTGCTCGTAGCGGTAGCCGCGGTGGACGTCGACCGGGTCGATGCCGTTCAGTGCCGCCTTCGCCATGCGCAGCAGCGTGCCGTCCTTGGCGGCGATCTCGCGCGCCAACTCCAGTGCGGCGTCGAGCAGTTCCTCGCACGGTACGACCCGCCACACGGACCCGTGCCCGTGCAGCTCCCGCGCGGTGACCGTCCGGGAGGTGAAGTACAGCGTGCGCATCAGGTGCTGCGGCACCAGTCGTGCCAGATGGGTGGCGGCGCCGAGGGCGCCCCGGTCCAGCTCGGGCAGGCCGAAGGTGGCGTCCTCGGAGGCGACGACCGCGTCCGCGTTCCCCGCCAGCCCCACACCGCCGCCGAGGCAGAAGCCGTGCACGGCGGCCACGACCGGCACCTCGCAGTCGTACACCGCGGAAAAGGCCGTGGCACAGGCGTGGTTGACGGCGACCAGCGCCAGGGGGTCCCGGTGGATCTCCTTGAGGTCGACACCGGCGCTGAAGCCGCGCCCGGCGGCGGCCAGGACGACGCAGCGCACCGCGGGATCGCCGCCCGCCGCGCGGACGGCCGCCGCGATGTCGTACCAGCCGCGTGAGGGAAGGGCGTTGACGGGAGGGAAGTCCACGGTGACGACCGCGACGGCGGTTCCGTGGCGGGAGGTGGAGACACTCATCGGCGGATCCGCTACCTTTCCACCAAACGTTTGTTAGGTCGCAAGGTAGCAGCGGACCGGCGACGACGGGAGAGGCGAAGTGGGCGGCAGCGCACGGGTGGTCGTCGTCACCGGCGGGACGCGCGGCGTCGGCGCGGGCATCGCACGGGCCTTCCTCGACACCGGCGCGCGGGTGCTCGTCTGCGCCCGCAGACCGCCGGAACGGCCCGTCGCCACCGGGCGCGGCACCGCCCGCTTCCTCCCCGTCGACCTGCGGGACCCCGACGGCGTACGGGCCTTCTTCGCACGCGTCGAGGAGGAGCACGGACGGCTCGACGTCCTGGTCAACAACGCCGGAGGAACCCCCTTCCAGCGCCTCGGCGACGGCGCGGACGAACGCCACGCCCGCATCCTCGGCCTCAACCTCGTCGCACCGCTCACGGCCTCGCTCGCCGCCCACCGGATCATGCGAAGGCAGGCCGGGGGCGGCTGTGTCCTGATGATCGGCAGTGTGAGCGGCACCCGGCCCTCGCCCGGCACCGCCGCCTACGGCGCGGCCAAGGCCGGCCTCGACCACCTCGCCCGCAGCATGGCCGTTGAATGGGCACCCGAGGTCAGGGTCAACACCCTCGTCCTCGGCATGGTCCGCACCGCCGCGGCACGTCTGCACTACGGCGACGCGGACGGCGTCGCCGCCGTCGCCCGCACGGTGCCCGCGGGCCGCCTGGCCGAGCCGGACGAGATCGGCGCCGCGGCCGTCTTCCTCGCGTCCCCCGCCGCCTCCTACATCACCGGCGCGAGCCTGCTCGTCCACGGCGGCGGCGAACGCCCGGCCTTCCTCGACGCCGCGAACGCCGGTCACGACGTCATCCACGACAAGGAGGGGTGAGATGCCTTTCGGCAGCACCGGGATCTGCGCGGGCCGCGTCGCCGTCGTCACCGGCGCGGGGCGCGGCCTCGGCCGCGCGCACGCGCTCGCCCTGGCGGCGGAGGGAGCACGGGTCGTCGTCAACGACCTGGGCGTCGGCCGCGACGGCGCGGGCCGCTCCGCCGGTCCGGCCCGGCAGGTCGCCGACGAGATCACCGCGCGCGGCGGCGAGGCCGTGGCCCACGACGGCGACATCGCCACGGAGGAAGGCGCCGCGTCGCTCGTCGCCACGGCCCTGGAACGCTACGGCCGACTCGACGCGCTCGTCAGCAACGCCGGGTTCCTGCGCGACCGCATGCTCGTCAACCTCGGCGAGGACGACTGGGACGCGGTGATACGCGTCCACCTCAAAGGCCACTTCCTGCCGCTGCGCCACGCGGCGGCCCACTGGCGCGCCGAGACGAAGGCCGGGCGGCGACCGGAGGCGGCCCGGGTCGTCCACACGACCTCCGGGGCGGGTTTGCTCGGGAGTGTGGGCCAGGCGAACTACGCCGCCGCGAAGGCCGGGATCGTGGGGCTGACGCTGGTGGCCGCGGCGGAACTGGGCCGGTACGGGGTACAGGTCAACGCGATCGCACCGGCGGCGCGGACGCGCATGACGGAGGGGGTGTTCCCCGAGGCGATGGCCCCGCCGGCTGCTCCGGGTGGCTTCGACGCCATGGCGCCGGAGAACGTCTCACCGGTGGTGGTCTGGCTGGCCTCCGCGGCCTCCGCGGGGG
>NZ_JAINFC010000489.1 GCF_020740835.1 Streptomyces sp. UNOC14_S4
GGGTGTGGCGTCCGGCTGCCGGGGCGGTGGGGTGACGGAGCCGCTCGAAGGAGCGGTGGTGTCCGCCGTGGTGACCTCGGACGCGCTCGCGGACGGGGCCGGCGCGGGACCGGGAGGTTCCGCCTCGCCGCCCTGCGGCCGCCGGGAGATGCCCTGGCCGCCCCCGCCCGGGGCGCCCTGGTCGAGACCGGCGTGGGCGGCGACGTTCGCCCCGGTGCTCTCCAGCATGTCCTTGCCCGCCAGCGCGAGCCCGAGTCCGGCCGCTGCCGCGCCGCCCGCCTTGGCGGCGGCGCCTCCGCCGGTGCTGCCGCCCATGGCCTTGGACCAGAAGCCGCCGCCGGAACCGCCGCCTCCGGCAATGCTGTTGTTGTCGTCCTCGACGGCCTTCGTGTAGTTGCTGCCGCCGGAGGCCGTGCCCGCGCCGGCGGGCGCGGCCTGGTTGCCGCCGAACATCGACGAGACGCTGGAGCCGACCGAGCTCAGCATCCCGCCCGCGGCGGCACCACCGGCACCGACGGTCGTGAACACCATGAACTTGGCGATCACGGGCCACGCGAACGCCGAGATGATGAAGATGATCAGGCCCACGAGAACGTTGCGGATGCCCTCGCCGCCCTTCATCGCGCTGAAGCCGATCGAGAAGCAGATGACGATGACCGGCTTCATCAGGATCAGCGAGATCAGCGCGTTGCGGGCCTTCGGCCACCAGTCGCGCGTCGCGTCCGACATCTGCCCGGCGAGCGCCAGCGGCATCATCGTGACCAGGATCATGATGCCCGCCTGACGCACCAGCATCTCCACCCACAGGGCGCCGATGGCGATGATGCACAGGATGCCGACGACGATGATCACGCCGACGGCACTGGCGAGCACGCCCTCACCGCTGACGAGGGCGGTGGTGGCCGTGGCGGCGCCACCGCCACCGGTGACGAGGCCGCCGAAGAGCATGGTGAGCTGCTTGGTCATGGCCTGACTGGCGTCGGTGTCACTGGTGCCGCCGCCGTCGAAGGTGTGGTTGATGAGCGCGGTACTGAGGGTGTCGGACCAGTCCAGCGCGGTCTGGGTGGCGAAGACGTAGACGCCCAGCACGACACCCCACTTGGCCAGGCCGGTGATCGCCGTGACGAGCGGCCCGCCCTGCTGCGAGACGGCCAGCTTGCCGAACTGCAGGAGCAGCAGGAAGGTCGCCACGAGGACGGAGAGGCCGGTCGCGATGCCCATCACCGGGCCGATGCCGGTCTTCGCGAGCTTGATGGTGGAGATCTCGTCGAAGGCCTCGGCGAACTGCTTCAGCAGCCAGACGACGGACTCGCCGATGGCACCCGCGGCCTCCTTGAGGGCGTTGGAGGCCATCTCGGAGATCTTGCCCGCGACCCAGTCGAGCGGGCCCTTGGTGGCTACGCCGAACTTGCCGACGGCTTCTTCCCTGCACTGCGCGAAGGGTTTTTCGTCCTTCTTCACGCAGTTGGTGATGTAGTCGTTGTACTTGTTGTAGTACGGATCCTTCTTATCGGCCTTGTCCTGCCAGCGCTTGAGCTCGTTGAGCTCGTACTGCTGGCGCTCCTTGGGGTCCGTGGCGTCCTCGCCGACGCAGACGGTCTGGCCCGCGGGGAAGTCCTGGCAGTCCGTCGGGGGGCGGCAGCTGGACTTCGCGTTCGGGTCCTGGTCCTGAGCCGCGTCCGCCTTGTCGAGGTCGCAGTATTCGCCCGTGTTGACGTTGATGCCGATTCTCTCGCCGTGGCTGAGCTCCGGCGGATACGGGTCCGGCGGCTTGGCGCCGGCCAGGGCCAGGGGCGCGCCGATCGAGATCACGAGCGCGAGGACGCCCAGCAGTGTGCCGAGGCGTGCGAGCAATCTAGTCAAAGCTCACCTGCCGCCACATGTCCTGGTAGGCGTACGGGCTGTCGGGGTCGTACGCCCTGGGGCCGTGGACGCTCTTCTTGTACTGGGGCTCCTCGGTGAGCTTCCAGTCGTCGCCCTCCCGCTTGTAGATGGCGTAGTCGGTCTCGCCCTTCAGCGGGTTGTTGTCCGCACCCTTGCCCGGCACGGTCGCGAAGCGGTCGTAGTTCATCCAGACGATGAGGACCTGACCGGTCTTGTCGGCACTGGTGACGCGGACGGCGTTGACCTGGGTGGTGAAGGACAGCCCGGCGGGTGTGGCACCGGAAGGCGGCAGGCCGACTCCCTCGCGGAGCTTCCGGACGTCCGACACGCGCTTGTCGACGGTGCCCGGGGAGTCCTTGGAGACGATGGCCTTCAACTGCTTCTCGGCGATCGTGTCGTCCAGGATGTCGAGTTCCTGCAGGTGCCGGACGGCCGCCGAGATGGCACCACGGTCCGACTGCGGAAAGCCGACGCTGATGCCGTCCGGCGCCTTGCTCCCCTTGAGAATGCGTATCTTGCGTCCGTTGGCGGGGGTCCACTTCTTGTCGGGGGCCGTCGACGGTGCCGGGGTCGCCGAACTCGCCCCCGGGCTCGCCACCGAACCCTTGTCGTCGTCACCCCCGCCCAGCGTCGTGACCGCGAGCACCGCACCACCGGTCACCACGACACCGGCCGCGACGCCGATCCCGATCAGCCGCAGCCGGGCCCGCCGCGCCTTGTCCTGGAAGTCCAAGGCGGTCACTTGCCCTGAGTCATGTTGTAGAAGGCCAGCACCAGGCCGCTCGTCACACCGATGCCCATGCCCGAGACCAGGCTCCACAGGATCGCCTGCTTGCCGCGCGCCGCGAGGCCCGCCCGCTCGCTGTTGTGGCCGATCGCCACGCACGCCCAGCCCGCCAGCCCGCCGAGGACGGCCAGTGCCAGGCCGATGCCCGCGGTCCAGCCGAGGATCTTCCCGGTGGGCGTCTGCAGCGTGCCCGGGACCTCGGGCTTGTAGTTCGGTACGACGCCGGGGTCGTCCGCGAGGACGGTAAACGCGTGGTGCAGAAGCTGGCTCATGAGGCCACCCCTTCGGGAATGGGTCGGGCGGTGAGTGGTGCGGGCGGAACGGCCGCCGCGGCCGGGACTGGTGCAGGGGGAAGGGGCTCGCCCCAGGTGGCGTGCGCCGCCGCGAGCACGGCCCGCGCGAGCCGGTCGCCCGCCTCGGCGGTACGGGGCTTGAGCCGGTGAGCGTCGCGCATGCCGTGGCTCCGTACGTGTGGGTCGTGCGGCACCTCGACCACGGCGGACACCCGGGACTGGAGCATCGTCGCGGCGGCCCGCACGGGGGCGGGGAACCGCCCGTCGCCGGTGGCCACCAGGGCGACGACCGCGCGGTGCAGCGGCAGCCCGGCGGCCGTCGCCGCCTGTACGGCGGTCTGGAGCGCGTGCACCCCGCCGCCGGTCGCGGCGGCGCAGAACACGGGCACCGAGAAGGGCAGCGCGAACCACCCGGCGGTCAGCGCGGGACGGCCCTCGCACTGGGCCGCCACGATGTCGTGCGCCACGGGGTGCGCCGTGTCGGCCACGACGGCCTGACGGCCGGTCGCTGCGGCCAGCTGGTACCACGCGGCCGGGTCCTCGGGGAGGGCGAGCGGCGCTCCGCTCCACTCCTGATGATCTGTCAGGACGTGCCACTCGCGGCCACCCGGAGCGGCGCAGCGGGAAGCGGCCGCCAGCACCTGGCGGCGGGTCATGGGCACATCCGGTGGTACAGACGCGAGACCGGCACCCGGTTCGGAGGGCCAGGAAGGCCAAGGCGAGGCCAGTCGCGGGGCGGTGTCCAGCACCAGGACGGATGCCATTGCGGAGAGGGAGCCCGCCAGCATTCCCGCGGTCGTCGAGCGTCCGCTGCCGCCAATAGCGGCCAATACCGGCACGACGAGACGCGCTTCTGCGGGCAACGTCGCGGCCGGGTTCAACTTCTTAGCCAACGTTCCCCCGAATTGCAACTGCATTCGCAGCGAATCCCCTGAGCTGCGATGTCTGGCAGTCAGTCTAATGTCGTGTCCATGCGGCTGATGGGGCGCCAGGTACCAGGTTTGTTCCAAGTGAGTCATGGGAGGGGCACGGTCACCCCCATTCACTCCGGTTGCTATGGGCTATGTCGGATTGGCGCGGCTTTGGGGGTAATGCCCCGGCGGCGGAAGGGGCTTCGGGAGGGGCTTCGGAAGGGGCTTTGGGAGTGGAAATCAGTTGTGGGAATGTGATGTCCCCGCCGGTGAGTGGTTTCCCGGTCACGGAGCGGCGTTGTTGACGGCCGTTCCCCATGAGGCCGTGCCGCTACAGTGCGTGGGTAGACTTGGGGGCTGAGTGAATTTCAAACGGGGGATGCTGCTGGTAGTTGCCGCCATAGCATTGAGCCCCCTCATATTGGGAATCGGGCTCATCATGCTCATCGCGTCGTTCGGCGGCGACGGAAAGGGCGGCGCCAGCTTCTCCGTCGGCGGGCTGAAGGTCGGCAACGGCGGTGTGCCCGCGCAGTACGCCCCGATGATCGAGAAGGCGTCGCAGCAGTGCGGGCTGCCGGCCGCTGTGCTCGCCTCGCAGATCAACGCGGAGAGCAGCTTCAAGCCCGACGCGCAGTCGAAGGACTCCAACGGCAACCCGATCGCTTCGGGTATCGCCCAGTTCATCCCCAGCACCTGGGAGGCCATGGCCGTCGACGGCAACGGCGACGGCAAGAAGGACGTCTGGGACCCCGCCGACGCCATCGCCACGCAGGGCAAGTACATGTGCGAGCTGCTGGAGGACGCGAAGAAGCACCCCGAGTACAGCGGCAGCCCGATCGAGCTCGCACTGGCCGGCTACAACGCGGGCTGGGGCGCGGTCGAGCACTACAGAGGCGTCCCGCCGCCGGGGTTCGCGGGCGGCCAGACCTACGACTACGTGAAGTCCATCATGGCCGACGTCCCGAAATTCACGGACACGAGCAGCACGGGCAGCACCGAGGGCGCGCCCGGTGACGCCCCCGAGAAGGTCCGGGTGGCGATAGCCTGGGCGCTGAAGCAGAAGGGCGGCTGGTACCACCTGGGCGGCGACTGCACCAATGCCCACGGTGACGACCAGGGCGGCTGGTGCGACTGCTCCTCGCTGATGCAGCAGGCGTACAAGGCGGCGGGCATCGACCTCCCCCGCGTCACGTACGACCAGCAGAACGCGGGCAAGCAGGTCGACATCGACCACCCCAAGCCCGGCGACCTCGTCTTCAACCCCGGCAGCGACGGCTCCGACGCGATGCCGGGCCATGTGGGCATGTACATCGGCAACGGCCAGCTCATCGAGGCCCCGCGCACCGGTGTGCAGACCCGCATCGTCCCGTACGACAGCTGGCGCAACGCCACCAGCCCGATGATGCGCATCAGCAAGGTCATCCGGATCGTGGACTGGTGAGGCGCGCGCGACCCATGAGGAACCCCATGCATGACGACGACCTGCCGATGCTCCCGTGGGGCACCGTCACCCCCGACTTCTGGGCCGTGCCCGGAGCGGACCCGGCCGCAGAGGGCGAGCCACAGCCGCTCTCCGCGGCCGGGCCGGAGCCCGTACCGGCTCCGCTTGAGCCCCCCGTGACGCCGCAACCGGACCCGCAGCCGGAACCCCAAGCGGAACCGGCCCCGACCCCTGACCCGCAACCGGAACCGGCCCCGGACCCTGATCCGCAACCGGCCCCGGC
>NZ_JAINFC010000049.1 GCF_020740835.1 Streptomyces sp. UNOC14_S4
GCCCTGCGGAGGCGCCCTGGCGGCCCTCGCGGCTATGAAACGGCTCACTCCGCGTATGACGATCCGTCACAACACGTACGCAGAACAGGAGAGTTGGCGGAGGGCCGGTCGTGTCCGGGTGCAGCGCCGCCCGCCCGCGCAGTAGTCTGCCTTGATCGTTGGACGGGGGCGGAAGGCGGTGCACTGGTGAGCTCGGGCGGGCTGGAGCTGCCCCCTGGGGAGGGCTGTCCAGGGATTGACGGTCCAGGGGTTGACGGTTCGGCCGACACACCACCCGGCGCGGTGTCCTTGGCGCGCCCCGTGGAGATCGGGGCCGCACTGGACTGGGACGCGGAGGCGTGGAGCGAGGTCCGCACCCGCGCCCGGCGCGCGGGGCGGGCCTACATCTGGCTGAACCTGGTGGAGCAGCGGCTGCGTGCCGTCGTCGCGGCCGTGCTGCGGCCCGTGTACGAGCCGGTGCACGGCGAGGACGAGTGGGTCGTCGCCGCGGCGGGCCCGGCGGGGCAGGAGTGGGTCCAGCGGGCCGTCGCGGTACGGGAGGTGAGCCGCCGCAAGGGCTATCTGCTCGACCCGGCCGACGACAACGTCCTCAGCTTCCTCACCCTGCCCCAGCTGCGGGAACTCCTCGTCCAGCACTGGCCCTGCTTCGAGCCGTACCTGGACGACCGGCGCGAGCTCGAACTGGCACTGGACGAGCTGGAGGTGACGCGCAACGTCGTCTCCCGCAACCGCGCGCTCTCCGAGACGGTCCTGGCCCAGGCGGAGCGGGCTTCCGCGCGGCTGCTGAACATCCTCGGCGGCGGCACCGGCGCCGCCCCGTCGGCCGACCGGCTGCCCGTCGACGCCGTCGAGGACCTCGTGGGCGACCGCTACGCCGACGTGGTGGGCGTCCACCCCGACCGGGTGCGGCTCCAGCGGCAGCTGCCGGTCGAGGACCTCTTCGGCAGCGCCCGCCGCCTCGACGCGGTGGGCATAGGCCTGAACCTCCTCGTGCAGAACTACTCGGGGAGGCGGCTCGTACGGCTCGCGGAGGCGGGCTGCCGGGCCCGGCTGCTCTTCCTCAACCCCGCCAGCAGCGCCGTGCGCCGCAGGGAGCGGGAGCTGGGCATCAAGAAGGGCGAGATGAGCCGGTCCGTCGAGATGAACATCATGCACATGCGGCGTGTCCGGGACCGGCTCCGGGACACCGCGGCCTTCGAGATCCGGGTCTTCGACGAGACCCCGCGCTTCACCGCCTACCTCGTCAACGGGGACGGCTCGGACGGCCTGGCCGTCGTCCAGTCGTACCTGCGCAAGGCGCGTGGCATGGAGGCGCCGGTGCTGGTGCTGCGCGGCGGGGGCAACGTCCTGCGGGACGGGCGGGAGCCGGAGCAGGGGCTCTTCGAGACCTACCGTGAGGAATTCGAGAGTGTGTGGGCGGATTCGCGCCCTGTGTCCTGAATATTTCTGAATTGTCGAGGTGGCAGCTGACGGACCGTGGGGCGTGGGGTGCTCCGCCGGGCGCTCCGCGGGACGTTCCGCGGGGCGTTGTCAGTGGTCCGTGCGAGGCTGGTCACCAGTCGGGGGAAGCACCACGAAGGGGGGCCGCCATGGGGTGGCACCAGGATCTGCTGATCGGTTTCGACCTGGAGACCACGGGCACGGATCCGGCGGAGGCGAGGATCGTCACGGCCGCCGTCGTCGAGACGAAGCGCGGCGAGCCGGTCGGCCGCCGGGAGTGGCTGGCCGATCCCGGCGTGCCCGTTCCCGCGGAGGCCGCGGCCGTGCACGGCATCACCACCGAGCGCGCGGCGCTCGGCAGGCCCGCGCGCGAGGTGGTCGAGGAGGTGGCCGACACCCTCGTCGCGCACTGGTCGGCGGGCGTGCCCGTCGTCGCCTACAACGCCTCGTTCGACCTGTCCCTGCTCGCCGCCGAGCTGCGGCGGCACGGGCTGCCCCCGCTCGCCGAGCGGCTGGGCGAGGCGGCGGCCGGCCGCACCACGGGCCCGGTCGTCGACCCCTACACGATGGACCGCGCCCTCGACCGCTACCGGAGGGGCAAGCGCACGCTGGAGGCGGTCTGCGAGGTCTACGGGGTCGTGCTCGACGGCGCCCACGAGGCGGGCGCGGACGCCCTCGCGGCAGTCCGCGTCGCCCGCGCGCTCGCCGAGCGGCACCCCCGCATAGCCGAGGCCTCCCCCTGGTCGCTCCACGACGACCAGGTGCGCTGGTACGCGGACTGGGCGACGGATTTCGAGCAGTGGCTCCGCCGCAAGGGCGACGCGGACGCGGTGATTGACCCGCGGTGGCCGCTGCGCTGACGGGTGCCCCGCATCCCTCAGAAGGGGTACCAGCGGACCGCCGGGTCGCCCTCGCGCAGTGACGCCACGCGGCGGCGGAACTCGGCGAGCGCGGCCGGGTTCCCCGGCGCGTGCTGCGCCACCCACGCGCAGCTCGCCGTCTCCCGGGCCCCGCGGAGCACCGCGCACCCGTCCCACTCCCGTACGTCCCACCCGTAGGCCCGTACGAACGCGTCGTAGGCCGCGGGGTCCAGGCCGTAGCGGTCCCGGCTGAGGGCGAGCACCACCAGGTCGTGCTCGCGGAAGTCGTCGGAGACGGTCTCCAGGTCGACCAGGACCGGACCGTCGGGTCCGATGTGCACATTGCGGGGGAGGGCGTCACCGTGGATCGGGCCCGGCGCCAGGTGGGGGGTGAGCGCGGCGGCCTCGGCGGCGAAGCCGTCCCGCCGCGTACGGAGGTACGCGGCGTCCGCGGGATCGATGGCGTCCCCGGCGAGCCGCAGCCACCGCTCCACCCCGCCGAGCAGTTCGCGCTTCGGCAACGCGAAGCCGGGCTCCGGCAGGGCGTGCAGCGTGCGCAGCAGCTCGGCCAGGTCGGTGGTCGTCGCCGCGCGCGCCGGCTCCGGCAGCCGGTGCCACAGCGTCACCGGGTGCCCGTCCGCGGTCCTCGGCTCGGGCTCCGCGGCCCGCACGGCCGGTACGGCGCTCTCGGCGAGCCACGCGGCGACGCGCAGTTCGTGCCGGGCGCGGGGGAGGAGGGAGGCGTCGCGTCCTACCTTGACCACGAGGTGGGGGGTGGCGAAGACGGCGTTCTCGCCCAGGGCGATCAGCTCGGCGTCAGCGGCGGGTACCTCGGGTACCGCTGTCGCGAGGAGCGCGCGGGCGCTGCGTTCGTCGAATGCGGGGGCGTCGGCCACGGGGGTCCTCATCTGCGGGGGCTGGTCCGGAATCAGTCTCTCGCGCCGGGCCCCGGACGGACGCGCAGGGGTCCGGACGGACGCTCCGGCCCCACCGTCGGCCCGGCCCCCACCGGGTCCGGGACACGGCCCCGTACGCGCGTGGAACGAGCGGCACGGCAGGAGCGAGCGGTACGACGGGGAAGCGGTACGACGGGGACGGGGCACGGAACGGCGGTGGCGAGCCGGTCTCCGGCGCCCTCAGCACACGGGTTCGGAGTCCTGCCCACGAAGGTATTCCGCCTTCTCTGCCTCGGTGAAGTCGCGGCGCAGGCCCGCGCAGAGGGAGTCGGCGATGGCCTGCGCGCCGGGCAGATCCGCTCCCCACAGGCGTACCGCGCCGTCCTCGCCTCCGGTGGCGAGGACGGCGCCGTCGGGGCTGAAGGCCGCCGACTGCACGGCCTTGGTGTGGCCGATGAAGGTGGCGCGGAGTCTGCCGGTCCGCACGTCCCACAGACGCGCCGTGCCGTCGTCGATCCCGGTGGCGAGGAGGCCGCCGCCGGGATCGGCCACTATCGACAGCGGGTATTTCCCGTCGCCGGTGAGAGTGGTGCGTGCCGCGCCGGTCTTCAGGTCCCACAGGCGGATGGTGCCGTCCTTGCCACCGATGACGAGGGTGGTGGCATCACGGCTGAAGGCCACGAAAGCCAGCCGTTTGCGGCCGGGCAGGGTTTTGCGGGGTTTGTCGGTGCTCATGTCCCACAGGCGTACGTCCCCCTCGTCGCTCGCGGTGGCGAGCGTGCCGCCGTCGGGGCTGAACGCCACGGACTCCACGGGGTCGGTGGGACCGGAGAGGGCGGTGCGGATCTTTCCTGTGCGCACGTTCCACAGGCGCACGGTCCCCTCGTCGCTCCGTGTGGCGAGGGTCGCGCCGTCGGGGCTGAACGCCAGCGACCGCACGAGGGAGGAGGCGCTCTTGGGGGCGCCCAGGACGGCACGGGACGTGCCGGTTCCCACATCCCACAGGCGTACGTCGCCGTTCTCGCTCCCCGCGGCGAGGACACGGCTGTCGGGGCCGAACGCCACCGCCGACACGCCCTGCCCGTCGGCGGCAAGGGCGGCGCGCGGCCTGCCGGAGCGCGCGTCCCACAGGCGGATGGCGCCATCGCCGCGTCCGGCGGCGAGCGTGCCGCCGTCGGGGCTGAACGCGACCGAGGACACGCCCTCCCCGCCGTCGGCGAAGGACGCGCGCGGCGTGACGGGCTTCGTGTCCCACAGGCGTATGCCGTCGGAGCCCACGGAGGCGAGGGCGGTGCCGTCGGGAGCGAACGCCACCGACCGCACCAGATCGGTGTGCCCGGCGAGTGTGGCACGGGTCTTGCCGGTTCTCACGTCCCACAGCCGCACGCTGCGTTCGTTGTCACCTCCGGTGGCGAGGAGGGTGCCGTCGGGGCTGAACGCCAGACCCGACATGCGGCCGGTGTCCGCGATGACGGTGCTGCGGACCTTGCCGCTGCCCGCGTCCAGCAGGCGTACGGACTGGCCGATCCTGGCGGCGAGAGTGGTGCCGTCGGGACCAAATCTCACCGAGTCCACCGTGACATCACGGCCGGCGAGAGCGATACGGGGCTTGCCCGCCTTCACGTCCCACAGCCTGCCGCCGTCGTCGCTCCCGGTGGCCAGGGTGGCGCCGTCGCGGCTGAACGCCAGCGACCGCACGATCCCGGAGCCGCCGGTGAGGGTGGCCCGGGCCTTGCCGGTCGTCACGTCCCACAGGCGCACGATGCCGTTGCCGCCTCCGGTGGCGAGCGTGGTGCCGTCAGGGCTGAACGTCAACGACTCCACCCCGTCGCTGCGGTTGGCGAGGACGGCGCGGGTCATGCCGCTGTGTGTGTCCCAGAGGCGCACGGTGTCGTCGGCGCCCGCTGTGGCCAGAGTGGCGCCGTCAGGGCTGTACGCCACCGCCATCACGGTGTCGGTATGGCCGGTGAGGGCGGCGCGCGGTGCGCCGGTCCTCGCGTCCCAGAGGCGTACGGTGCCGTCGTTCTCGCCCCCGGAAGCCAGGGTGCCGCAGTCGGGGCTGAACGCCACCGACCAGGTGAACGTGGTGGGGGCGAGGCGGTGCTGGAGGAAGAGCGCGGGGGCCGTGTAGAGGGCGCCCGCGGCTTCGTCCGTGCGGCTGGTACGCCACGCCTTGACGGCCAGGAGCGAGGCCACGTCCGGATTACTGGACGTCAGACCGGCGGAGAGAGCGGCTAGTTGGCGTGACTGTGCCGTGTGCTGCGCCGTGACGGCGTGGTGCTGCGCGGTGGTCGCGGTGTGCCGCAGGTAGAGGGCGAGGCCGGTGGCGATCAGGGCGAGTGCCAGCATCGTGGCGAGGACGGCGTTGAGGCGCCGGGTGCGCCGCAGCGCTGCCGCCTGGTGTCTGCGGCTGGCGTCGAGGAGCGAGACGAGCTCAGCCGGGAGCGGACGGCTGCCCGCCCATTCCTCCCCTTCCGCGAGGAGGGAACCGTCCAGCAGGTCCCCCGGAAGGCCACTGTGCGCGTAGCGGGCCTGCTGCTCCGTCGCGCGGAGCAGCCAGACCTGGAACTGGTGGTCCTGGGCGACCCAGCCGCGCAGGTCGGCCCAGTCGCGGATGAGCGCGTCGTGGACGAGTTCCGCGGCCGGTTCGCCGGGCGGTGTGCCGGGGAGTGCTCCGGGCGGTGCGGTGGTGCTGGTGGTGACGATGCGGTGGCGGGTCAGGGTCGCCAGCACGCTGTCGAAGGCGGCGTCCGCGTCGGTATCCGCGTGGACGCCTGCGTCTGCGTCTGTGCCGTCGGGGCCGGTGCCGGGGTCGGTGAGCCGTGGGCCGGCGGCCAGGGTCCGCAGGCGGGAGAGAGGTACGGGCCTGCGGGTGGCCGGGGTGCCGTCGGTCTCGTCGGCCGGCCGGACCAGCGCGGTGAGGACCCGCCGCGCGGTCGGGCGCTGGTCGTCGGGCAGTCGGCCGAGTGCGTGGTCGCACCAGACCGTCAGGCTGCCGGTGACCTTGCCGATCCTCTCGTAGGCCGCGTGCGTGAGGCGGCCGTCCTCGCGGCGCCGTCGCAGCCAGAGCTGGCGCAGGGCCAGCTCCAGGGCAGGGAGCAGGGTGACGGGCGCCTGCCGGCCCGCCGGGTCGTCGCTCTCCAGGACGTCGTCGGCGATCCGGTCCGCCAGCCCGGCCTCCAGAGGCAGACCCACGGCCGCGGCGGGGCGGGTGACGATCGCCTTCAGCTCGGCGCGGCCGAGCGTAGCGGGGACGTTGCACAGGCCGGGCAGGGCGGCGGCCATCAGCTCGGGAGCGAGGGCGTCGAGCGGCGCGTAGAAGTCGTTGCGCATCACCAGGAGCACGGTGACGGGGGCGTGGGAGGCGCTCAGTTCCACGAGCCGGTCGACGGCCCGCAGGCGCGGGTCGTCCGTGCGGGGGAGGACGGCCGGGCCGGACCGTGTGAGGAGTTCCTCGAACTGGTCGACGACCAGCAGCAGACGGTCGTGGCCCGGCTCGGCGGCCAGCCGGGCCGCGATCGCGGACGGCAGGCCGTCCGAGGTGGCGCCGGGCAGGCCCCCGCGCTCCAACTGGGCGAGGAGGTCCTGGCCCGGCCGGACGCACACGGGCAGCCAGCGGTCGCCGCCCGGGATCGTCCCTTCGGCCAGCGCGGGCAGGACGCCCGCGTTGACCAGTGACGACTTCCCGGCGCCCGAGGGGCCCAGCAGCATCAGCAGCCGCCGGTTCCCGCCGAGTGCCGTCAGGACCCGTTCCACGGCCGCGTCCCGGCCGTGGAACCACTCGGCATGCCGGGCGGTGAACGGCTCCAGCCCCAGGTACGGGCAGGGCTGATGCTCGGCGAGCCCGGGCCGTACTGCCCGCAGCACCTCGGCCGGGGTGGCGTAGGCGATGCCCAGGCCCTTCAGATGGGCGTCGGGGGAGACGATGGCGGTGACCATGCCAATCACCAGGCCGGTCACCTCGTCCACGACGGGACCGCCGCTGAAGCCGGTCGTCAGGTCGCCGGCCGCCGTCAGCTGGAGCAGCTGTCCCGCCCTGTCAGCGACGGGCAGCAGGTCACCGGCCTCGCCGTATGCGAAATGCCCACCGGGCGGGGCCTGGGCGGGGAACCCGAACGAGAACACCCGGTGCCCGCGGCATCCCGCGCCCGCCCCCGCGGCCATGCCGTGGGCTCCCGGCGGCACGGTCTCCAGACGGAGCCCGGCGATGTCCTCCGCGTCCGGTGGCCGCCACTCCGCGGTCACCACCTCCGCCGCCACCCGCGGCGCGCCCGGCAGGTGGGGGAAGGCCAGCTCCACCCGGCTTCCCGGGGTCCGGCCGGCGGCGAGCACCACGTGCGCACAGGTGAAGCCGGTGTCCCCGCCGGACAGGAAGCCCGCCCCGACGACGATGTTGTCGGCGCCGAGCACCTGGAAGACCGAGGCGGCCACCGAGGGCTCACCGGCCCCGGTGAGCCCGTCGTCGTCCGGGGCGGCGCCTGCCGGGGCATCCGGGGCGCTTGCCGTGGCGTCCGGGGAGTTCGCCGTGCCGTCCGGGAGGCCTGCGAACGGGCGACCACCGGAGGCCGGTTCCGCCGGGGCGTCACCGTTCCCTGTCGCGGGTTTTCCAGCGGGGCCTAAGGCAGGATCGTCCCCCACGGTCATCGGTCCTCCCGGGAGTGGGCACCTGTCTCTCGCCACTTAACCGGACAACCGTGCCCCTTGCCCATCCCCGCGCACCGCCCGCCGGGAACCGGCACATGCGGACCCTGTGATTCCGTGGCCCCTGAGGTGTCCGGTGTTCCGCGGTCGTGTGGAGTGCCGCGATGTGTGAAACGTGCTCGATACGCGTGAAACATCCTGGAAACAGCGACAGTTGACCGGCCATTGTCCAATTTGCCGTTGTTCAACGGCATTTGAATTCCATAAAGACGTTGCGTATGTCACACCTCCGCGCAGGCGTTTGAATTGAGCGCGTCAATCCTGACAGGGTTTCGGGAGCCCGGAGCGATCCCTTCCGTCGCTCCGGGCGATTGCGCCCCACGCGCAATCCCCCCACAACGCAAGGAGGAAACCCCGTCATGGGAACCCACAAGCGCGTCGGCAAACGACGGCTCGTCCTGGCGATATCCGCCGCCACGGCCGTCGCGGCCGGTGCCACGGTGCTGGCGCTGCCCGCAGGCGCGGCTCCCGCGCCTGCCGAGGGCACGGTCTTCGGCGCAGGTGCCAAGGACGCGGTCGACGGCAGCTACATCGTCCTGCTCAAGGACGGCGCGAGTGCCAAGGCCGCCGGGAGCCACTCGCTCACCGCGCAGGGCGAGGACCTCGCCGCCCGCTACGGCGGCAAGCTCAACCGCACGTACGACTCGGCCGTCCACGGCTTCTCCGCCAGCGGTCTCGACGCCACCGAGGCGAAGCGGCTCGCCGCCGACCCGGCTGTGGCCAAGGTCGTGCAGAATCACCGCTTCAGGATCAGTGCGACGCAGGAGGCCCCGCCCTCCTGGGGGCTCGACCGGATCGACCAGACCGAGACCAAGGGGGACGGCAAGTACGCCTACCCGGATAGCGCGGGTGAGGGTGTCACCGCGTACGTCATCGACACCGGCGTGCGCATCAGCCACAAGGACTTCGGCGGTCGCGCGTCCTACGGCTTCAACGCCGTCGACAACAACGACAAGGCCGACGACGGCAACGGCCACGGCACGCACGTCGCGGGCACCATCGCCGGTACCGCGCACGGTGTGGCCAAGAAGGCCAAGGTGGTGGCCGTGAGAGTCCTCGACGCCCAGGGCTCCGGCACCACCGAGCAGGTCGTCGCGGGCATCGACTGGGTCACCAAGAACCACAAGGGCCCCTCGGTCGCCAATATGAGCCTTGGCGGCGGCGCCGACGAGGCCCTGGACGCGGCCGTGCAGAAGGCCATCGCCTCCGGCGTCACCTTCGCCGTCGCGGCGGGCAACGAGTCCACCGACGCGGGCCAGGGCTCCCCGGCCCGGGTGAAGGAGGCCATCACGGTCGCTTCCTCCACCAAGGACGACAAGCAGTCCGACTTCTCCAACTACGGCAGCGTCGTCGACCTCTACGCCCCCGGCTCGGACATCACCTCCGACTGGAACGACAGCGACAACGGCACCAAGACGATCTCCGGCACCTCCATGGCGACCCCGCACGTCACGGGCGCGGCCGCGCTCTACCTGAGCGGCCACAAGGACGCCACGCCGGACCAGGTCGCCTCGGCACTCACCCAGGGCGCCACCCCGGACAAGATCTCCAACCCGGGCCCCGGCACGCCGAACAAGCTGCTGAAGGTCGTTCAGTAAGGCCGCAGCAGTAAGCAGGTGTTCTGTCGGCCGTCGCTCCCTACCCCCACGGGGCGCGACGGCCGATTCGCGTGCGCGTACCGGACCGCGTCAGTCCCCTCCCGTCGGCGCCGCAGCGCCCGTACGGTGCCCGGATGGCCGATCACGACGAGACCGTGTTCTTCCGCGGTGGCGATATTTCCGCTCTCCATGCTTTGGTGGGCGCGGAGTTCTCCCCCTACCGTCTCCGCGTCACGGGCTCTTGTCCCCGGGCGGAAGGGTCGTTCCGGCGTCTCGGGCGCGGGGCCTTGTCCGTGTACGAACTCGGGTACGGCGTGGACGCGGACGTCCTGCCCGGCGAGCTGCCCGACTTCTACCACGTCCACATCCCACTGGCCGAGCACGGCGTGCTCACGGTGGACGGCAAGGAGCCCGATTCGCCGCTGAGCGTCGTCGGTCCCGGCCAGCGGCTCGTCATGTCCTGGCGGGGCGACAGCCTCAACCAGATCGTCCACGTCCCCCGCCGGACCGTGGACCGGGCCGTTGCTGTACGCCTCGGCGAGCCGCCGGCCTCGGTGGTCCGGTTCGACCCGTCATTACGTGAGGAGAACGCGCCCGTCCGGGCGTGGCTCAGCGTCGTGCGGGCCTACGTCGAAGGAGCCGAGGGCGGGTTGCTGTCCGCTTCCCCGCTGGCTCAGGGGCACTTCGAGCAACTGCTCGTCCACGGACTGCTCGACACCCAGCCGCACACTCTCGGCGGCGCACTGCGCGAGAGCGCCGCCGTGCCGCCCGCGGCCGTCCGCAGAGCTGTCGTTTTCTGCGACGAGCATGCGCACGAGCCGATATCGGTGGCGGACATCGCTCAGGCTGCCCGTGTCAGCCTTCGGGCGCTGCGCTCCGGATTCCGCGCGCACCTCGGCACCACTCCGCTCGGCCACCTCCGGCGCGTCCGCCTGACGCGGGCCCACGACGACCTGCGGGCCGCCGCACTCGGCGACACGGCGGAAAGCGTCACCGACATCGCCCTGCGCTGGGGCTTCACGCACCTGGGCCGGTTCGCCCAGGCATACCGTGACGCCTATGGCAGGACGCCCTCGCAGACCCTGCGCGGGGAGGGATGAGTGCGCTCTCACCGGCGGGCGCTATCCGAAAAAGAGCGACGGCGGCGGCCGTTTCCGGATAGCCCCTGCCCGGTCGCGTCTCCGAGACTGGCCGCACATTGCGATCGTCGGGAGGGAGTACTCATGAGATCGAACTGGGCGCGTGCGGCGGCCGTGGCCTGTGCCGTTGTCGCCATGGGCAGTGCGGCCACGACTGCTTACGCGGCGCCGGAGACGGCGTCTGTTTCGACCAAGTTGCAGGCCTGTGGGTGGGACCCGGACGGGCCGTCGGGGCGTGCCTACTACAACCACTGCACCTCGGACGGCAGCTGGATCTACATTCGTGTCGAGTTCCAGCAGGGCGGCGGGACTCCCTTGTGCGTCGCTCCCGGCCGTACCTATTTGGGGCTCACCGCCGACATCAAATACGCGTGGTACACGGGCGGGTTGTGCTAGATCCGCCAGGCGCCTATCCATTCGAAGTCCCCTGCAGGACCCTGACCCCGCTTCACTCGCCTGAATAATCGTGCACATGATCGAAAATTCGGTGCAGGGCTATATGGCCTCGCTGGAACAGCAGCTGACGGCTGACGGGTGTGCGACGCACTGGGAGGACTGGTCCAGCATGGCCGTCCTCGTCGGGCGGCGTGCCGACTTCCGGGTGCGGTGGATGGCCACGCGCGTTCACCTGTTCACTGTTGCCGCTGCCATGCCCGAGATCACGCGGCCTGACATCGAGCGGTTCACCAGGCGGGTGCTGACCTACGCGAAGGCCAATAAAGGGGGCCTCCCGCTCGGCTCGCAGACCGGGGTCATCGTCTTTCCCGTCCTCGTCGGCGAGCGGGTCGACCCGGAGGCGGTGGCCTGGGCAGAAGAGAAACAGCGGGGCGAATTCGCCTGCATGGCGCGCCCCGTGGTCGTCGGTGTGGCGCGGCAGCGTGTGGGGTTCTACAGCGGGAACCCGTTCTTCGGGCGGGTCTACGCGTCGTATGTGAACGAGAAGGGCGCGCGGTACTTCCTCGGTGAGGGCGCGTCCTGAGGTGGTGCTGGGGGCTCCCGCCGTGCGGGGGAGCCCCCAGCGGTGTTTCCGGATCAGGAGTGGGCCGTCGCGTTGTGCCGTGCGATCTCCGCTGTCAGCTGCTCGGCCTGCTCATGCTCGTGCTCACGCCGGGCCGTGGCGCGGGCAATTACCAGGCGCATGCACTCCCGGCACGTGCCACCCTTGGAGGTGGAATTGCCGGTCGGCTTGTTGACGCTCACAGGTCGCCCACCTCCAGGTGCGCGTCCCGGAAGTGGCGGTCCTGTGCCTTGCGCACCCACGCCGTGGCTGTCCGGTCTTGTCCGGCCTGTTGCTCCCACTTGTCCAAACGGATGCACTCCGGGCAGGTTTTCGGGTCACCTTTGACGATCGTGCCGGATCCCACCGAAGCGTGGGCCAGGGGTACGGCTGGTCGGATGGCGGTGTTCGTCGATCGCCTGTTCATGTTGGTGTGCCTCCGTCGTGTCCCGCTCTTGGCTGGCGGGCAACTCCTTCGTCCTCAAGACTCGCGGCCCTGAGTGAGGCAAGTAACCGCGCAGGTAGACGTGTTGGGGACGTCTCATCTACCGTCAAGACGTCCCAGCGCGTCCCGACACCCGAGAGGACGGCATGGCGAACGAGCGGCTCCGAGGGGCGATCGTGGAGTCAGGTCTGACCCTGGAGCAGGTCGCGGATCGCATCGGCGTGAACATCAAAACGGTGGAGCGCTGGATCAACGGAGGGCGCCCGCCTTACCGTCGGCACAAGTACGCCACGGCGAAGCTCCTCCGCCGTGAGGTGTCCCACCTCTGGCCGGAGGCGCGCACGGCATCCGAGGTAACGGATGCCGGTCAGGCTGAGCTCATCAAGCTCTACCCGCACCGCAACATGGTGCCCGGTCATCTCTGGACCCGGCTCTACGCGCAGGCCACGAAACGGTTCGACATCCTTACGTACTCCGCTTTCTGGCTCACGGAAGACTTGAATTTCCACCGGATCGTGAAGGAGAAGGCGGCCGCTGGCCTCCACATGCGATTCATATTCGCCGATCCGGACTCCGCAGCCGTGGCCCTGCGCGGCGAAGAGGAGGGAGTGGGCAGCGCACAGGCGAGCAAGACCCGCAATGCCCTGGTGAACTGTGCCCCGCTCTTCGGTCTTCCAGGTGTGGAGTTCCGACTCCACGGCACCACGCTGTACAACTCCCTGTACCGGGCCGATGATGAAATGCTCGCCAACACTCACGTATACGGAATCAGCGCTTGGCTTGCCCCGGTCCTTCATGTCCAACGCGTACCTGGTGGGGAAGTTTTCGACACCTACGCCGAGAGCATTGAACGAGTCTGGGAGACGGGACGTCGCATTTTCTCTCCCAAAGAATGTTGAGGTTGTACACCATGGCCCGAACTGATTACTTCCGGGATCCGCGTGCTCCAAAAGCAAATTCTGTCGTGCCATCAGCCAGCGCCGTTGTTCTTGACGACGCCGGTCAGTTGCTCATCATCCACAAGACGGACAATGACCTTTGGGCACTTCCCGGGGGAGGCCACGACATCGGCGAGAGCATCGCCGACACGGTCGTCCGAGAAGTGCGGGAAGAAACTGGGATCGAAGTGGAGATCGAGCGTCTCACAGGCGTCTATACCGACCCACAACACGTCATGGCGTACGACGACGGCGAGGTACGCCAGCAGTTCACCATCTGCTTCCGTGCTCGGCCAACCGGTGGTGCGGTACGCACAAGCTCGGAGTCGAAGGAAGTGCGCTGGGTCGCCCCTCCAGAGCTTGCCAACCTCGACATGCACCCGTCGATGAGGCTGCGTATCGAGCACGGCATGGATGAGAGCCGCACGTCCCCTTACATCGGCTAGCCCGCTCCAACGGCAGCGAGGCGCCGCTCCACCCGCGCAACCGCCGCGTGGACGTCAGGTGCGGCCCGCTGGATGAATCGGCCCACGATGGAATCCGGGCTGTAACGACGCACGATCTCATCGATACGTTCCGCCGAATTGGTTCGCCTGCCGTCCGGGGCCGTCGTCATATCGCAGTAGACCAGTGCATCTACAAGGTGTGGCTCTTCCCTCTCGAATTCCCTGGCCAGCTCCTCTCGAATCCCTCGCTCCTCCGCCTCCAGCAAGGCGAACGTGTGGTGAGCCACGAGCCGTACGATGCGCTCATCCGCATCCTTCTGGTAGCGAAGGAAACGCGCCCCGTCCAGCGGATGAAACCCGGTCTTGGTCAGTGCTGGCGAATATCCGATGTCATGCAGGACTGCGGCAGCTTCCAGAAGCTCCGCCTCGCTACCGAGGATGGGTTGCAAGTCCCGGGCTCGCTTCCCCACTCCGAGCGAGTGCGCCCAACGGCGCGGCAGAGGTTCGGACAGCAGGGATTCCGCGAGCTCGTACGCCCACTCTGTCAGTTTCACCGTGTCCACCCTTATACGAAGGATTGTCATCCGGTGAGGTCCGCACCTCCCGATGTTTACCCGGGGCGGCGGCGGTTAACAGCCCTTGCCCCTCCGACTGAGCAACCGCTGATCTTAGCGAGGGCCGCGGCCCCCTCGGCCGCCTGACAGACCGGCGTCCCGGGCGGGCTGTGGGAGATCAGCCCGCCCGGCGGCAGCCGGCCAGCGCAGCCGTCCGCGCCTCCTCATAGCGACGCAGCAGCACCGAGACCAGCTCCGGGCAAGCGCCCAACGGTTCCGCCACCACGTCCGCTGACGCCGACGCCCCGCCCCGCGCGATGCGGTCCGGGAGGCGTCCCGGGGCGATGACGTAGGGGGCCACCGCCACCCGTCGGGCGCCCCCCGCGCGCAGCGCGCGTACCGCCTCGTCCACGCGGGGCGACGCGGCCGACGCGTACGCGGGCCGTACCGCCTGCCAGCCCCCCGTACGCTGCCACTCTCGCGCGAGCCCCTCGATCACCGCGATCGCCCGCGGGTCCGACGAGCCCGCGCTCGCCAGCACCACCCCCGTCGTCGCACGATCCTCCTGCCGCACCCCGGCCTCGTACAGGCGCCGTTCGAGCGCCGTCGTCAGCAGCGGTGACGGACCCAGCACCTCCGCCTGGCGCACGGTCAGCCCCAGAGGAGTCGCCTCCCGCAGCACCGCCGGGATGTCCGTCCGCGCGTGGAACGCGTGCGTCAGCAGCAGGGGGAGCGCGATCACTTCCCGTACGCCCTCCGCCGCCAGTCGTGCCAGCACCTGGCCTGCGCCCGGCAGGCAGAAGTCCAGGTACGCCACTTCCACCCGCAGCCCCGGGCGGGACGCGGCCAGGTGGTCGCGGAGGGCGGTGACCGTCGCCGCGTGCCGGGGGTCCCGGCTGCCGTGGGCGACGAGGAGCAGGGCCATGACGCGCGCCTTACCGCCCCGCGAGGCCGCGGTTGCGTAGGACCCGTCGTTCCAGGGGGCTGAAGACGATCAGGTCGATCGCGATGCCGACGAAGAGGATCAGGATGATGCCGAGCAGCACGCTCGGCATGTCGGAGTCGGTGCGGGCGTTCTCCAGGTACTGGCCGAGGCCGAGGCCGAGGTCGGGGGAGGAGGCGATGAGTTCGGCGGCCATCAGGGAGCGCCAGGAGAACGCCCAGCCCTGCTTGAGGCCGGCGATGTAGCCGGGGAGCGCGGCGGGCAGCAGGACGTGCCACGCGCCGCGGGCGCCGGTGGCGCCGAGGGTGCGGCCCGCGCGCAGGTAGAGCGGGGGGACCTGGTCGATGCCGGAGACCAGGCCGTTGGCGATCGACGGCACGGCGCCGAGCAGGATCACCGCGTACATCGCGGAGTCCGTGATGCCCAGCCAGATCACCGCCGCGGGCACCCAGGCGACCGACGGCAGCGACTGGAGCCCGGACAGCAGGGGGCCGAGCGCGGCGCGTACGAAGCGGACCCGGGCGACGAGCAGGCCGAGCGGTGTGCCGATCGCGAGCGCGGCGAGGAAGCCGAGCAGGCCGCGCGAGACGCTGGTCCAGATGATGTCGAAGAGCGTGCCCCGCAGCCACAGGTCCCGGAGGCTGTCCCAGACCGCGGAGGGGTCGGGCAGCTTGTAGTCGGGGGTGACGTGCGCGAGGACGAGGATCTTCCAGACCACCAGCACGAGGACCACCGCCAGCACGGGCGGCAGCACCTTCTGCAGCAGGACCTGGGTGAAGGGGGTGCGTTCGACGCGTACGGAGTCCAGGGCGTCGAGGCCCGCCTCCAGGCCGGCGAGGTCGCCCGTCTGTCCGGGCCCTGGGGAGGGTTTTTCCGTCGAGGTGTCAGTGCTGGCCATGGCGGCGGATCTCCCCACGCAGTTCTTCGGTGATCTCGACGGAAAGGTCGGCGACGGCCGCGTCCTCGATGCGCCGCGGCTGCGGGATGTCGACCGCCCACTCGCGCGCGACCCGGCCGGGCCGGGACGACAGCAGCACCACGCGCTGGCCGAGCCGTACGGCCTCGCGCACGTTGTGGGTGACGAACAGCACCGACAGCCGTGCCTCGGACCAGATCCGGGTGAGCTCGTGGTGGAGGACGTCCCGGGTGATGGCGTCGAGCGCCGCGAACGGCTCGTCCATCAGCAGCAGGCTGCTGTCCTGTGCGAGCGCGCGGGCGAGCGCGACGCGTTGCCGCATGCCGCCCGACAGTTCGTGCACCCGCTTGCCGTAGGCGCCGCCGAGCCGTACGAGCTCCAGCAGCCGTTCCGCCTCCGGGCGGCGCTGCGGTTTCGGCACTCCGCGCAGCCGCAGGGCCAGTTCGACGTTGCGGCCCGCGGTGAGCCACGGGAAGAGCGCGTGCTCCTGGAACATCAGGGCGGGGCGCCCGCCGGGCACCTCGATCGTGCCGGAGGTCGGCCGGTCCAGACCGGCCACCAGGTTCAGCAGGGTGGACTTGCCGCAGCCGGACGCCCCGAGCAGGCAGACGAACTCGCCGGGGCGTACGTCGAGGGTGATGTCGTCCAGTACGGGCTGTGTCGCGCCCGGACGGCCGAAGCTCTTGTGGACGTGGTCGAGGCGGACGGCCGGTGGTGTGTCGTTCTCGGTGTCGGCCGTTGCGGAGTGATCGGTCAGCGCCCCGGTCATCCGGGCACCTCCTGGGTATGGCTGCTGTGCACGAGCGCTACTGCTTGCCGAGCTGCGCGGCGTCGAACGGCTGCCTGCCCGCGGCGCGCAGCACCTTGTTGAGCGGGGTCAGGTCGTAGATGCCGGAGAGGTCGGGCGTCTCCAGCAGCCCGGCCTTGACGGCGTTGTCCGCCTCGGTGCGCAGAGTGGAGGCCAGCGGGTCGTCGGTGACCTCGATGCTCTTCCACGCCGGGTCGATGATGTCGGCGGGCAGCGCCTTGCCGGACAGCTGCTGGAGCGCGGCGTTCGCCGCGTCCCTGGCCTTGTCGGGGTTGTCCTTTATCCAGGCGTTCGTCTTCACGGAGCCGCGCAGCACGGCCTCGACCACGTCGGGGTGCTGGTCGAGGAACTTCTGCGACACGATCACATTGGTGATGACGAACTTCTTGTCCGGCCACAGCGTGGACTCGTCCAGCAGCACCTTGCCGCCCTCGGAGACCAGCTTGGACGCGGTGGGTTCGGGCACCCAGGCGCCGTCGATCGAGCCGGACTTGAACGCGTCCGGCGTGACCTTGTTGTCCGTACGGACGACGGAGACGTCCCCCTTGCCGCTCTGGGCGTCGACCTTCCAGCCCTGCTGCGCGATCCAGTTGAGGAACGCGACGTCCTGGGTGTTGCCCTTCTGCGGGGTCGCGATGCGCTTGCCCTTGACGTCGTCCAGGGAGGAGATCTTCTTGGGGTCGACGACCAGCCTGACCCCGCCCGAGGTCGAACCGGAGATGATCCGCAGGCTCTTGCCCTTGGACTTCGTGTAGCCGTTGATGGCCGGTGACGGTCCGATCCAGCCGATGTCGATGGAGCCCGCGTTGAGCGCCTCGATCTCGGAGGGGCCCGCGTTGAAGGTGGTCGCACGGAGCTTGGTGCCCCCGAGCTCCTTCTGGATGATCCCCTCGTGGTCGCCGACGAGCGGGGTGGCGTGGGTGATGTTCGGGAAGTAGCCGATCCTGACGGTGTCGGCGGAGAGCGCCTTGCCCTGGGCGGTGGTGTTCTTCCCGCCCTTGGGAGCGGAGTCCCTCTCGGAACCGTAGCCACAGGCGCCGAGCGCGCCGATCAGCAGGGGGACGGCGACCGCGGCCGCGACGCGGCGGCGGGCGGGGCGGATGACGGCAGGCACGAGCACGAGGGGGACATCCTCTCGAACGGCCGGGCGCACGGCGGAGGTGCACCCGGCAGCGGTGCTACGGGGGTTCGGGAACAGTGAGCGCCACGGTTACCGGTCGGCACATCGGCCGATACCGCCCCTGCCACCTCCGAACGCCTCTCCGGCCATGCCTGCGGTGAGGGTCGTGCCGTCGGCGGGGTCGATCAGCAGGAAGGAGCCCGTGCGCCGGGAGTCGGCGTAGGCGTCGAGCGCGAGGGGCTCCGCGGTCCGCAGGACGACCCGGCCGATGTCGTTGGCGGCCAGCTGTCCGGGGTCGGCGTGCAGGGAGAGGTCGTCCAGGGCCAGCTGCGAGGGGATGGCCTTGACGACGGCCTTGACGGTGCGGGTGGTGTGCTTGAGCAGGACGCGCTGGCCGACCGTCAGCGGCCGGTCGGCGACGTGGCAGACGGTGCCCTCGACGTCCTGGGTGACGGCCGGGGCGCCGTCCGTCGGGACGACGATGTCGCCGCGGGAGATGTCGATGTCGTCGGTGAGCGTGACGGTCACGGACTGCGGCGCCCAGGCCACGTCGGCGCCGCGGCCGAGGATGTCGATCCCGGCGATCGTGCTGGTGCGGCCGGAGGGCAGGACGGTCACGTCCTGGCCGACGCGCAGCACGCCGGAGGCGATCTGGCCCGCGTAGCCCCGGAAGTCGGGGTGCTCGGCGCTCTGCGGCCGGATCACGTACTGCACGGGGAAGCGGGCGGGGGCGTGCGAAGGGTCGTCGACGACGGGCACGGTCTCCAGGTGTTCGAGCACGGTCGGCCCGCCGTACCAGTCCATGTGCGAGGACGGCTCGACCACGTTGTCCCCGGCGAGCGCGGAGACGGGGATGGCGGTCACGTCCGGGATGCCGAGCGAGGCGGCGTAGGCGGTGAACTCCTGGGCGATGGCGGCGAAGACGGGCTCGGCGTAGTCGACCAGGTCCATCTTGTTCACGGCGAGGACGACGTGCGGGACGCGCAGCAGGGCGGCGACGGCGGCGTGGCGGCGGGTCTGCTCGACCACGCCGTTGCGGGCGTCGACCAGGACCACGGCCAGCTCGGCGGTGGACGCGCCGGTGACCATGTTCCGCGTGTACTGCACGTGCCCCGGCGTGTCGGCCAGGACGAACCGCCGCCGGGGCGTGGCGAAGTAGCGGTAGGCCACGTCGATGGTGATGCCCTGCTCGCGTTCGGCCCGCAGCCCGTCCGTCAGCAGGGCCAGGTCCGGCGCCTCCTGGCCGCGCCGCAGGGACGCGTCCTGGACGGCGGCCAGCTGGTCGGCCAGGACGGACTTCGAGTCGTGCAGCAGACGGCCGACGAGGGTGGACTTGCCGTCGTCGACGGAGCCCGCTGTCGCGAAGCGCAGCAGTGAGGTGGCGGTCATGGCCGTGTCCGTCAGGGAGTCGAGTGCGGTCATGGCTAGAAGTACCCCTCGCGCTTGCGGTCTTCCATCGCGGCTTCCGACAGCTTGTCGTCGGCCCGCGTCGCACCCCGCTCGGTGAGGCGGGACGCGGCGATCTCGGCGATCACGGCGTCGACGGTCGCGGCGTCGGAGTCGACGGCGCCGGTGCAGGACATGTCGCCCACGGTGCGGTAGCGCACCAGTCGTCTTTCCACGTGCTCCGTGTCACGCGGGCCGCCCCAGTCACCGGGGGCCAGCCACATGCCGTTGCGCTGGAACACCTCGCGCTCGTGCGCGAAGTAGATCTCCGGGAGGTCGATCTTCTCGCGGGCGATGTACTGCCACACGTCCAGCTCGGTCCAGTTGGACAGCGGGAAGACGCGGACGTGCTCGCCGGGCGCGTGGCGGCCGTTGTAGAGCTGCCACAGCTCGGGGCGCTGCCGCCGGGGGTCCCAGCCGCCGAACTCGTCGCGCAGCGAGAACACCCGCTCCTTGGCGCGGGCCTTCTCCTCGTCCCGGCGGCCGCCGCCGAAGACCGCGTCGAAGCGGTTCCGCTCGATCGCGTCCAGCAGCGGGGCGGTCTGCAGCGGGTTGCGCGTGCCGTCCGGCCGCTCCCGCAGCCTGCCGTCGTCGATGAACTCCTGTACGGAGGCGACGTGCAGCCGCAGCCCGTGCGCCGCCACCGTGCGGTCCCGGTACTCCAGCACCTCCGGGAAGTTGTGCCCGGTGTCCACGTGCAGCAGGGTGAACGGCAGCGGCGCGGGCGCGAACGCCTTGAGCGCCAGGTGGAGCATCGCGATGGAGTCCTTGCCGCCGGAGAAGAGCAGCACCGGCCTCTCGAACTCGCCCGCCACCTCGCGGAAGATGTGCACCGCCTCGGACTCCAGCACGTCCAGGTGCGACAGGGCGTAAGGGTTGTCGTCGCTCACAGCAGGCCCCCTTCGCCCAGCAGGGCGTGCAGTTCCGCGGCCGATTCCCCGACGCTCTGCTCGTGCGCCCGGATGCGCAGATCGGGCGCCTCCGGAGCCTCGTACGGGTCGTCCACTCCCGTCAGTCCGGATATCTCGCCGGCGGCCTGCTTGGCGTACAGGCCCTTGACGTCCCGTACGGAGCAGACGTCCACCGGCGTCGCCACGTGCACCTCCACATAGGGAGTGCCGTGCTCCTGATGGCGCTTGCGGACCGCCTCGCGCGAATCCGCGTACGGTGCGATGACCGGCACCAGGACCTTCACGCCGTGGGAGGCGAGCAGCTGGGCGACGAAGCCGATCCGCTGCACATTGGTGTCCCGGTCGGTGCGTGAGAAGCCCAGCCCGGCGGAGAGGAACGTGCGGATCTCGTCGCCGTCCAGCACCTCCACCCGGTGGCCTTCGTCGCGCAGCCGTTCCGCGAGAGCGCGGGCGATCGTCGTCTTGCCCGCGCTCGGCAGGCCCGTGAGCCAGATGGTGGCCCCGTTCATGGTGTCCTCTCCGTGTCGAGTCATCCGTGCAGCCCGCATTCCGTTTTCGCGCGCCCGGCCCAGCGGCCGCTGCGTGCGTCCTGCCCGGGCAGGACCCTGCCGGTGCAGGGGGCGCAGCCGATGGAGGCGTAGCCGTCCATCAGCAGCGTGTTGGTGAGCACGCCGTGTTCCGCGACATAGCGGTCCACGTCGTCCTGCGTCCAGCGGGCGATCGGGGAGACCTTCACCTTGCCGCGCCGCTCGTCCCAGCCGACGACCGGGGTGTCGGCCCGGGTCGGGGACTCGTCGCGGTGCAGGCCGGTGGCCCACGCGTCGTAGCGGTCCAGGGCGGCCGCCAGGGGGGCCACCTTCCGCAGCGCGCAGCACAGGTCGGGGTCGCGGTCGTGCAGCCTCGGGCCGTGCTCGGCGTCCTGTTCGGCGACGCTGCGCTCCGGCGTGAGCGTGATGACGTTGACGTCCATGACCGCCGCCACCGCGTCACGGGTGCCGATGGTCTCGGGGAAGTGATAGCCGGTGTCGATGAACAGGACGTCGATGCCGGGCCGCACCCGCGACGCGAGATGGGCGACGACGGCGTCCTCCATGGACGACGTGACACAGAACCGGGGGCCGAACGTATCGGCGGCCCAGCGCAGGATGTCGGACGCGGAGGCGTCCTCCAGTTCCCGGCCGGCCCGTTCGGCGAGCGCGCGCAGGTCCGTGCCGGCGGTCGTGGGGCCGCGCCGCGTGGGGCCGTTCATGGGGTCGCTCGTGGGGCCGTTCACGGGGTCGGTCATGGGGTGCCCCCTTCGGGCTGCTGCCCGGGCGCCAGGCCCTTGGCCAGCAGCCCGAGGAACGAGATCCGGAATGCGCGGTTGCACAGGGCGCATTGCCAGGCGCCGTGGCCCTCCTCGGAGGGGCGCAGGTCCTCGTCGCCGCAGTAGGGGCAGTAGAACGGGGCTGCCCGCTCGCTCATGCGTCCGCCCCTTCCGTCGTCTTCACCGTCGGTATGCCGATCATGCCAGATCCGATTCGGAAGCGCGTGCGACCCAGGTCGCGAACCGTTCGCCGTCCTCGCGCTGTTCGCGGAAGCGCAGCAGGACACGCTCGACGTAGTCGGGGAGTTCGGCCGAGGTGACCTTCAGCCCGCGCACCTTGCGGCCGAAGCCCGCGCTCAGCCCCAGCGCGCCGCCCAGGTGGACCTGGAAGCCCTCGACCTGGCGGCCGTCCGGGCCCAGGACGAGCTGGCCCTTGAGACCGATGTCCGCAGTCTGGATACGGGCACAGGCGTTGGGGCATCCGTTGAGATGGATGCTGATCGGCTCGTCGAAGTCCGGAATCCGACGCTCCAGTTCGTCGATGAGCGCGGCGCCGCGGGCCTTCGTCTCCACGATGGCCAGCTTGCAGAACTCGATTCCGGTGCAGGCCATCGTGCCGCGCCGGAAGGGCGACGGCCTGACCTGGAAGTCCAGCGCCTCTAGGCCCGTGACCAGCGATTCGACCTGGTCGGGCGCCACATCGAGGATCAGCATCTTCTGCTCGACGGTGGTCCGCAGCCGGTCGCTGCCGTGCGCCGCGGCCAGTTCGGCGACCTTGGTGAGGGTGGCGCCGTCGACCCGGCCGACGCGCGGGGCGAAGCCCACGTAGAACCGGCCGTCGCGCTGCGGGTGCACCCCCACGTGATCACGCCAGCGCGACGCGGGCTCCGGCGGCGGGGGCCCGTCCACGAGCGCGCGCCCCAGGTACTCCTCCTCCAATATCCGGCGGAACCTCTCCGGCCCCCAGTCCGCCATCAGGAACTTCAGCCGGGCGCGGTTGCGCAGCCGGCGGTAGCCGTAGTCGCGGAAGATCCCGACGACGCCCGCCCAGACGTCCGCGACCTCGTCCAGCGGCACCCAGGCGCCGAGCCGTTCGGCGAGCCGGGGGTTGGTGGACAGGCCGCCGCCGACCCACACGTCGAAGCCGGGGCCGTGCTCGGGGTGCTCCACGCCGACGAACGCGACGTCGTTGATCTCGTGCACGACGTCCTGGACGGGCGAGCCGGACACGGCCGTCTTGAACTTCCTCGGCAGGTTGGAGAACTCCTTGCTGCCGATGTAACGGTCGTGGATCTCGTCCACCGCGGGCGTGCCGTCGATGATCTCGTCCGCCGCGATGCCCGCCACCGGCGAACCGATGATCACGCGGGGGCAGTCCCCGCACGCCTCGGTGGTGGACAGACCGACGGCCTCCAGCTTGTCCCAAATAGCGGGCACGTCCTCGATACGCACCCAGTGCAGCTGGATGTTCTGCCGGTCGGTGATGTCCGCCGTGCCGCGCGCGTACGCCTCGGAGACCTCGCCGATCGCGCGCAACTGGGCCACCGTGAGCCGCCCGCCGTCGATCCGGACCCGCAGCATGAAGTACTTGTCGTCCAGCTCCTCCGGCTCCAGGACCGCGGTCTTGCCGCCGTCGATCCCGGGCTTGCGCTGGGTGTACAGCCCCCACCAGCGCATTCGCCCGCGCAGGTCGCTGGGGTCGATCGAGTCGAAGCCTGCCTTGGCGTAGATCGTCTCGATGCGTGTCCGCACATTGAGACCGTCGTCGTCCTTCTTGAACTGTTCATTGGCGTTGAGCGGCGTGAAGTGCCCGACGGCCCACTGCCCTTCGCCACGGTGGCGGCCGCCCTTGCGGCGCTGGGCGGTGGCGGGTCCCGCAGGGGGCCCCGCGGGGAGATCCGGGGTGACAGCCATGACGATCTGTCCTTCTGGGTGGTGCCCGATGGTGCCCGCGCGGCTCACGGGGTGCCTGCACGGCTCGTGAGGCGTGGCAGAAATACCCCTGGCGGGCCGTGCTGACCTGCGCGTACGCGGAAGCGGCCCGGAGCGCGGGCGAATGGCGCGGGCGGGGAGAGAAAGGGTGCGCGACGGTGGTGCTGAGACGCTCAGCGTGCCGGACAGATGGAGCTGGACATGCGGCCCAGGTCGACGTGACGTCGACTGACCAAGGCAACTCCGGCGTGAGACATGACGGAAGCGTGGCATGGGCTTCTCGGAGCAGTCCACCGTTGTCCGTATGGCGGACTTATGAGTCTTGAGGTGCGAGATCTGTTGGCCGGTCACGCCTACTGGGCTGCCTCTTGCGCTCCGCGCGCGGCCGCGGGTCGGGTGGGGCCGGTCGCGCAGTTTCCCGCGCCCCTTTCGGGGCGCGGCCACCTCCAGCCGTCGGGGGCCTGGGGGCGGAGCCCCCAGGTCGACCCCTCACGCCTCCCAGAACGCGCACGCGGTGCGGTCGTCCGCGTACCCCGTCACACGAAGCTGCGCGTCTCCCAGGAACGCCGCCATGCCCGGCGCCTCCCCGCCGCCCCAGCGGCGCGCGAACTCCGCGCCCAGTTCCGGTTCGCCGCGCATCGGCTCGGCCAGTCCCGCGCTGCACAGCAGCAGGACGTCACCGGGCCGGGCCACGGACGCCCGGAAGCGGAACGGCTCGCCCGGCACCTCGGGCGGTTCCACCGCCGGGGTGATGCCCGGGGTGGGGATACCCAGGTCGATGGTCATGCGGTCCTCCGGCGCCGGGCCGTAGCCCACGTACGGCTCGCCCGGCGTCACGGCATCGCCCGGTTCCGGATCCAGGTCCTGCCAGGCGTTCTCCCTGAGCCGGAAGAGGCCGCCCGCGCCGACGCCGAAGAAGACCCGCGTACGGCAGGCGGGATCGGCGGTGAACAGCACACATCGCACGGCGGCGGTGTACTCCTCGGGCAACAGGCCCAGTTCGGCGGCGCGGGCGCGCAACCGGCCGTACGAACGGTCGGTGAGCCGGTGCAGCCCGGACTTCAGCTCGCCGCGCCTGCCGCCGCGGATGTCGTCGGAGAGCCGGGTGTGGCTGCGCCCGACGGCCCCGCCGAGCCAGGCGCAGATGTCGCGTGCCGCCCGGTGCGCCTCACCGGCCATCCGGGTGCCGCTGGCCATCGCCACGAACACCAGCGCGCCGTCGCCCTCGCCGAAGCGGGTGGTCAGCAGGGCGTCGCGACGGGGCTCGCCGCGGTAGCGCGCGGAGTCGCCGCGCAGCGAGGCGGCCCGCAGGGTGACCGCGCCATAGCAGGCGCCGTCCAGCGCGGTGTCCGGCACGGCGTCCACGAGACTCCCGGGGTCGCCCTCCGGCCAGGCCGTCGGCTCGGCGTCGTACGTGGGCGGGCGCTCCCCGACGAACTCCGCGACACGCGCGGGCTTGCGCAACTGCCGGGGTACGGCGGGCAGCCGCGGCGGACGCCCCCTGGGCGCCGCGGGGTGCGGCGAGAAGAGCGTCTCCCAGGGCTGTACGGCACGTGACGGGGGAAGATCGTCCTCGTCCGGGCCGGCGGGCCCCCGACCGTTCCTCCCGTTGCGCGAGGGCATCGGGGTGTCGCGGGGCTGCGGGGATTTGGCGGGCGAGAGCCGCTGTCGCGCCTGCCGGGGGA